>JALWTY010000226.1 GCA_026993265.1 Desulfobacterales bacterium
TTCTCCCGTATTCCGGTCTATTCCGGCTCCATCGACCACATAACCGGCATCATCTATGCAAAGGACCTGCTGCGCCATATCCAGGCGGACAACCGGCCGGACGCGGCCACGCTGGCCCGGCCGGCTTTCTTCGCCACCGAGAACCGCAAGCTCCTCGACCTGCTGCGCGACTTCCAGTCCCGCAAGGTGCACCTGGCCGTGATCACCGACGAATTCGGCGGCGTCCGGGGGATCGTGACCCTCGAGGACGTGCTCGAGGAGATCGTGGGCGAGATCGACGACGAATCCGACGACAGCAAGCCGGTCTGGGAAAGGATGGACGACGACACCATGATCGCCGACGGCAAGGTGCCGCTGCGGGACGTGGAGGAATTCTTCGACGCAGAGCTGCCCGAGGGGCCGTACGAGTCCGCAGCCGGACTGATGCTCCACCGCCTGGGGCATCTGCCCGGCCCGGGAACCACGGTTACGGTCAACGGGCTGCGGATGACGGTGCTCGCCGCCAACAGGCGCAGGATCGAAAAGATCAAGATCAGCCGCATCAGCGAGGAAGGGGAATAAATGGTTTTCCGTCCCTCCGCATACGGCGGCCTCCCCTTTTCCGCCCGGACGGGGCTTGCCGCGCTGTCGGCTTTTTTTTTGTTCGCGGCCGCGCCCGGTATCTGGCAGTTCTCCCCTCTCGTATGGATCGGGCTCGTCCCGCTGTTTGCCGCCCTTGACGGCTGCGGCCGGAAAAGGGCCTTTGTCCTGGGCCTTTTCTTCGGCCTTGTCCTCTACCTGCTTCTTGTCTACTGGGTGGTGGTGGCCCTGCACCGTTTCGGCGGCCTGCCCTATCCGGCCGCGGTGCTGGTCCTTGTTCTCCTTGCGGCCTACATGGCGCTCTATCCCGCGCTCTTCGCCCTGTTCACCGCGGTTGCGCCGCCCTCTCTCCTCCCCGTCCTGGCCCCGGCCGCCTGGGTAGGGCTGGACTGGCTGCGCTCGATCCTCCTGACCGGCTTCCCCTGGATGGACCTGGGATACGACCTCTACCGCCAGCCGCAGATGATCCAGGTATCTTCCCTGCTCGGCCACCACGCGGTCACCTTCGCCATCGTCACCGTTAATGCGGCCGTCTACCGTTTCCTCCGGCGCAGAAAGGCCGCGGGCGCAAGCCGCGGCGAGGCCGCGGCCATGGCCGTTGCCGCGGCGGTGATGCTCGCCTTCATAACCGGCAATGTCTTGGCCGGAAACACCGTGGAGAAGAAAATAGCGGCTGCGCCAAGAAAGAGAATCGCCATCGTCCAGGGCAACATCCCCCAGGACGAGAAATGGAATCCGGACTTTCAGGAAAAAACCCTGGAAAAATACCTGCGGCTCAGCCTCGGCACCGCGGGCGAATCCCCGGAGATAATCGTCTGGCCCGAGACCGCCCTGCCATTCTACCCGCTTGAATCCCCCATGTGGCGGACTGTCGAGGAAAAACTGCTCGCTCCCGCAGGAGTCACACTGGTCACCGGAGCTCCGCACCGGGAAAACGGCGCATCCGGCCCCCGTTATTACAACAGCGCCTTCGTGGCCGGGCCGACCGGCATCCGCGGACGCTACGACAAGCAGCACCTGGTGCCGTTCGGCGAATACGTGCCCCTGCGCAGGCTGCTCTTCTTTCTCTCGCCCGTGGTGGACGCCATCGGCGACTTCACCGCGGGGGCGGGCGGAGATCCGCTGCCTTGTAAAGGCCTGCGGATTGGGGTATTAATCTGCTTCGAGACCATTTTCCCGGAACTGGCCGCCGAACGGACCAGGAAGGGCGGCGACATGCTGGTGGATCTCACCAACGACGCCTGGTACGGCATGACCAGCGCTCCGTGGCAGGATCTCGCCATGGCGGTGTTCCGGGCGGTTGAATGCCGCAGGTCCATGGCCAGGGCGGCCAACACCGGATTCAGCGCCTTCATCGACCCGGCGGGCAGAATGTACCGGGTGTCGCCGTTGTTTGCGCCATACGCCGCGGTTCATGACCTGCCGGTAATGAAGACTAAGTCGTTCATGGCCTTCGGCCCCGGCGGCAGGTTCGGCCCCGCCTGTTTCCTCGCCGCCGTGGCCATGGTCCTGGCGGCGGCAAGAAAGAACCGGAACGACGCCTGATCCCGAGCAACACAGACAATAGATAAGGAAAAAAATGTCAGCAGAGCTGAAACAGAAACTTCAGGATCTCAAGGACCGCCTCCTCAGGCTAAGGAGGCATCTTTGAGCTGGATGAAAAGGAAAAACGGCTGGCCGAGCTGGAAAAACTCACCATGTCGCCCGATTTCTGGAACGACCAGGAACAGGCCCGCAGGGTGCAGAAGGAACAGGGGCAGCTGGCCGCGGTCATAAAGAGCTGGAACGATTGCCACGCCAAGCTCGAGGACGCCGAGGTTCTGCTCGAGCTTGCCACCGAAGAGGACGACGCCGAAACCGCCCGCGAGGCTGAAGCGGCCATAGGGCAGCTCGCCACCGAGGTTGAAAACACCGAGATGGAGTGCATGTTCTCCGGCGAGCACGACGCGAGCAACGCCATGCTCGCCATCAACGCCGGCGCGGGCGGCACCGAGGCCCAGGACTGGGCCAGCATGCTGATGCGCATGTATCTGCGCTGGGCCGAACACCGCGGTTTCTCCACCGAGATCCTGGACCAGCTTCCCGGCGACGAGGCCGGCATAAAGAGCGTCACCATGATGATCAGGGGCCGCAACGCCTACGGTCTTCTGCGCAGCGAGATGGGCATCCACCGGCTGGTGCGGATATCGCCGTTCGACTCCGGCGGCCGCAGGCACACCTCCTTTGCCTCGGTGTTCATCTTCCCCGAGCTGGACGACGACATAGAGGTGGAGATCAACGAAAAGGATCTCCGCATAGACACCTACCGGGCGAGCGGCGCGGGCGGCCAGCACGTCAACAAGACCAGCTCGGCCATCCGCATCACCCACCTGCCCACCGGCATCGTGGTCCAGTGCCAGAACGAGCGTTCCCAGCACAGGAACCGCGACACGGCGATGAAGATGCTCAAGGCCCAGCTCTACGAACTCGAGCGCAAGAAAAAGGAAGAGGAGGAGGCCAAGCTCTCCGGCGACAAGAAGGAGATCGGCTGGGGCAGCCAGATCCGTTCCTACGTCCTGCAGCCCTACCGGATGGTAAAGGATCACCGCACCAACTGCGAGATCGGCAACGTGGACGCGGTGCTCGACGGCGAGATCGACCCCTTCATCAAGGCCTACCTCCTGTGGCGGCCGGGGGAAGGCGGCAGCCCGTAATTGAGCCGGGATCGCCGCAAAGAATGCGCCCACTGCGGCGCCTGCCTCACCGTATGTCCCACCTACAGGGCCACGGGCCGGGAAGACCGCGCGCCCCGCGGCCGGCTGCGGATAATCGAACTGGGGCTTGCGGGAAAGGCGGCGGAGCGCGGCCTGGCAAGCTGTCTTCTCTGCGGGGCCTGCGAGGAGGCCTGCAGCCGCGGGCTCGACATCACCACGCGAATCGCTGCGGCGGGAAAGGGGCATGGCGGACTCGCCCCCCGGATGCTGGCCGCGGCCGCGGAATCGGACGCGGCCAGGAACGCCCTTGCACCTCTGGCAAGGCTTGCGGCCAGAGCCGCGCAGGTCCTGCCGCCCGAGAGCGGCCTGCGGTTGAAACTCGGGCTGCCCGCGGCTGCGGCCCTCCGCACCGCAAAAACGGAGCATGCCGAAAACGGCATCGCCATCTTCTCCGGTTGCCTCGCCCGCCATCTCGTTCAGGAGATCGAAACCGCCACCGCGGCCATGGAACGCTTCTGCCATGGCCGCGAACCGGCCATCCCCGGAGAACAGACCTGCTGCGGACTTGCCGCCTGGAGCGCGGGCCGGTTCAGCCGGGCCAGGGAACTCGCAAAACGCAATATCGAGGTCTTTGCCCGCGCCCAAACCATACTCACACCCTGCGCCTCCTGCTTCCACCAGCTCAGGAGCTATCCCGAACTCCTGGGCGACGACCGGCAATGGCGGGACCGGGCCGCCGACTTTGCCGCGCGGGTTGAACCCTTTTCCCGCCGTTTCACCACTCCGGCCGCCATTGCCGCGCTTGCGGGAAACCTCGTCCCCCTGCCGGAAAAAAAAACATGCCTCTGGCACGACCCCTGCCATCTGCGTTTCCGCCACGGAATCATTACCGAGCCCCGCAGACTACTGAAACTGGTTCCCGGGCTGGAGCTCCGGGAGTTCGGGCGCGGCCCCCGCTGCTGCGGCATGGGCGGCGCCTTCGGCCTTACTTTTCCGGAACTGTCGGCGAAAATCATCGCTCCCGCGCTGGCCGAACTCGCCGAACTGGAAGTGTCAACAGTGATAACCTCGTGCAGCGGCTGTTTCCTGCAGTGGCAGCGCCACCGGCAATCATCCGGGCACCGGTTTGAAGTCCTCCATCCGGCGCTTCTCATCGCCGACCTCCTGCCGCGGTGAACCTGCAGCATCATTTGATTGACATCCCGCAGTTTCCTTCCGCATAATTGCAATTGTGCGGCCTGCCCTTGAATCAGGGAACATCAAGCCGGCCGCGGCGCTCGGTGCTGAAAATCAAACACAAAAGGGGAGACAGAAGATGCTCAACCGCCTGACCTTGGGGGCAAAGATAAACATCCTCCTGGCCGTGTTCCTGGCAATAGGCATCATCAACAGCGGCGTCATCTACACCGTGGTCAAAAAACAGATCGCAAGGGGCCGGGCGATAAACCTGGCCGGCCGGCAACGGATGCTTACCCAGAAGATGACAAAGGAGGCGCTGATAGTCGCCAATTCCGCCTCTGCCGCGGAACACAGCCAGGCCATCGCCAGCCTCGAGTCCACGGTATCCCTGTTCGACACCACCCTCAACGGCCTGCTGAACGGCGACGGGAAACTGGGCCTTGAAAAAACGGAGGACGAGGCCATCCGCGCAAGGCTGCTCGAGGTCCAGGATCTGTGGCGCAGCTTTGCGGCGGACATTAAGACCATCGAGAGCGCCGACCCCTCCTCGGACGGCTTTGCCAGGGCGCTCGCCGCGGTCAAGGCCAACAACATACCCCTGCTCAAGACCATGAACCAGGCGGTGCTGCTGTTCGAAAAACGCAACAACCTGAACACGGTGCTCCTGATCCAGGGCGTCCTTCTCCTCGTCCTCGTCTGCGTGACGGCGGCCGCCTGGTTCCTGATCAGAAACGGTGTCATCGCGCCGCTCAAGGAGCTGTCATCGGTGCTCGGCGCAAGTTCCGGCAATATCGACACCCTGTCGGCATCGGTGGCCAACACGGCCGAGAACCTGGCCGACCAGTCATCCAACCAGGCGGCAACGGCCGAGGAGTCCTCCGCCGCCCTCGAGGAAATCACCGGCATGACCCGCCAGAACGCCGAGCACACCTCCAGGGCGGACAAGGAGATGCAGCAGACCAAGGACATCACGGAAAAGGCCAACATCTTCATGGAAGAGCTGAACCGCTCCATGGCCGACATCCTCACCGCCAGCGAGGAGACCCAGAAGATCGTGAAAACCATAGACGAAATCGCTTTCCAGACCAATCTGCTATCCCTGAACGCGGCGGTCGAGGCGGCCAGGGCCGGCGAGGCCGGGGCCGGGTTCGCGGTGGTGGCCGATGAGGTCAGGAACCTGGCCCTGCGCTCGGCGGACTCGGCCAAGAACACGGCCGAGCTGATCGACAACATCGTCCAGAAGATCCGCGGCGGCTCCGACCTGGTCCAGAAGGCGACCGACGCCTTCCAGGAGGTTTCCGAAGGCGCGAGCAAGGTGGCGGTGCTCCTGAGCGAGATCACAACGGCCAACAACGAGCAGTCGCTCGGCATCACCCAGATAAGCACCGGAATCCACGAGATGGACAACCTGGCCCAGGACAACGCCGCCACCTCGGAGGAAACCGCCAGCGCCGCGGCGGAAATGCACAACGAGGCCAAGAACCTCGGCAATATAGTCAAACGGCTGGTGGCCCTGATCGAGGGCGAGGCGGAGGGGCTGCCTGCCCGGCCGGAAAACGCCCCGGCAGGCAGCGAACGCCTGCTGCCGCAATAGCCCCACATCCTTGCGTGCCACCGGGCAGGCCGGTTCCGCGCCTGCCCGGCGCAGCACCGCCGCACAGCGTCGGCCTTGGTGCTGATACTGTCTCCTGCCCCCCGGCTCCTGTTTCCTGATACGCATCCGGCACGCTACCGAACGCTCACGCATTCAGGCCCTTGTCAAAACCATATCCGGGTTATAATCTTGCATGACTTCATGAGACCGGACGCGGACCGGCCCCTGCCAGAGGCAGCCCGCCGCGCGCTGTCCCTTTTTCCGCCACCACGCCACAAGAGGTGAACATATGTCCAGAACCATTGCCATGAACGCCGTCCTCTTCCTGCTGTTGCTGGCCGTCAATCCGGCCGGAGCCAGGGTGTACAGCACCGTAAACAAAACCACGCCGCTGCCGGCAAGCCCGGTGGACATCGCCATGAGCCAGGACGGGGAGTGGACCTTTGTCCTCATGAAAGGCGGCAGGCTCGCCATCCACGGCAAGGACGGCAAGCTCAACGACACGGTCATGGTGGACCCGGCGGCGAGCAGCATCGCCCTCTCGGTCACCGGCGACCGGGTCATGGTTGCAAGCGGAGCGGGCAAAAAAATGCAGGAGATCCTGATCGACTTTGTCCGCAAGATAGACATCAGCGGCTCGCCCTTTCTCGGGCCGGAGAACGCGCCGGTCACCCTGGTGCTGTTCAGCGACTTCCAGTGCCCCTACTGCGCCAAGATAGATCCCGAGCTGATGAACCTGCTCGACGAGTTTCCCGAAGAACTCAAGATCGTTTACAAGAATTTTCCGCTACGCGGCCACCAGTTCGCGGTGCCGGCCGCCCTTTCCGCCCTGGCCGCGGCAAAACAGGGCAAGTTCTGGCCCTTCCACGACGAGCTCTTTGCCGCGGCCAAGCTCGACATGCCCGCCATCGACGCCATTGCCAGAAAACTCGGGCTGGACATGAAAAAATTCGTCGCCGACCGCAACAGTGAAGAGGTCAGAAAACAGTTGCAAAAGGATCTGAACGACGGCGGCAAGGCCGGAGTCCGCGGCACTCCCACCCTGTTCATAAACGGGCGCAAGGTGCGCGACCGCAGCATGGCGTCACTTAAGAAACTCATCCGGGAAGCCCTGACCGAGGCCGGGAAGAACAGGTGAAAAGCCTGACCCTCTCCTTTGCCGAGCCCGAGGCGGTCTGCCGGCTGTTCGGCGAGCGCAACCGCAACCTCGAGGTGATCGAGGCCGCCATGGACGTCAAAATCGGCCTGCGCGGCACCGAGGCGACGATAAGCGGCGCCGACGCCGACGTGGAGGTCACGGCCCGGGCCGTCTCCCAGCTCTACGAGATCATCGCCACCGGCCACCCGGTCTACCCCCAGGACATCCCCTTCGCCCTCAGGATAGTCAGCCGCCATCCTGCCGCCGACCTGAAAGAGATCTTCCTGGACAAGATCCTCATCAGCGGCGAGCGGGGCGTGATCGCGCCCAAGAGCATGGCGCAGAAGGCCTACATCGAGGCCATCCGCAACCACGACATCGTCTTCGGCATCGGCCCGGCCGGAACCGGCAAGACCTTTCTCGCCGTGGCCATGGCCACCGCGGCCCTGACCGGCGGCGAGGCGAAAAAGATCATCCTGGCGCGGCCGGCGGTGGAGGCGGGCGAGCGGCTCGGGTTTCTCCCCGGCGACATGGCCCAGAAGATAAACCCCTACCTGCGGCCCCTGCACGACGCCCTCTACGTGATGCTCGGCAAGGAGAAGACCACGGCCCTGATCGAGCAGGAGACGATCGAGATAGCGCCGCTCGCCTTCATGCGCGGCCGCACCCTGAACGACGCCTTCATCATCCTCGACGAGGCCCAGAACACCACCAGGGAACAGATGAAGATGTTCCTCACCCGGATGGGGTTCAACTCCAGGGCCGTGGTCACCGGCGACGTCACCCAGATAGACCTGCCCGAGGCCCGTCATTCCGGGCTGGTGCACGCGGAGAGGATCCTGAAAGGGGTGCGCGGCATCGGTTTCTGCCGTTTCACCGAGGCGGACGTGGTCCGCCACCCCCTGGTGCAGAAGATCATCGCCGCCTACGAATCCGGCGTGAGGAATAAAGCATGACCGTGCTCCTGCGTGACGAGTCCGGCGACCGCAGGGTATGCCTCGAGATGGTGCGGCGCGACGCCGAACGGCTGCTGGCCGCAGCCGGGATGACGCGGGCCGAGCTCTCCGTGTTCATAACCGGGGACGAGACCATGCGCCGGCTCAACCGCGACCACCGCGGCCGCGACAAGACGACCAACGTGCTCTCCTGGCCGCAGGACCAGGAACCCGGCCCGGACGGCACCGTCGTCCTCGGCGACATCGTCATCTCAAGCCAAACCGCGGCCCGCGAGGCCGGGGAGCGGGGCCAGGGCGTAAACCGGCGGATCCGGCGGCTTCTCGTGCACGGTTTCGTCCATCTCCTCGGTTTCGACCATGAAAGGGGCGAGGAAGAGGCCGCGCTCATGGAGGCAGAGGAAAAAAAGTACATGAACATGCTGGACAACAGGAGGAAACAGATGGTGTCACTGGCCATAAACGTCGATCACGTCGCCACCCTGCGCCAGGCCCGCGGCGGGGCCGAACCCGATCCGGTCGCGGCCGCGGCCGTCTGCGAGCTGGCCGGGGCCGAAGGCATAGTCGTCCATCTGCGCGAGGACCGCCGTCACATCCAGGAACGGGACGTGCGGCTTTTGCGGCAGACGGTGAAAAGCAAGCTCAACCTGGAGATGGGAGCGGCCGAGGAGATCATCAAGATCGCCCTGGACATCGGCCCGGACATGGTGACGCTGGTGCCGGAGAAACGGCAGGAACTGACCACCGAAGGCGGCCTGGACGTGGCCGGACAGGAGAAGAAGATCCAGGACACCGTGGCCCGTTTCCGGGACGCAGGCGTTCCGGTGAGCCTGTTCATCGACCCGGACGAAGGCCAGATCGAGGCCGCGGTCCGGGTGGGGGCGACCTTCGTGGAGATCCACACCGGCCGCTACAGCGACGCGGAAGACGAAAAGAGCCGGGAAGAGGAGTTCAACCTGATCTCGGCCGCGGCCGAGACCGCCTTCGAGGCGGGTCTGCGGGTCAACGCCGGTCACGGCCTGAACTACCTGAACACCGCGCCGGTGGCGGCCCTGCCCACGGTGGAGGAGCTGTCCATCGGCCACGCGGTCATGGCCCGGGCGATCATGGTCGGGCTGGATGCGGCGGTGCGGGAGATGCGGGAGATAATCCGCGCGGCCTCCTGAAGGGCCGTTCGGAAACGGGCGCCGCCACCGCGGCCTCCTCACGGTCCGGGCGCAACGATGACCATCAGCTCGCCCATCACATCCTTGCCGCCGTCCCGGCGGATAACGGCGCTGCGGCGGCGCGCCACCCGCATCCCGGCCGTCCGGGCCAGGCGTTCGACATAGGCCGGGGAATGGCCGTAGCGGCCCGAGGGCTTGAGGACGAAATCGTCGCCGCTGCCGTGCTCGATGGAGACAAGGAGGCAGGCGGCCGGCCGCAGGCGGCGGCAAAGGGCGGCGAAGACCGGGTCGAGGCGGCCGAGATAGACGCAGACATCGGCCATGACCGCCAGGTCGTACCCCTCCCCGTCCGCCTCGAGAAAGGAGAGCAGATCGCAGCAGTGAAGCTCGTCGTAGATCTCCTTTTCCGCGGCCCGGGCGAGCATCCCGGCCGAAACATCCACCCCGGTCAGGTGCTCCGCCCGGTCGCGGAAGGGCAGGCCGGAAAACCCGGTGCCGCAGCCGAGGTCAAGGCCGCGGGAAAAGGTCCGCGATGCGTCCAGGAGATCGAGTTCCCGGCGCAGGAGCATGGGGGTCTCGTATCCCATGCGTACCAGGCTTTCGTCGAAACGGGGGGCGTAGGAGTCGAAGAGATGGGCCGCGTACCCCGGCGGCGGCCGGTCGGTGCGCCTGCCGGTGAGGGCGTTTATGATATGGAGGTTCGAAGGGGTGGTGTCGCCGTGCTCCCGGGCCCGGCGGAAGGCGGCCGCGGCCTCGCCGGCGCGGCCCTGGATGTGGAGCACAACCCCCATTCCGGCGTGGGCCGCGGCCAGGCCCGGATCGAGCCGCAGGGCCTCCCTGAAACAGGAGATGGCCTCGTCCAGCAGGCCGAGGTCCTTCAAGGCCAGGCCGAGACGGCAATGGGCCCCGGGGTCCCGGGGGTTTTCTTCGACGATTCCGAGGTAGTACTGCGCCGCCGCGGCCGGGTCGTCCCCATTCCCGGGCCGGCCGCCGGAGCAAGGATGTTCACACTGCATGATCCAAAACGGTACGGTGTTGGAACTGTCAAACCGGGGGAGGATAGATAGCGGATTTGCCGGCCCGTGTCAACCTGCCGGAAAGACAGAAGACAGAATCCGGGCCGCCTACAGGGGGCGGATGTGGATCTGGCGTTTGTCGCGGTCGAAATGGATCTCCACCTTGTGCTCGGCCGCGATCAGGGTGCGGATGGCCGGGCCGATGCGCACCGTCACCCCGGGGTAGGCGGTGCCGTGGACGAAGACCGAGGCCCCGACCGCCTGGTCCAGCTCGGCCTCGATCCCGCTCATCAGCTCCTGAATACGGTTGACCCGTTCCATGAGCTTGGGCAGGGCGCTGTTGTACTTCTGGAGAAGCTCCCGTTTTTCGGCCGGGAACTCCGCCCCGGCCTCCTTCTGCAGCTTCTGCAGGCCGGTTACGGTCTTGAGGGTGTCGTTCAGGCGGCCGGACCAGAGGGCGAGCTCCTCTTCCACCCGGTCCTTGCGGGCGGCGAGCTCGGGTTTGAGCCCCACGGTGACGTCGGTTGCAACCTCGGCGTCGCTGCCGAGATCCAGGAGATGGACACTGCCGCCGGCCACGGTCTCGCCGCCGATGATCGCGCCCTTTTCCTCTCCCCTGACATCGCCCGCCACCCTGGCCCGGCACTGGAGCAGATAAGCGCTGACCAGCAGGTCCCCCCTGGTCTCGAGCAGGGGGCCGTTTTCAGCGAACTCTATGCTCAGATCGCCGATGGCGCGGACCACCGCCTCCTCGCCGACGATACCGCCGCTGACCTCCACCTTTCCCCCGGCCATGACCAGGGCGTTGTTGACCCCGCGGCCGATCTTCACATCCCCCCTGCACTTGACCTCGAAACCAGGCAGGACCTCGCCCTTGATCTCGAGCCGCTCGCCGCCGAAGAGGAGGTTGCCCGACTCCACGTCCACGTCGCCCGAGTGGATGTGCTCGGCATAGACTCCGGGCCGGCCGTCCACCATCATGAACTTGCCGTTGATGGCGGCCACGGCCCGCATTCCGTCCTCGTCAATCTCGATCCCCGGCCCTTTTGCCAGCTTGCAGTCCTTGCCCGGCTTCGGCGGAATCTCCTCGCCCAGCACGTTCCTGCCGGGCTTGCCGGAAGTGGGCGGCACCTTTTCCATCAAAAGCCGCCCGCGGTTGACGTTGACGATTGTCCCCAGGGAACGGAAATCAGCCGCGCCGGTTTCCGGATCTATTTTCGGTTTCTTCACCACCGAGGCGGGGACGTGCATGACGATGCGGCCGTTCTCGCCGTTGACCGGTTTTTCCCCCCTGGCCACGGCAAAGACATGGCCGCCAAGATCCTCGGGCCTGTCCAGGAGACCGTACACCACCCCGGCCTCCCGCACATCGCGGAAGAGCTGGGCCATGTCCACGGCCTTGAGGCCGAGGTCGTCCTTGGCGATGAGGTGAGCCTCCATCTTGTCCCGCGATACCTTGAGAACGAACCGGCCGCCGAATATGGACACCCCCTTGCTCTGGACCATGCTCCTCCTGCCTTCACGGGAAAGTTTGCCAGGCCGTCGAAAACGATGGCCCCGTAAACGTATCGGCAAAAAACCTGCCGGGTTGAAACGCCGCCGGTCACCGTTCCAGGCGCAGTTCCCCGGCCAGGGCCTCGATATTGCTCACATCGCCGAGCACCACGAGGATGTCGCCGCCGTTGATCACCGTGCCTGGCGTGGGGTTGAAGCGCATTTCCCCGTCCCTGGACTTGATCGCCACCACGATCAGGTTGTGCTCGCGCCTGATCCCCGAATCTATCAGGGTCTTGCCGGCGCAGGGGGCGTCGTCGGGAACCGACAGTTCCTCTAGCCGCAGGCCCAGTTCCCCGCCCTGGATGGCGAGATCGACGAAATCGACCACCGTGGGCCGCACCACCTCCTGGGCCATGCGGGTGGCGCCGATCTCGTAAGGGGAAAAGACCCGGTTGGCGCCGGCGCGGATGAGCTTTTTCTCAGCCCCCTCGGCCCCGCTGGAGCGGGCTATTATAAAAAGCTCCGGCCGCATGCCGCGGGCGGTGAGGGTGATATAGACCGTATCCGCGTCGGTGGAGACCACGGCGATGAGCCCGCGGGCCCGTTCGATCCCGGCCGCAGTCAGGGTGTCCTCGTCCGCGGCCTCGCCTTCCAGGGCGAGGTAACCCATACCGGCTATCCGGTCCACCAGTTCCGCCTTCTTCTCGATGACCACGAAGGGCTTGCGGTTCTCCGCCAGAATCTTGCAGATCACCTGGCCGATGCGGCCGAACCCGCAGACGATGTAATGGTCACGCAGTCTCGCCACCTCTTTTTTCATCCTCAACCTCCCGAGGGTGGCCTGCAGCCCCCCTTCGACTATCGCTTCGGTTATCCGGCTGAACAGATACAGAACAAAACCCACCCCGACAAAAATCAGCAGGATGGTAAACAGCCTGCCGCCGGTTCCGAGAGCAAAGGTTTCGCCGAAACCGACGGTGGATATGGTGATGACAGTCATGTACAGGGCGTCGATGAAGGACGCACGGCTTGTAAGCATGAACCCTGCGGTGCCAAAGGCGATGAGCAGGATGAGCAGCAATACGCTGGTCAGGATTTCCCGGTATCTGGTCATAAAAATTCCGTGAAGCTCCCTCTCCCACTGGCAAACGCGAGCCGGAAAACAATGTGCGGCCGTTTCCCGGCAGCAGGCTGCCGGTTTCTCCTATTATTGCCGCAACAGCAGCCGGGTGGCAAAACATTCTTGCCTTCTCCCCGCAGGCGCCCGGCCTTTTCCTGCCACGGACAGGCGAAGCCGTGATAGAATCCGGGAAGGCACGAAAAAAAACTTACGCACAGAGATGCCGGACGGCGACAAGACAAAAAAGAATCCTCCATCCACCGATCCCCTGGCGCGGCTCGTGGCCGAAAGGGCCGCGGCCATGAAAGCAGACCAGCAGCTTTCCCCGGACCGGACCTTCACCCGGATGCGGCTTCCCGGCGAACTTGATTTCCCCCTGACCACCAAAATAGTCGAACATTGCCTGCTATCGGCCTTTTCCATAACCATGCCCCGGGCGGCAAGGGCCCAGCTGAAACTGGGAGTGGAAACAGAGTTCGAGGACCACACCATTCCCGAGCTGCCGCCGCGCAAGGTGCGGATAGTCCCGGCCGGGGAGCCCGGCGTCTGCGAGGTCACCGGGGCCGCGCCGGAACACGGCCGTGACTCCCGCGCCGTAGTAAAATTCAACTGGCGCAAACGCTCAGGCCGGATCAAGCCGGACGGAACCATCGACTGGAAAGACATAAACAGCGTGCCCAACGTCCAGGAAGGCGATCTGCTCGCCGAGATCCACGACCGGACCACCGGCCGTCCAGGGGTGGACGTATACGGCCGCGCCCTGAAACCGAAACCGGGCAAACGCCACCCGGTCCGCTGGATGAAGGGCCGAATCTTCTCCCGCAGGGACGAGGAGGCCAATATGTACCGGCTGTTCGCCGCCTGCTCCGGGGTGGTGCGCTTCGAGTTCCGCGTCCCCGGCGATCCCGCCACCCTGCAAAGCCTGGAAATCGCCGACCGCCTGACCATCAACGGCGACATCGACTACGACTACGGCGACCTGAAAAGCGCCGCCAGCCTCGATATACGGGGCAGCCTGAGGGGCGCCTTCTCGCTAAGGTCCGAAGGCCATGTCCATGTGAAAGGCGCGATAGAGGGCAAGGAGATCGAGGCGGAAAACATAAGCGCCGAACTCATAACCAACGGATGCCGGGTATACGCCAGAAAAGATGTCGAGGCCGGATCGCTCGCCAACTGCGAGGTCACGGCAGGACAGGTGTGCGTGGCGATGAACGCCTCGTCCTCGGAGATACGGGCCCGCGACCGGGTCGTGTTCAAACGGGACTGCGCCATAATGGCCGTTAGGATATGGGCCAACTCGGTCCTCCTCGAGCAGACCGTTTTCAGCGGCCGCGTCGAGATCCGCCTGGGCGACGAGATCTTCACCCAGGCAGACGCCGCAACCGCAAGGATGCGCGAGTACGAAACAGTGTTCGGAAAGCAGGCGGAAGAAACCAGGGAGGCGGCCCGCGACATCCTCTCCCACTGCCTGGGCCTGGAAAAGACGATTCGCGGCTTCCGGCCGGAAACGGTGCCGGCGCGGCTGTTCGCCAAGCTCAGGGAGATGCTGGCGGACGCGTTCAGCAACATGCAGCCCATAAGCGATCTGGTGATCTCCATTGCCTACGAGCTGCAGGACGTGCTCGGCGACCACGGCCTGCCCCGCGGCGCCCTGAAAAAGGTGGACCTGGTGGTCACCCGGATCAGGAACTACAACAACCTCTACCTGGCCTTTGCCGAACGGCGGGAGATGATCGAAAGGGAACGCCGGCGCCTTGCGGAGCTGAGGGAGATGACCGGAAAGCTGCAGGCGGAGTTCGACCAGGCCGTGCCGATGAACGCAAACGCCGAGATGAGAATCCGCTGCGGCGACTCCATGCTGGTGATCGAGGGCGGGGAGTTCCCCGGGGGCCGCTTCACCGTAACCTACCACCTGCCGGACGACGCCGAAGACCTCCGCCACGGCGAACTGCGGACCGCTCCTTACGCGAAAGCCTGATCCCCCGTCTTACTTGTCCGCGCTCCGGTCGCGGCGGGAGAGGATGGCGAGCGAGACGGAAAGCACCAGGATTATCCCCACGTTCACCCCCATCTCGGCCAAAACCGGCCACTGTTCCTCCCACTGTTTCACCGTGCCCGCGAGCCGCGCCAGGGCGGAGTGCTCCGCCTCGAGCAGGAGTATGCGCCGGATGGAGGAGATGATGCCGATATAGAGGAAGGGGTTCAGGGTGAAGGGTTCGCGCCGCAGGAACCTGACAATCGGCCACATCAGCTCCATGATGATCAGCACCAGAAGAACCTCGTTGAGGATATGGAGGAGCGAGGCGGTATCAGGGTGCAGGAACCCGGCCATGGCCCGCACCAGTATGAAGGCCGCGCACACGAGCAGGGTCACGGCCACGAGGAAGTGCATGAGATCATCGGCCACTATCAGGAACTGCCGCAGGATCTTGACGTTCAGTATGTAGGGTTTTTTCTCCATGTCCCGGCCCGTTTTTCCTTTGCCTTATATACCACACCGTGGTACGTTTGTACGCAAGCGCCGTCAGAGTGGCGGTCTCGCGATTCAGTATTGCCGCAACTCTCCATTTTTGCAAGGCAGGGAAGGTTCATCCACAAACGGGCTCCTTTTTATGACAAATTGGAAAAAGAAGAATTCCTCAAGGCCAGGAACAGGCTGAAAAAAACCCAGCGTCAGCTCGCTGAACTGCTTGGCATCTCCATCAAGGCGGTGCATAGTTATGAGCAGGGGTGGAGAAAGATCCCGGCTCACGTGGAGAGGCAGATCTTTTTTCTGCTCTCCCGCCACCGGGCCGACGAAAAGGACATGAAACCCTGCTGGGTCATCAAAAAGTGTCCAAAGGAAAGACGGATGCGCTGCCCGGCTTGGGAGTTTCACGCCGGCAAGCTCTGCTGGTTCATCAACGGCACCATCTGCGAATGCAAGGCCCATAAGAACTGGCAGGAAAAGATGAAGATCTGCCGGTCCTGCGAGGTTCTCTCCTCCCTCCTGTAGCAGCCCGTTGAAAAACGTAACAGCCCGTTGAAAAACGTAGCGAGCGCAGATGAGGCAAGGCGCAAACCGGCGGAGCTGCGCTGTTTGAGTGAATGAGCATTTCGGGCCGGCTTGCGGCGCTGGCCACGACGCCCCTTCCGGGCGCGGGCACCGGCGGTTTTCCGGCGGCCCGCAGGTTCCGCTCCGGACCGGCCGGTGAAACCATCCCCCTGCAAGGTACACATCATGAGCGACAGAGACAAAAAACTCGATTTTTCCACCAGGGTCATCCACGAATGCCTCACCCCCGGGGAATGGGAGGGCGCGACCATGCCGCCGATCTACCAGACCGCCTCCCACCGCCACCCCACCGCCGAAAGCCTGAGCGACACCTTTGGCGGCAGAAGCGCAGACCACATCTACATGCGCCTCACCAACCCCACCAACCGGGTCCTGGAAGAGAAACTCGCGGCCCTGGAGGGCGGCGCCGGCGCGGTGGCGATGGCGAGCGGCATGGCCGCGGTCACCAACGCCTGCATGGCGCTTTTGCGGGCCGGGGACGAGTTCGTCTGCACCCGCTCGCTGTTCATGAGCACCTACATCCTCTTTGCCAACGTATTCGCCAAGTACGGCATCAGGGCGGTGATGGTGGACGGCCCGGAACCGGAAAAAATCGCCGCGGCCATGAGCGAAAAGACCAGGTTCGTCTATCTCGAGACCATCGGCAACCCGATGATGGACGTGCCCGACTTCGGCGCCGTGGCCGAGACGGCTCACCGCCACGGGGTCCCGCTCCTGGTGGACAATACCCTGGCCTCGCCCTGGCTCTGCCGCCCCATCGAGCACGGGGCCGACGTGGTCATCCACTCCACCACCAAGTACATCTCCGGCCACGGCCAGGCCTGCGGCGGGGTGGTTATCGACAGCGGCCGGTTCGACTGGACGAACGGCCGCTTCCCGGACATGGCCCCCTTCGTGGACCGCAAGGGCGAGCTCGCCTACCTCGACCGGGTCTGGCGCGAGCACCACATAAACTTCGGCACCACCATGGCCCCGCTGCACGCCTACCTCGCCTTCATCGGCCTCGACACCCTGGCCCTGCGCATGGAGCGCCACCAGGAGAACGCCATGAAGGTGGCCCGTTTCCTAGCCTCCCGGCCCGAGGTCAGGTGGGTCAACTACCCCGGCCTCGACGAAAGCCCCAGCCACGCCACCGCGAAAAGGATGTTCGGCGGCCGCGGCTACGGCGGGCTCCTCACCTTCGGGCTCGCGGACCGCGACCAGTGCTTCCGCTTCATAGACGGCCTGGAGCTGGTCTACCACCTGGCCAACCTGGGTGACTGCAAGAGCCTGGTCATCCACCCGGCCAGTTCCCAGTACCTGTCGTTCCCGCCCGAGATCCGGGAGAAACTGGCCATAACCGACGACCTCGTGCGGCTGTCGGTTGGGATCGAGGCGGCGGACGACATCATCGCCGACCTCGCCCAGGCCCTCGACAGGCTGCAGGACCGATGCGGCTCGTAAGCGAAAAGAAGTTCCTCACCATTGACGACGGCATCGAACTTGACTGCGGCAGCCGTCTTGCGCCCCTGACCATCGCCTACGAGACCCTGGGCGAGCTCTCCCCGGCGCGGGACAACGCGGTGCTGGTCTGCCACGCCCTTTCCGGCGACTCCCACGTGGCCGGTTTCTTCCCGGACGATCCCGAGGACGCCCGCCCCGGCTGGTGGGACATCATGGTCGGCCCGGGCCGGCCCATCGACACCGGCCGTTACTTTGTCATCTGCTCAAACGTAATCGGCGGCTGCCAGGGATCCACCGGGCCGTCGTCCGAAAACCCGGCCACCGGCCGCCCCTACGGCCTCGATTTTCCGGTGGTGACCATCCACGACATGGTCCGGGTCCAGAAACGGCTCATCGATCACCTGGGGATAAAACGGCTGCTCGCGGTCGTCGGCGGGTCGCTCGGCGGCATGCAGGCCCTGGAGTGGAGCCTCACCTACCCGGACATGATGGACTGCGCCATTCCGCTGGCCACCACCATGCGCCACTCGGCCCTGGCCATCGCCTTCAACGAGATCGCCCGCCAGGCGATCATGGCCGATCCAGCCTGGAGGCGGGGCGATTACTACGGCGCCGCGACTCCGGCCACCGGTCTGGCCGTGGCCCGGATGATAGGTCATGTCACCTACCTGTCCGACACCGCGCTGAGGCAGAAGTTCGGCCGCAGGCTCCAGAACCGGCAGGATTTCTCATTTGACTTCGGGGTGGACTTCCAGGTGGAGAGTTATCTCCGCTACCAGGGCAGCAAGTTCGTCAACCGTTTCGACGCCAACTCCTTCCTCTACATCACCAAGGCGGCCGACTACTTCGACATCTGCCAGCGCCACGGCCAGGGCTCGGGCGTAAAGGCCTTTTCAAAGGCCAGGACCAGGTATCTAGTGGTATCGTTCACCTCGGACTGGCTCTATCCCACGGCCGAGGCGAAAGAGATGGTCAAGGCGATGAAGAAGAACACCCTGGAGGTGAGCTTCTGCGAGATAAAGGCCGACTGCGGCCATGACGCCTTTCTCCTGCCCAACCCGAGGCTCGCGGAACTGGTGGCCGGTTTTCTCGACTCGGTCGCCAAAGAGCGCGGAAAGCAGAAATAATGCGGTACGATCTCAAGGTAATATCGTCGTGGATAAGGCCGGGCAGCCGGGTGATGGATCTCGGCTGCGGCGACGGCGAACTGCTCGAGCACCTCGAAAGGAACCTCGGGGTGCAGGGGTTCGGCATCGAGGAGAGCGAGGACAAGGTGGCGGCCTGCGTCACCCGGGGGCTGAACGTGCTCCAGGGCGACATCAACACCGAGATCCTCGACTACCCGGACGACTCCTTCGACTACATCATCGTCAGCCAGACCCTGCAGCAGATCTACCGGCCCGGCGTCCTGCTCGACAACATCATGCGCAAGGGAAAAAAGGCGGTGGTGAGTTTCCCCAACTTCAGCCACTGGACCATGCGGCTGGGGCTGCTCCTCACCGGCGGCGCGCCCAAGAACCCGCAGCTTCCCTACGAATGGCACGACTCCCCCAACATCCGGGTCATCACCATCAAGGATTTCCGCCGCTTTGTGAAAAGCCGCGGGTTTGTTATCCTGAAAGAGGCCAACATCAACACCGCGAGAAAAGACCTGAGCGGGAAGCTTGTCAGGTTCCTGCCCAACCTGAGGGCGACTTACGGAATTTTCAAAATAGGACGGCGGTGATTCCCCGGACGGATAAATGAAAAAAATGCAGCAAATAAAAAAAATCCAGAAATGCATCGAGGAGATCCCCGGGGCGGTGCCGCTCTTCAGCCGGATTCCCGGCGTGGTCAAGGAGCTCGTGGACGCCTGCAACCGCCACCAGTGCTTCGACCACATCGGCAGCGCGCCCATCCCCACCCACGAGGCGGTGGTGGACATCATCCACCGTGCCCGGCGCATCCTCTTTCCCGGCTACTTCAGCCAGGCGTCGCTGTCGCCCGCCAATCTGGAATACTACCTGGGCCAGGAGACCACCCAGCTCTTCGAGGACCTGGCCGGGCAGATAACCCTGGCGGTGCAGCACGAGTGTTTCCAGACCCAGAAATCATGCACCCACTGCCAGGATCAGGGGCTGGAAAAGGCGATGGCGGTGATCGAGGCCCTGCCCGCCATCAGCCGGATGCTGGCGCTGGACATCAAGGCCGCCCTGGACGGCGACCCGGCCGCCCGCGGCGACGACGAGGTCATCTTCAGCTATCCCGGCCTGCTCGCCATCAGCGTCTACCGTTTCGCCCACGAGCTGTTCAAGCAGGATATCCCGGTGATTCCGCGGATCATGACCGAGTACGCCCACAGCCTCACCGGCATCGACATCCATCCGGGCGCGGAGATCGGCCGCGAGTTCTTCATCGATCACGGCACCGGCGTGGTCATCGGCGAAACCACGGTCATCGGCGACCGGGTCAGGATCTACCAGGGCGTGACCCTGGGGGCCCTCTCCCTGCCCAGGGACGCGGGCCGCCGCATGCGCAACACCAAACGCCACCCCACCATCGAGGACGACGTCATCATATACGCCAACTCGACCATCCTAGGCGGCGACACCGTGATCGGCGCCCGCAGCGTCATCGGCGGCAATATCTGGATAACCGAAAGCGTGCCCCCGGACACCAGGGTCATCCTGAAAAAGCCGGAACTCATCTACTCGGACAAGGGGAGAAAGGGATGATACACCAGGACATCACCACCACCATCGGCCGCACCCCCCTGGTCCGGCTCAACCGTTTCGCGGCCGGGTGCGCGGCCGAGATCCTCGCCAAGGTCGAGTCGGCCAACCCGCTGGCCAGCGTCAAGGACCGCATCGGCCGGGCCATGATCGACGCGGCCTGGGAGGCGGGCGAGATCGGGCCGGACTCGGTGATCATCGAGCCAACCAGCGGCAACACCGGCATCGCCCTGGCCTTTGTCTGCGCGGCCCGGGGCCTGCGGCTCGTCCTGACCATGCCGGACACCATGAGCGTTGAGCGGAGAAAACTCCTCGCCCACCTGGGCGCGGACCTGGTCCTCACCCCGGGGGAGGAGGGGATGCGCGGGGCGATAGAAAAGGCGCGCGAGCTCGCGGACAAGACAGAAAACAGTTTCATGCCCAACCAGTTCGACAACCCGGCCAACCCCGAAATCCACCGCCGGACCACAGCCGAGGAGATCTGGGAGGACACCGGCGGCGAGATCGACATCTTCGTCGCCGGCGTGGGCACCGGCGGCACCATCACCGGGGTGAGCGAGGTGATAAAGAAACGCCGCGAACTCTACACCGTGGCGGTGGAGCCGGCCGACTCGCCGGTGCTCTCCGGCGGCATGCCCGGCCCCCACAAGATCCAGGGCATCGGCGCAGGCTTCGTGCCCGCGGTGCTCAACCGCGAAATCATCGACGAGGTAATGCGGGTGGAAAATGACGCCGCCATGGCTTGCGCCCGCGAACTGGCCCAAAAAGAGGGCATCCTCTGCGGCATATCGTCCGGAGCCGCGGCCTGGGCCGCCCGCGAGGTGGCCAACCGCGGACAAAACCGGGGCAAAACCGTGGTCTGCATCCTCCCCGACACCGGTGAACGCTACCTCTCCACCGAGCTGCTGAGTGGCTGACGGGCTTGTGGCTGTCGGCTGACGGGAGTCGGGGGGTAACGCCCGTCCCCATCATCCATGAGCCATACCAGCCAACCCGCTTGACTTTCCCGCCTTATTCCTATAATTAACTCTCTTTCGCCGCGTTCGGGCCGCACCGGCCGCCTGCGGCCATCCCTTCATACTCCGTCCAGAGACCATGCCGGAAAAAGAGATACTGCGCCGCATATACCAGGCCGTGAGGCCCTACCGGGGCACCATGCTGGCCGCCATGGTCTGCATGGTGCTGGTGGCCGGTTTCTCGGCCGGCCAGGCCTACATGGTAAAACCCCTGCTCGACCGCATCTTCTTCGAGCACGACCGCTCCACCCTCAACATCCTGCCGCTGTTGCTCATCGCCGTCTTCCTGGGCAAGGGCTTTTTTTATTACGGCTACACCGTGCTCCTCGAAAAGGTCGGCCAGGGCGTGGTCCGCGACCTGCGGCAGCGGATCTACGCCCACATCAGCATCATGCCGCTTTCCTTCTTCAACCGCACCACCACCGGCGAGCTCATCAGCCGGGTGGTCTCCGACGTCACCCTGATGCAGACCGCGGTGTCCCAGGCGGTGGTGGGCATCCTCAAGGATCTCTTCCAGGTGGCGGGGCTGCTCGGCGTGGTCTTCTACATGAACTGGAAGCTCGCCTCGATCTCGCTTCTGTTCCTGCCGATATCGCTGGTGCCCATGGCCATCTTCGGCCGCCTGCACCGCCGCTACAGCCACCAGAACCAGGAGACCATGGCCCGGGTCTCTAACCACCTGCACGAGACCATCAACGGCCACCGCATCGTCAAGGCCTTCGGCATGGAGGAATACGAAAGCGCCCGTTTCGCCGGAATCGTGGACCGGCTCTACGGAATCTTCATAAAGGACGCCAGGGTGCGCAACTTCTCCCACAGCCTGATGGAGCTTCTCGGCGGGGTCTTCGTGGCCATGGTCATCTGGTACGGCGGCCGCGAGGTCCTGGCCGGCAAATCCACTCCCGGCACCTTTTTCTCCTTCATGACCTCGCTGGTGATGATCTATGAGCCGATAAAGAGCCTGAGCAACGTCAACAGCACGGTGCAACAGGGGATGGCGGCCGCGGCCCGGGTCTTCGGCCTGCTCGAGGAGGTCCCGGAGCCGCAGCCGGAGGCAGACGCGGTCGAGATGCCGCCCTTTTCCCGCGAGATCCGCATAGAAAACCTAAGTTTCAGCTACGACGGCGAAAACACCGTGCTCGACGACCTCGACCTCACCATAAGGGCGGGAGAGACCGTGGCCCTGGTGGGGCCGAGCGGCGGCGGCAAGTCCACCATCGCCAACCTCATTCCCAGGTTCTACGAACCGAGCGCAGGCCGCATCCTCATCGACGGCAACAACATCATGGACCTGAGCCTCAAGTCCCTGCGCAGCCAGATCGCCATGGTCACCCAGGAGACCATCCTGTTCAACGACACGGTCAAGAACAACATCGCCTACGGCGACCAGGAACGGAGCATGGACGAGATCCGGGAGGCGGCCAGGGCCGCATTCGCCCTCGAGTTCATCGAGGCCCTGCCGCAGGGGTTCGACACGGTCATCGGCGAGTTCGGCGCCAGGCTGTCGGGCGGACAAAGGCAGCGGCTCTCCATCGCCCGGGCTATTCTCAAAAACGCCCCCATCCTCATCCTCGACGAGGCCACGAGCAACCTGGACACCGAAAGCGAGCTCGAAGTCCAGAAGGCGCTGGAGAACCTGATGCAGGGCCGCACCACCCTGGTGATCGCCCACCGCCTCTCGACCATCCGCCGGGCCGACCGCATCTGCGTGATCCAGGACGGACGCATCGTCGAGGAGGGCGACCACGAAACCCTCATGGCCAACGGCGGCCTCTACCATACCCTGCGGGAGATGCAGCGGTAATCCGATGATACAAACAGGCGTTAAGCAGGAGAACGGCAAGATGGAAACAAACGAACTGCTCGAGATCCTCGCCTGCCCGCAGTGCAAGGGCGGGCTGGAAAAACGCGACGAACCCGAGGCCTTTGTCTGCGGGCAATGCCGGCTCGCCTTCCCGGTGCGCGACGGCATCCCGGTGATGCTCATCGACGAGGCCGAGCGCCTCGGCGAGGAAAGCGGGGAGGAGGCTTGAGCGCAAGCGGACCGAAAAAAAGGCTCTTCGTCTGCGCGCCATTCAATCTCCTGCGCACGGGCGGGATGCTGGACGAGTTCATCAGGCGGGGGCTGCAGCCCGAGATCGGCCTCGAGAGCGATCTGCTTTACGACTGCGGCCGGGCGGAGTTTGCCGAGATGGCCGGGCGGCTTGCGGAAAACGGGCTTGCCTGCACCCTGCACGCCCCCTTCTACGACCTCTCCCCCGGGGCCGCCGACCGCCACATCGCCGCCGCCACCCGCAACAAGCTGGAGAGGGCCTTCCGGCTGATCGAGGTCTTCCGGCCGGCCTCAATCGTCTGCCATCTCTCCTTTGAAGAGAACAAACACGGCTGGGACCGGCAGGGCTGGATAACCCGGGCCTGCGGCATGTTCGCCGATCTCGTGGCCATGGCGGCAGAACACCACACCCCGGTGATGTTCGAGAACACCTACGAGACCACCCCCGAGGTCCACCGCGAGGTCCTCGCCCGCCTGGACTCGCCCTACGCCCGTTTCTGCCTCGACTGCGGCCACACCCTGGCGTTCGCCAAGACCCCCTGGCAGGACTGGCTGCCGGAACTGGCCCCCTGGCTCGGCCAGCTCCACCTGCACGACAACATGGGCGACATCGACGCCCATCTCGGCCTCGGCCAGGGCATATTCGACTTTGCCGGACTCTTCGCCTTTCTTGAAGAAAGCCGCATCGATCCCATCCTCACCCTGGAGCCGCACCAGAGGGAATCGCTCGACGTCTCCCTCGCCTATCTCGAGGAACACGGGATTTTTTAAAAAAACTAAGGACATCCATGGCCAAGACAATAGCAGACCTCGACCGCACCCCCTATCCGCACCAGATCATCATCGACGTGCACTCCTACTGCAACGGCCGCTGCACCATCTGCCCGTACGACCGGTTGAAGGACCGGCTGCCCATGGGGGTGATGGAGGAGGAACTCTTCCGCAAGATCGTCGATGACTACCACGGGCTCTGCCGGCGTTTCGGGTTTCACGGCAAGGTGCTCTTCTGCAGCATGGGGGAGTTCTTTCTCTACCCGGAGATCACCATCGAACGCATGGCCTACGTCATCGGCAAAGGGCTCGCCTTCGACATCCAGACCAACGCCGCGGCCATGCTGCCCAGGTGGGTTGACAAACTGATAGAACAGGGTTTTTCCGGCTCGTTCATGATAAGCTGCCACGGGGTGACCCCCGACGCCTATGAACCGATCATGGGGCTCGATCTCGAACGCAGCCTGGCCAACATCGACTACCTGCTCGAAAAATACCCGAAAGAACGGATATGCATCCAGGCCATCCCCCACCACTGGCCCTTCGGCGAGACCCGCCGGGTCCGCAGGTACTGGCGCAAACGCGGAGTGCATGTACGCCTGCCGCTTCCCAACGACCGGGCCGGGCTGGTAAAGGGCCTGGGGCAAGGGACAAAGGCGCGGCTGGTCGGCTGCAACACCAACCGGCCCCTCTACGAGATGATCTGCAACATCAAGGGCGAGGTCCAGTTGTGCTGCAACGACATGGCCCAGAAGGAGATCGTCGGCAGCCTGGCGGAACAGAGCATAGAGGAGGTCTGGAACGGCCCGGAGATGCGGAAAAGGATAGAACAGATATACTGCGGCGTCCCCTCGCCGCCGGACTTCATCTGCCACCATTGCGAGCTCGCCCTGACCTCGGAATCGCCGCTTGCCCGCCTGGGCAGCAACCTGCGCCACGAGGCGAGGAAGTTCTGGCTGACCTATGTCAGGCGATCCGGACAGCCGCTGGAACGACAAAAATGCTGATCAAGGGAGACAACCACCTGGACAAGACGGCGATCGCGGCCATCCTGCTCGTTCAGTTGGGCGACATCGGCGACGTGGTCCTCACCTTTCCCACGATCTCCGCCCTGCGGGAGGCGTTCCCCGGGGCCAGGATCGTCGTCTGCGTCCGGGAAAAGGCCAGGGAACTGATATCCTGCTGCCCGGAGGCGGACGGGGTCATCGCGGTGGAAAAACGCCGCCGCGGCCTGCTCGGGGAGCTTGCCTACCAGCACAGGTTCGTCCGCGAGCTGAGGTCGCACGGATTCGACCTGGCGGTGGAACTGCGCGGGGCCGACCGGGGGGCGATCATCTCCCGGCTTTCCGGGGCGGGGATACGCATAGGCCGGCTCGCCGACGACAAAAGCCTTTTCCGCAACAGCCTCTACACCCATATCGTTGATCCGGACGGGGCCAGGGAACGGGAGAGCTACGCGGTTGAGCAGGGACTGAACATCCTCGCCCCCTTCGGTATCGGCACGAAACGCAAGACCCCGCGCCTGGCGAACCCGCCGGAGTTCCAGGAGCGGCTGGGACGCGTCATGAAAGAAGCCGGGGTCCCGGACGACCGGCCCCTGGTGGTCATCCACGCCTTTTCCCTGTGGAAGTACAAGGAGTGGCGCACGGAACAGTGGGCCGCGCTCGTCGATCATATCGGAGCGAACCACCAGGTCACCATGGTCCTGACCGGCGCGCCGGATGAACGCCCCCAGGCAAAAAAGCTCCAGGAGCTCGCAAAGACAAGGACATACAACCTCGCCGGCATGACCAGCATCGGGGAACTGGCCGCCCTGATGCACAAGAGCGTCCTCTACATCGGCGTCGATACCGGCGCCATGCACATCGCCGCCGCGGCCGGGACCCCGACCATCAGTATCTTCGGCCCCTCGCCGGCGGTGGTGTGGGCACCAAGGGGAGACGAACACCTAGTGATAACCAAGGACATGCCCTGCGTCCCCTGCCGCGACAAGGGCTGCGGCCGGACAGAGTTCAGCCGCTGCCTCCACGAGCTCGAGTTCGCCGAGATACGGGATGTTGTCAACGACCACCTGATACGGACGCTGCCCGGATGAATCAGTCCATGTCAACCAACAACCGGCATACCATGAACGGCTTCCCGACAAGGACCTTCGACGACCGCGAGGCCCGGATAATCGTCTTCCTAGCCTTTGCCGCCGGGATCCTCGCCCGGATCTACATCGCCACCCACACCGCGATCATCAACCTCGACGGGATCATCTACATCAACCAGGCCCGGGCCATCGCCGAGGGGAGATGGACAGAGCTGTTTGTCAGCCTCAACTACCTTCCGCTCAACTCACTTCTCATCGTCCCCATCCACTGGATCGTGCCGGACTGGGCGGCGGCGGGACAAGCCCTGTCGATGATATGCGGAATCGGCCTGCTTGTTCCGGTTTACCTGAGCTTGAGAGAGTTTTACCCCCGCCGGACGAGCGGCGTCGCCCTTGTGCTCTTCGCCCTTTCCCCCACCCTGGTCAGCCGCAGCAACGATATCTTAAAAGACGCTCAGGCCTGGTTTTTTTTGAGTATGGCCATATGGTTCCTCGTCCGCCATTACCGCGGCCGGCAAACAGAAAACCTCCTCGCCGGCGGTGTTTTCTTCCTCCTCGCCGCCTGGTGCCGCAACGAGATCCTGGCCATCTACCTCGCCGCCGCGGCCGCGCTTCCATTATCCGCTCCGGACCGAAGGTCGAGAAGGCTCACGGCCTTCCTCGCCCCGGCCGCCACTGCCGCGGCCGCGGTATTCCTGGCCGCAGTCGCCTCCGGATGGCGGCCGGACTGCCTGATGCGCGCCCACGAAGTGACTGCGGCCGGGGTCCTCTCGTCCTACCACCGCCTTAGGGATTACCTGGCCGGGCTCGCGGCCTCCATGCGTTTCTCGGACTTCCACACCTACTCTTTCCTGACCGAGGCGAGGAGTTACGCATGGGCGCTGCCGGTGATCATCATAGTCAGCAAATTGAGTGAGGCGGCTTTCCCCCTGTACCTGCTGGTCTGGATAATCGGACTGGTCTGGGCAAGAGGACGAAAGCCGGACAGGCGTTTATTGCCGTTCAAGGCGATGGCCGCGGCCGCGCTCATCGTCCTCTACTGGCAGGTGATACGCACTTGGGTCATGGAGTACCGCTACACCGTGATCCTCGCCCTGGCCATGCTCCCCTGGGCGGGCGCGGGCGTTGAGGCGGTAGTGGGATATATGGAGAAGAACTGGCCAAGGCTGAAGCCCTACTGCGCCGCCGGCCTGGCCGTGGTTCTCATCGTTCCCGGGATGGTGAAAAACATCCGGCCAAAGATGTACGACAAGGCGGTATACCGAAACATCGGGGAACAATGCGCCCCGCTCCGGCCGGGGGAATTCGCCGCCACGAGCGACAGCCCGGCGGCCCGCTGGGTGTTCTTCTACGCCACCAGGAAATCGCAAGAACCAAGACCGCCGGCCGAGGAGACCACGCACATCCCGCCTGCGGCCCTCAAATCCCCCCAGACCCTGGCCGCGGCCATGCGCAAGAACGGCAGCACAATATTCCTGGCCGAAGAAAGCGACCTCTCCCGCCTCGGAACCGGCTGGCGCGACTTCAGCGGCGCAGACCTGAAAAAGCTGGGCGAATGGCGCCAGAACGACAGCGGCCGCCTGGCCCTGTACCGCCTGCGGGAGCACAGACCATGAACCGGCCCCACGTCGCGGTGGTAAAGAGCGAATACTCCCCTTTTGGCGGTGCCGAGATCGTGGCCCGCGATTTCATCAACCTCCTTCTCAGCAATGGATGCCGAGTAACCTTAGTCACCGGCAGAAACCAGCCTTGGCCCATAAAACACCCGTATTTACGAGTGGTCGAGACGGTAAGCATATTCGGGAACCGACTTTGGCAACTATGGCGATTCAGCCGTGCGGCCAGAGCATTTCTCATAGATTACCGGCATCGTTTCGACGCTATACTGGCAATCGACAAAGTGGATCTTTTCTCTCACTACCATGCTGGAGGAATGTGTCACAAAACGTCCCTTTCAATGCGTGAAAAAGAATCGTCACCCCTGAGTGCGTTCATCAGGAGGAACTCACCATTTCACCGGCTGGCAATGTCCATAGAGGCACGAGGTTTCAACCAAAGTCCCTTGCCAAAAATCCATTGCTGTTCAAACCTTATCCGTGAAGATATAGTCACAAACTATCCCCATCTCGCCACAAGGACAAAAGTCATCCCAAACTCCATAGACTGGCATGCCATAGGCGAACAGTTTCGCCGACGTCACGAACTCGCCGAGACATACAGGAAAAACCTTGGCTTGGAGGACAATCACAACTATCTGCTGTTCATCGGTAGTGGCTTTGCCAGCAAGGGGCTGGATCACTGCATCACCTCGCTGCCTGATGGTTATGATCTGTTAGTGGTCGGGCAAGACAATTCTGGTACTTACAAAAAATTGGCGATGAAATGCGGCAAGAAGAAACGAATCCATTTTCTTGGCAAGATCGAAAACGCATGGCGTCTATGCGCCGTGGCCAAAGCATTAGTCCTGCCGGCACGATACGAGCCCTTCGGCCTGGCCGCGGCCGAGGCCCAGGCCATGGGCCTACCGGTGCTGGTGAGCGACAAAACAGGCTATGCCGAACATATACTCGTCGGCAAGACTGGGATAATTGCAAAAGTAGAGGGGCAGCCGAACATAGCCGAGGCCATGAACATACTCTGCCAACATATAGAAGCTGGGACGTTCATGTCATCCGATCAGATACGCAAAAAAACAGAGCACCTGGATCACCGAAACATCCGCCACCGAATCATTAACGAATTCCTTGGATTGTCAATTTAGTCGTCCCTGAAAAATTGGTTTTTCAGTCAGCCACGCAATGAGGGATACATGTCCGAAGCCAAGACCGCAAAGCTGCCTGAACCACCGCCATGGCAGCGCCAAGCAAAAAACGCCACAATGCCCTCAGTTTCCTGAGGATAATCCGGAAATTGTGCCCTGCGCCGCAGAGTAGTGCATTGATCTTGTCTCCCAATCTGCCCCGGAGATAGTTTCGGCCAAGCTTGCCCTCTTCCTTCATGTGCCCAATCACCGGCTCGATTGCGTTGCGACGGCGAAGCTCCCTGCGGATCGTTGGCGTCACCCCTCGCTTGCGGCCGCTGATGAACACCTCCACATCCTTCACTCCATTGCCACGATAACCACGGTCCACGTAACAACGAGCCAACGCTCGACGGGTTATCCGCTTGACCTGAGACAACGCCTCATCAAGAGTATGGCCGTCAAACGGATTGCCATGCAGCGCCTGCATGCCAACCACGAAATTGTCACGATTGGTAACAGCAACACTAACCTTGACCCCAAATTCGTACTTCCGGTGCGCTTTCCCCTTGCTGATGCATTCTGGCCTTCCCCCGGTTTAGTGGACACCGGGTTAGGCTGCAAGTTTAAAATAGGCCGCCTCGTATTCAGCCGGGCTTTTGTAGCCCAGCGTTGAGTGCAGACGGCGCCGGTTATAGAACCGCTCGATGTACTCAAAAATGCTCTGGCGAGCGTGGAAGCGAGTCGGATATCTCTGGTGAAATACCAGTTCCTGCTTCAGGCTGCCAAAGAAACTTTCAATTGGGGCGTTGTCCCAGCAATCGCCCTTGCGGCTCATGCTGCAACACATACCGTGTTTGGCCAGTAATGACTGGAAGTCTGTGCTGGCATACTGTGAGCCGCGATCAGAATGAAATATGAGTCCTGATGATGGCTGTCGCCTTTGCACCGCCATCGTCAGCGCATTCATAACCAGTTGTCGGGTCATGCGCTTGTCCATGGCCCAACCAACAACCGACCTGGAAAACAGGTCGATGACCACCGCCAGGTGAAGCCAGCCTTCGGTGGTCCAGATATAGGTGATGTCACCGGCCCAGACCTGGTTGGGCTTTGCGGGAGAAAAATCCCGCTGCAGCAGGTTTGGTGCGACCGGGAAATCGTATTTCGAGTTCGTGGTTGCCTTATAGCGTCGCTTCGTTTTCGCACGTAGGCCATCTTCCCGCATCAGGCGGGCGACGCGATTCTCACTGCAGGGAATATCCTGCTTTTTGAGTTCCCGATAAACGCGGGGGTTCCCATAGGTACCCCGGCTATCGCGATGCGCCTTACGAATCACCTCAAGCAGCTTGGCATTCGCCTGGCTCCGCTCGGATTCAGACTTTCTGCGCCAGGCATAGTAGCCACTGCGGGAGACGTTCAGCACATCACACATGACCGCGATGGGAAATTCGGCTTCGTGTTGCTGCATAAAGCCAAAGATCACCTCGGGTCGTTGGAGAAGATGGCCATTGCTTTTTTTAAAATGTCACGCTCCATTTTCAGGCGTTGGTTTTCACGCCTGAGACAGCTGAGCTCCTCATCTTCTGCGGCCTGCTTTCCTTTGCCGGGAAAGGCCTCAACGGGATTCTCGCTGTACTGACGAATCCACTTGTAGAGCGTGTTGGGGTGGATTTCCAGATCTCTGGCCACCTCAGCAACAGACTGGTCGCTGCCGGTTATCAGGTTAACCGTCTCGACCTTGAATTCACGAGTGTACGTCCTTCTCTTCGAAACCATGTCAGTCCTCCTGACGCTGTTGTAGCAGCTTTTCGGACTGTCCACAATTTCGGGGGGAGGTCATTCCACCTCCGGCGCCCACAGGCTGTAAAGCTTGTTCTTGTCGGTGCGCTGCTGGCACAACAGCCGCTCGGCAAGATTAAGCGCCCTTTGCAACCCTTTCCGTCTCTCTGCAGGAACTCTCTCGATCTTGCGGCCTACGTCACGGTACACACGCCCAAGAATCGTGCGCAGCTTCTTGACTTCACGATGACCTCGCTTAGCCTGACGGGCATGGAAATAACGACCGGCCCGCATGACCGTGCGAGGGCCGATTCTGGAATAACTCTGGCGCAGCGATATGCCTGCCTTGCGGCTTAGCCTCACCAAGATCTCACGAGCGTGATTGTAAAGTCTGGCGTCCGTAGGATGACTGATTGCCTTGGGCTGCACGGTAGTGTCAACGCTCACCCTTTCCAGGCTGGACTCCCTTACAGCCTTGACCTTCAACCCGGCGCGAACCGTCGCCGCAAGGATAGCCTCGGCTCCTTCCTCACCTATCCGCTTGCGCCAACGGCTCAACGAGGAGGGGTTGATGGGAAGCTCATGCTGAAAGAACTCCTCTCCGCAGAAATACTGCCAGTACGGATTCTCAACCCAACGGGACACAACCTCCTCATCGGATAGGCCAAAAGCGTACTCGAGATAACTCAGGCCGACCATCAGCCGGATGGGGATCGCGGGGCGGCCCTTTTCGGAATAGTGGCGCCCAAAATGTTCTTCCAGGAAATCCCAGTCAACGACCTCTGCGAGCCGACAAAGCTCATGCCTCATGTTCAAAATATTGCCCAGGCGATCGCGAAACAGATGATCCTGGCCACCGTTTTTCTTCGTCCGTGGTCGCATGTGAAATCACCAGAAATTGAAGGGTAACAGTGCAATATCCTGCAATTTACGGTGATATGGATTTAATATATTTATCAATAATTTCCAAGCGTTATTTGTTTTTCAGGGGCGACTAACTAGGCTGTGCTATTCGTAGAGCCTGCACAATCTTTAAGCTGGCCATGCCGTCCCCATAAGGATTTTTGGCCATTGTCATTTCTTGATATGCCGAATCATTATCAAGCAATCTTGCTGACTCACTCACAATCCTTTCCCTATCTGTACCAACAAGGATGACTGTACCTGCCTCGACTGCCTCCGGACGTTCGGTCGTATCGCGCAGCACAAGAACAGGTTTACCCAACGACGGTGCCTCTTCCTGTACCCCACCAGAATCGCTGAGAATGAACCGGCAACGATCCATCAGATAAACAAACTTGGGATAGTCAAGAGGGTCGATTAAAGAAATAGCCGTATTATCCCCCAACATCTGATGCACTGTATCGAAGACCATCGGATTTAAATGCACCGGATAGACAATATGGACATCCCCTCGTCGGGATATAATTTTGAGCGCCTCGCATATCCGATAGAAACCCGCGCCAAAATTTTCCCGTCGATGTCCGGTAACCAGCAACAGATGTTTGTCATCGGGAATAAATGAAAAAAAGGCGGCAAGTTCGCGTTGCATATCCGCATTCGCCGCGATACGCCGCCGGACATCCAAAAGGGCATCGATAACCGTATTGCCGGTTACCACCACCTTGTCCGCCGCCACATTTTCCGCTAACAAATTTTGCCGTGCCTGTTCTGTCGGGGCAAAATGCAGCCGCGCAATCGTGCCAGCTAGTTTCCGATTCATCTCTTCAGGCCAAGGTGAATATATATCACCGGTACGAAGACCCGCCTCAACATGGGCAACACGCACCTTTTGATAAAAAGCGGCCAGAGATGCTGCAAAAGTAGTAGTTGTATCCCCATGCACCAACACCCAATCAGGACGCGCATCCCTAAGCACCCCGGCCATCCCCTCTATCACCCTGCAGGTTATGTCGGTAAGACTCTGGCCCTTCTGCATGATATCAAGGTCGTAATCTGGAACAATTGAAAAAAGCCCAAGAATCTGGTCCAACATTTCCCGATGTTGCGCGGTAACACATACCTTCGAAACGAAATCATGAGAGTCAGTCAAGGCCCGCAGTACTGGGGCCATTTTAATTGCTTCGGGCCGTGTTCCAAAGACGCTAAGCACCCGTATCCGGCTCACCGCGATTCTCCCCTTTGCAACACAGGCACATATCCATTATTGAGAACATGTTGCACACAACGCGCATAATCCTTGGACCGGTCCTGGCTGCTTATTGCCACTTTGTCTATGCCTAACTCGCCCTTAACTGATCCCCACAGGGATCTGTCACCCTCCGGGTGCGGGGGACACCCCACTTTAATTCCATGATTAGCCAACATGGCACAAAAATGGATATCCTCTCCAAAATCTCTGCAAATCGGTTCAGCATCCCAAAAGAAAGGTGCCCATTCCCGTCTGAAGAACCAGCTATGGCCAACCAGATCTACATATTCAAATTGTTCATTCATTCCCTCCCACCCCATACGCGGGGTCTCGGTTTCAACACGCTGGCCTGAAACGGACAAATACCGCAGACCAATGGTCCCACACATAACTTTTTTGTCATCTACATAATGCAGGCAATTTTCAAACCATCTCTCACCTGGCATGGTATCATCATCAAAAATACACACATAATCACCCTCAAGACAGGCCGCCAAAGTAAACCTTGGAATAACACCGAAGTTAAAATCACATATTATCTTCTTTACGTATTTAGAATTCCTGAATTCAACCATTTGTTTTCGCTCAAAAAAAAACAATTTCCTGGGCGGCGCATTATACCAAAGTACAATCTCTTGAGGTCTGACAGACTGTTCTAAAATTCTCTCAACCTGCTCCTCAAGCAATTGAGGCCGCTGCCATGCTGTCAACACAACAGAAATCTTGGCGTCCAAATCCATCACCCTTTCATCATAATTTTTCTGTCAACGGCAAAAATCCACTCAAAGCGGAATTAAAAGCTCTCCTAGAACATTTCCTTGCATAAGAGACAGCCTGATCCTGATCCCAGATGGACAGAGTCCTGATAGCATCACTCATCGCATTTCGCAATGCTGCGGCATTCCCGGATCGAAACAGGATTCCGAGGCCATGTTCACTAACCCTGCGGGCCAAAAGCCCCTCATCCGAGGCCAGGGCCATCTTCCCCGCCGCTGCGGCCCGGGACAGGACCCCGCTTGAGCCAAAATGCCGGACATAAGGCAACAAGACCACATCACAGGCCGCAAAACATAACTCCTCCTCCCGTTTATCCACATAACGATTCAGCACCATCCCCCGGCCTTGCTTTTCTATTGCTGCCAGCCCATTACGGATCTCCTGATCGTCGGCAAGTGCCCCGGCACAAAGAAGAAAATAGCTGTCAGGCAAATCGCCGCCAAGCATCGCTTCTATGACCAAATGTATTCCTTTTCGCCTAGTGCCTATACCAAAAAAAAGAAAAACGTGACGATGATCAGGAATCCCTAGGACACGACAGGCCTGGTCCCGATCTCCGCCAAAGTTGCCGTCCCATACATCGGGGAGAAAGTGAAAATTGCAGGAAGGCCATTTATGCCCTGCAGGGCCAACGAAATATTCGTCAAGGAGAAAGATATGGTTGAACCATCCCCCGGCACACAGGCGTGAAAAACCTATATGCTTGATCAAATTCCCCGGCGGACGCAAGAGAGATGACATGAAACGGGGACGAAAATATATCCCGCTTAAACGCCCTTTTAGTTTCTCCGGCGGGAAGACGGCCATCGCAGCCCTGCGCAACATGGACGAGGCAACTTCATCGAAGTTGTTCATAAACAATTGTTCCGCGCCACTCTCCTCCAGACACGCGGCGAGCGAGGCTATTTTACTCCCCCCCCGAAATTTTCCCCGATCGTCATAGACAGACACGATCTTGGTTCGTTTGAGGATATGGGGGATATGGCATTCATAAATCTCACGGCTTCCCTGTCGCAAATCCACGGCCAAGCTAAGATCAACGCCTGCATCCAAAAAAAATTCGGCAACATACCGTAACCAGGAAAGGTGGTGCCCGCCAATACGGGGGTCATAAAGTAAAACCGAAGCAACGACCTGGTCTTGATTACAGCATTCAGTCATCGGGCAGCTGTCCCTGCCAATCGTTCATCTCTTTGAGCTTGGCGTACTTGAAAAACTGGTTGACCGCGTCGCTCACCGCCACCACCAGGCCCTGGCCGCCGTCGAGGAAACCGGCCCGGAAGACGTAGTCGTGGAAGAAGACCCAGGCGGCGCGGGCAAAGGCCCCGGCCGTCCCGCACCTGCGGCCGCGGGCCTGCATCTCGGCCGCGCCGATGGAGGAGTAGCGGTTGACCTTGTCCAGGGTGTGGGCCAGATCGCGGTTGGTCAAGTGGATTATCGGGGCGGCGATGTCGCCGACCGGGCCGTCCACCTCAAGGGATTCGTGCACCTGGTGGGGGCTCATCCGCGCCCGGCCGCGGCGGAAGAGCCGCACCACCCGGTCGGGCCACCAGCCCATCCGTCTGATCCAGCGGCCGGAGAAGATGTTCTTCCGCGGCAGACGGTAGGCGTCAAAGCGGGGCGAGGCGATCACCCCGGCAATCGCGGCCGCGGTCTCCGGCGCGAGCCGCTCGTCGGCGTCGAGCACCAGAATCCACTCCTGGGAACACTGGTCGATGGCGAACTGTTTCTGGGCCCCGAAGCCGCGCCACGGCTCGTCGAACACCCGGGCCCCGGCCTCCCGGGCGATCACGGCCGTGCGGTCGCTGCTGCCGGAATCAACCACCACCACCTCGGCGGCAAAGGCGACGCTCGCCAGGCAGTCCGGCAGGCGGTCCTCCTCGTTGAAGGCGATTATGGCAACGGAAAGCGGTATCTTTTCGTCCAAAGGTCATCTCCTCCAAAGGAGTTCACCACAGAAACCACATTTACCAGCCAAAGTCAACCTGCGGCACCATCCCCCTTTTCCCCTCGCCCAACCCGGGGGCGTGTGCTATGATTACGTCCGGCGCTCAAAAAAAGACAAACCCTTGAATATCAAATAGTTACAAGACACAAAATGGCCAGCGACCCCCCTACCCCAAAAGACACCCGGGAAGCCTCCCCGCCCCATTCCCCCTTTGTCCACCTGCACGTCCACTCGCAGTACTCGCTCCTTGACGGCGCGATCAAGCTGGACGCCCTGATAAAGCGCACCGCGGAATACGGCATGGACGCGGTGGCCCTCACCGACCACGGGGCCATGTACGGGGCGCTCGAGTTCTATCTCAAGGCGCAGAAAGCCGGAATCAAGCCCATCGTCGGCTGCGAGTTCTATGTCGCCCCCCACGGCCGCGCCAACCGCGACCCCAAAAAGAAGCCCGGCAACCTCCATCTCGTGCTTCTGGCCATGGACCACACCGGCTACAAGAACCTCATGCGGCTCGCCACCATCGCCCAGCTCGAAGGTTTCTACTACAAGCCCAGGATCGACATGGAGGTGATCCGGGAGCACAACCGGGGGCTGATCGCCATGACAGCCTGCCTCGGCGGCATGGTTCCGTATTACCTGAGCAACGAAGGCATCGACCGGGCCGAGGCCGAGGCCCTGAAACTGCGGGATATCTTCGGCGACCGCCTCTACCTCGAGCTGCAGGAGAACGGCATTGAAAAACAGGCCCTGGTGAACGACGGCCTCAAGGAGATAAGCAGCCGCACCGGCATTCCCCTCGTGGCCACCAACGACTGCCACTACCTCGACCGGGAGGACGCCGAGGCCCACGAGGTTCTGCTCTGCATCCAGACCGGAGTGACCATCGACGCCGAGAAACGGTTCAAATTCGATTCCGACGAACTCTACTTCAAGCCGCCGGCGGTGATGGCCGAACAGTTCGCCCACTCCCCCGAGGCCCTGGCCGCAACCCGGGAGATCGCCGACCGCTGCAACCTCGAGATCGAGACGGGCAAGTCATACTTTCCCAGATTCCCGGTGGAAGAGGGGGAAACCCTGGAATCGATGTTCGAGTCCGCCTGCCGCCGGGGGCTTACGGAACGGTTCGAGGAGATCCGCAAGAATACCGAGCTCACCCCGCAGAAGAAAAAGGAGTACGAAAAACGGCTCGAATACGAGATCGGGGTCATCAAGGAAATGGGCTTTTCCGGCTATTTCCTCATCGTTGCCGACTTCATCAACTGGGCCAAGAACAACGGGGTGCCGGTAGGGCCGGGCCGTGGTTCGGGCGCGGGCAGCCTGGCCGCCTACTGCATGCGCATCACCGATCTCGATCCCATCCCCTACGGCCTGCTCTTTGAACGCTTCCTCAACGTCGAACGCATCAGCATGCCCGATTTCGACGTGGACTTCTGCCAGGAGAAACGGGGGCTGGTGCTGGAGTACGTGCAGAGGAAATACGGCCATCCAGACTACCCGCAGGTGGCCCAGATCATCACCTACGGCACCATGAAGGCCAGGGGAGTCATCCGCGACGTGGGGCGGGCGCTTGGCTTCAGTTTCCAGGAGACCGACCGGATCGCGAAGATGGTCCCCAACGAACTCAAGATGACCCTGGAGAAGGCGCTCGAGCAGGAACCCAAACTGAAAGAGGCGAGAAGGGACGAGCGGATCGACAGGCTCATCCGCATCTCCACAGCCCTCGAGGGGCTGGCCCGCCACACCTCCACCCATGCCGCGGGCGTGGTCATCTCTCCCGGCCCCATGTACGACTTCCTCCCCCTGACCAAGGGGCCCAAGGGCGAACTTCTCACCCAGTACGACATGGTCCACACCGAAAAGACCGGGCTGATCAAGTTCGACTTCCTGGGGCTCAAGACCCTGACCGTGATCGAAAAGGCCCTGGATCTGATCGAGGCCGACGTCGGCGAGCGCCCCGACCTGCGCACCCTGCCCATGGACGACCTCAAGACCTTTGACCTCCTCTGCCGTGGCGACACCCTCGGGGTCTTCCAGCTGGAAAGCTCGGGCATGCGCAACCTGCTTGTCAAGATGAAGCCCGAGGCCTTCACCGACCTCATTGCGCTCGTGGCCCTCTACCGCCCCGGCCCGCTCGATTCCGGCATGGTGGACGACTACGTGGAGACCAAGCACGGCCGCAAGAAGCCCCACTATCCCCTGCCGCAGCTCGAACCCATCCTCAAGGAGACCTACGGGGTCATCGTCTACCAGGAACAGGTGATGAAGATCGCAAGCGTCCTCGCGGGCTACTCCCTCGGCCAGGCCGACATCCTCCGCCGGGCCATGGGCAAGAAAAAGGCCGAGGTCATGGCCGAGCAGAAGGCCTCGTTCGTAGAGGGCTGCGTGAAAAACGGGGTCCCGGAGGACAAGGCCGAGTACATCTTCGACCTGATCGCCAAGTTCGCAGGCTACGGCTTCAACAAGTCCCATTCCGCCGCCTACGCCCTGATCGCCTACCACACCGCCTGGCTGAAAGCTCACTATCCGGCCCAATTCATGGCCGCGCTGCTCTCCTGCGACATCAACGACACCGACAAGGTGGTGCGTTACATCCACGAATGCGAGGCCCACGAAATCGAGGTGCTGCCGCCCGACATCAACGAGAGCGACCGCGACTTCACCGTGGTGAAGAACCGCATCCGCATCGGCCTTGGCGCGATAAAGAACGTGGGAGACACCGCGCTCGAGCTGATAATCAGGGAGAGGAAAGAGAACGGTCCATACCGTTCCTTTGAGGACTTCTGCTGCCGTCTCGACTCGAGCAAGGTCAACCGCCGGGTGATCGAAAACCTGATAAAGGCCGGCGCCTTCGACTCCACCGGCGCGCGCCGCTCCCAGCTCATGGCGGTGATAGACCAGGCCCTGGAGCAGGCCCAGGCGGCCCAGCGGGACCGGATGAGCGGCCAGCAGTCCCTCTTCGGCATGCTGCCGCAGGAACAGGCCGCCGAGATCTCCGCCCTGAACCTGCCGGACATCCCGGAGTGGAACCGGCTGGAGAAACTCGCCCATGAAAAGGAGACCATCGGACTCTACCTCTCCGGCCATCCGCTGAACGAGTACCAGGACGAGATCCGCTGCGTGGCCAGCACCGGCATAAACGATATCAGCAACCACCTGGGCGGCGCGGTCAGGGTGGTGGGCATGGTGGCGGCCAGGAAGGTCATCACCACCAAGAAAAAAGGCGAACGCATGGCCTTCATCACCATCAGCGACACCCACGGCGCCGCCGAGGTCATCGTCTTCTCACGCCTGTTCGCCGAGTGCGAACATCTGCTCGACACCGAGGGTGCCCTGGTGGTCGAAGGCACGGTGGAACTGGACGAACGCAAGGGAGACGGCGGCGGCGATGAACAGCAGGAACAGAAGTTCAAGATAATCGCCCGCGAGATCATGCCGCTGGAAGGCGCGCCGAGCCGCTACTGCGACGAGGTGAGGCTCAGGATACCGGCCGACGGCGTCACCCGCCGCCGCCTGGAAGCGTTCAAGGAAGAGCTGTTCGCCTGCCACGGCCCGTGCCCGATCGAGCTGACTATCCACTTCGACGGCCGCGGCGAGGTGGACATAATGCCCAGGGACGACCTGACCGTGACCCCCGGCGCGGATTTCAATGAAAAGGTCAGAAAGATATTCCCCGAGGCCGCGATCTCGGTGAGGGTAAGACCGCCCGCCCCGCCAGAGGCGAAAAACGGCCGGGAGGCATGGCGCAGAAAAAAGGAAGAGGAAGCCCCGGCCTGAGCCCGGCGTCAACGCAGGTCGGCCGAGCGGTCGTGCGGCACCCGGTAGATCTTCATTATCCTGGCGGTGGCGGATTTCGCCTTTTCCCGGTCGAGCACGATCTTGGTGCCCCAGCGGTCGCCGATGACGATGAACGGATCCCGCGATCCTTCTATCCTCGAGATGAGATCCTTGAGGTTCTTGATCCGTTTGCCGTTCACGGTCATAACCCGGAAATTGCCTGAACCGTGATAGCCGCGGTTGACCTCATCCGGCAGAACCCGCATCAGGATGACCGCCTCCTCGCCCTCCTCCTTGAGCGGCTCGAACAGGTAGGTGTTTATCAGGTTGGTGGGCGCGGCGTTGATCCAGCCGTCGCCCCAGTTCTTCAGGTAATTCACGGTCAGCGGCGCAAAGATGAGGCCGCCGAAGATGTAGTAGGCAGGCTGGACGTCGTAGCGCTCAAGGGGCACGAGCTGGTTGGTGCCGACCTTGTCGGTCAGCCTGACCTCCACCTTGATCTCCCTTCCCTTTCGCAGTATCGTCAGCACCTCGGTCTCGCCGACCTGGTGCATCTCGGTGTAGTAGTTCATGCTGGTGCGTTCCTGCTCCCGGAACTCCACCGTGGCGTTGTTGGCGATATCGTGGCCGTCGATGGCCATGATCACGTCGCCCGGAAACACCAACCCCTCGGCCGGCGAGCCCGGCACCACCCGGAACACCAGCACCCCGGTCTGCTCCTTCTTCATCCGGTACATGCGGCGTATGCTCTCGTTCTCCATGGGCTGACAGGCGATGCCGTCCTCGGGAAAGCCGTCGTAGCGGCCGTCGGCCAGGTCTTTCAGAAAATGCTCGATCACCGGCACCGGCACCATGTAACCGATACTCTGCATGCTGCCGAACATCTCCATGACCACGCCCACGACCTTGTCGCCGATTATCACCGGGCCTCCGCTCGAGCCGGGATTGATGGCCGCGTCGATCTGGGCCGCGAGCAGGCTGACCATGGAATGGGCGTACACCTGATGCTCTATCCGGGAGATGACCCCCTTGGTGGTGCTGAGGGTGTCGCCGCCGTAGGGGTAGCCGTAAACGACCACGTCCTGCTGGACCTCGGGCAGACCGCCGAGCTCCAACGGCTCTATGCCCTTGAAGAAATCCTTGTCGTCAACCGTGAGCAGGGCAAGGTCGGCCTCGTGCGAGACCGCGATCAGCCGGGCCGGATACTTCTTGCTCTCCCCGAAGCGGCGCACCTGGATGAAGGTGTGGTCGCTTATGACATGGGCGTTCGTCAGGATGCGGTTGCCGGAGATGACGCAGCCGGAACCGGCCTGGGAGCCGGTGCCGAGCATGTTCCAGGGATTGGCGTAATCGGCCGGGTTGACCACGGTGAAGATCTTGACCGTGGCGTTCTTGATCTTGACGTGGTTGGGATCACGTTCCGCCCGGCCGCGAACCGGGACGAAAAGCAGGGCAAGAGCCAAGGCAATGGTCAACAGGGAAAACGTGGTCCTCGTCCGCTCCATCATCATCTCCTCTTCACCACCAGGGTGTTCTCGCCCGCGAGCACGTGGCGGAGCCAGTCAAAGGCGAAGACCAGCAGGGCCTCGTCGTCGCGGGCGATGAGTTTTCTTCTGGCCTTGTCCAGGCGGTAGTTGTCGAGGATGCGGTTCTCCTCCATATAACGGCGGAAGGCGTCGAGGTCGTAACAGGCCATGAAGGCCATCTGCTGCCTGGGCCCGGCCGCGCCCTCGCCCCGCCAGACCCGGTGGTCGGCGAACATGCGGTCCACCACGGCCCAGAGATCGTTCATCCGGTTATAGTCGCCGATGGCCTGGTCGCGGAGCCATTCCTTCAGGGTCCACTCCCGGCCGCGGCCGTGGCCCTTGCAGTAGGGATGGCGCACCAGGAACCAGTGCTCGGCCAGACGCGACTCCCCTTCCCGCTTCTCCACCCCGCGCTCCAGCGGATAGGTGCGGCAGGCCGAGGGCCGGTCGCTATAGACCAGACAGCCGTCCTCGTGGAGAAAGGGGCAGCTCGCCTCCCCGTCGCCGCGCATACGGAGAACCACTGAAGGGAAACAGGGATTGTGGCCGCGGACGAGGCCGGTGTGACGCTCGAGAAACTCCGACGAGGATATGCCGATGCGATTTTTCAGCCGCAGGACGTCGTAGGGGTAGAGCACCAGCTCGATCCGGTGGCAGCAGGCGGTGTAACAGGGCACCTCAGGGCCGCAGACAAAGGTGAAGGAGTTGCCCAGGGGTGCACGCCGGGTGTCTTCCGGTTCGCTCATCTCTCTCCTTATCAGCAAAAACAGGGGACCCGGCCGGGTCCCCTGCGGTGTCTAGGCTCGATCCCGGAGGCAGGCGCCTTTAGAAGCGGGTGTCGAGGAGGACGTAGAAGTTGTCGAACTTGGGATTCTTGCCATAGGTGGCGCTGTAGTCCACCGGCTCGCCGAGGTAGGAACCGGAGCCCGAGTAGTCGTACTCGATCTGGGTGTAGCCGGTGCGCATGAACATGTGCTTGTTGATCGGCTGGATGTAGTAATAGTCGAAACACTCGCCGCGGGCGGCCAGCTTGTTGTAGATCTCGGTGGAGCCGGGGGTGAAGCTGAACCAGTACTGGGATCCCTTGTTGTACTCGAAACCGAGCTTGGGGCGGTTGAGGAACCGGACCGGGATCTCGTAACGCAGGCCGGCATAGAAGGCGTGGCCGGTGTGCTTGCCCGAGCCGTTGCCCGACAGCAGGCCGAAGCTAATCCCGTTCATGCTGATGGTCTGGCCGTTGGGGTCGCTCCTGTTCTCGGCGTAGGAGCCGAACAGGTCTAGGCCGATGCCGGCGATGTCGCGCACCTGGAGGTGCACGCCCCAGATGTCCATGTCGCCGATGTTGGCCATGTCGCCGGAGCCGCCCATGGACACCGGCTCGGGATCGGCGGCAAAGAAGTCCTTGGCCATGATGTAGTCGGCCACGAGCAGGCTGTCGCGCAGGCCGGGCACCTCGGTCTCGAAAAAGAGACCGTGGACTTTCACGTCCTTGTACTGGTCCTGATAGATGCCGTCCAGGTAGTTCTGGGTGTCGTTGTCGTACTGGAAGGCCATGGCGTAGAAGTAGCGCAGGCCAGAGTTCTTGAGCCCGGTCCAGCGCTCGAGGCCGATGGTGGCGACGATGCCGTCCGGCTCGCCGTCGAAGACCAGGGCCGGGTAGGTGGACTGGCGCTCGCGGTCCTCCTTGAATTCGTACGGCGGGCCGTCGGTGGTGGGTTGGCGGCCGATGGTGATGGCGAGCGGCACGAAGAAGTGCTCGGGAATCCAGTCGATGTAGAAACGGTCCACCTTGAGGTCGGTGTCGCCGCTGGCCCGGTGGGCCCGCATGGTGTCGTCGGAATAGGCCGGCTGGGAGTCGGCCCAGTTCTTGTACAGGGCGAGGCGGCCGTGGAAGGAGAGGCTGCGGCTGATCCTGGCGTCCATGTTGAGCCGCATCCGGCTGGACCAGTTGGCGTCGTTGCGTTCGTCGGTGGCGTTCGGCTTGGTGAACCAGCCGTTGTCTACATTGGTGGTGGTGCCAGTTGCCACAGGATCTCTGTCAGCGGCCTGGGAGTAATACATGGTCATGCCGTTGACGTCGTAGTCCCTGACCCGGTAGTTGTCCATGCGGACGCGGAGCTCGCCGCCGAAGTTTATCCGGTCCTGGATGGTCTTGGTCTCGACCTCGTCCAGGGTGTCGTAGATGTCGGAGATGTCGCGGTTCATCTTGCGGATCTTGGAGGCCGAGACCTGGCCGGCCTCGCCCTTGAGCTCGGCCACCTCCTTCTGGAGCTTCTCGATGGTCTCCTGCATCTCCTTGAGCTGATCCCTGGTCGCCTGGTACTCGTCCGCCGGCACCTTGACCACGATCTCGCCGGCGGATGCCGCGAGCGTCCAGACCAGCAACGCCGCCACGCTGAAAATGAGCCTTTTCACTGTATATCCTCCATGAAAACCTTTCATCTTTGATCGTCCGCCATTACTTGGGGATGGCCGCCGCCTCGGGCTTGTCGCTGTCGGCGGCGTGGGCCTTGAGATAATCCAGGATCGCGTCCATCTCGGTATCGCTGATCTTGTCGGAAAGATCCACCTCGTGCCGGTTGCGGCGGAAATACTTGCCCCAGACCACCGCGGCCTTGTCGGCAGGATTGACCGGCGCGGCCGCCCCTCCACGTTTATGACAGGAACCGCATTTGGAAACGAAAAGCCGTGCCCCGCCGCCGGCCAGCACCGGGACAGCGCAGAGCAGGGCTGTTGCGACCACGAAAACAAGACAGGTTCTTTTCACCAACGTGCCCCCCAGTTTGTTTTGTCTCTCATCAAAGCGCACAAGGCCAACTTGTTGTTTTAACGTTTGTTTCATATCTGCGTCCTTGGCATGGAACCGGCGCG
>JALWTY010000227.1 GCA_026993265.1 Desulfobacterales bacterium
AGGTCGGGGCGTAGAGGTGGGTCAGGGACAGATCGTCGATATTCTTGCGCTTGTGGAGGCGGTTTCGTCTTTCCGCTTCCTGCAGGTAGGTTATCAGCTTTCTTGCGCCATCCATCGGCATGAAGGCACTGCGGTCGAAATAGCCGATGCCGGTATGGTCCAGGGTGGCGATCACCGAAAGGAGCTTGCCGAAAAGGGAGACCTTCTGGCCGGGATAGAACTTCACCCGGGCGCCGACCACCAGTTCATCGTCGGCCTGGTTCTGGTGGAGAAAGTAATTGACCCATGGCGCGATGGTGAAATCGGTTTCAGGATCGTATCCCACCATGAGCACCTGCTCGGTGGTGCAGCAGACCAGATATGAGAAGGGACGGAAGAAGAGCTGCGGCGATATCTTTTCTATGCCCTCCCAGCCCTTGAGGGTGTCGAGAGTTTGCGGCGCGAGGTTGAAGATGTGCGGGGTGCCGTTCATGAGCAGGTCGCCCGCCTCCTTTTCCGCCTTCTTCGGCACGACCACCAGGTCTGCTCCCAGGCGGCCGGCCCCGAGCTCGAGGGTGTTGCTTATGCTGCCGGTCAGGAGAACATCGGCGAAAAAGGCGCCGATTACCACGCTCAGCGCCAGCACCAGCGAGGTGGAGCGGAATATCTTTTTTCTGATGTTGCTGGTGGCGAGAACCAGCAGGGAAATCGAGCGCCTCTGCCTGCGTCTCTGGAAGAAATCCGCAATCATGGCCGCGGCCGTGATCAGCGCCAGGGCTACGAGAACCTCACGGATATGGCTGTGGCTGCGCAGTGAATAGGTCTGGCCGAGCACCACCAGGTTTTCCTCGCTGCCCAGGTAGAAACTGAGCGGCCGCATGACAGCGGCCTGGACCAGGGCTATTATCACGGCCGCGGCCGCGGGGATCATGCCGCTTTTTCTCAGCAGCCTGATGACGGCCGCGATCATGAGGAGCACCCCGCATATCCATTCCGTATGAAACCAGAAGGAGCATTCACTCAGGAGCCATGCTCCCCTGCCGCCGGACAGCATCTCCATCGACAGGAGAAAGTGGGGCGCCATTATGAACAGGATGCCGGTTACTGCGAATATGATGGCGATCATCTTGTGATTCCGGAGCGTTTTACGCCTGTTCGAGACGGCCTGCGGTCATGCGCATCTGCCGGTCGGTCTGGCCCGCGAGGTGGGAGCTGTGGGTGACGATGATGAAGGTGGTGTTGTGCTCCTTGTTCATGGAGCGGAAAAGATCGATCATCTCCTGCTCGGTCTCTTCGTCCAGATCGCCGGTGGGCTCGTCCGCGAGCACCACCATTGGCTGGTTGATGAAGGCGCGGGCGATGGCCACCCTGCGTTGCTGGCCGCCGGAGAGCTGGGACGGGTAGGCCTTTGCCTTGTCCGCGAGTCCGACCGTGTCCAGAAGCTCGAGGGCGCGGCCATGGAGCTCGGCGCTGTTTTTCCGGCCGAACACCGTGGGAAGGAGGAGGTTGTCGATGACGTTCAGGGTGGGGATCAGGCTTGCGAACTGGAAGATGAAGTTCATCTTTTCGTTGCGCAAGGCGGAGAGCTGGTTGTCGGAAAGCTCCCAGATGTCCTGGCCGTCGATCCTCACCGTTCCCCCGCTCGGGCGGGTTAGGCCGCCGAGCAGGTTGAGCAGGGTGGTCTTGCCGCTGCCGGAGTGGCCCAGGATCGCCATGAACTCTCCCTGGTCTATGGTGAAACTGACGTTATCGACCGCCTTGATGGTCTCGCCGCCGAGGTCGTATCTCTTTTCCAGATTGATGACTTCTATCATGACCTGCTCCTTGGCTTAAATGGTCACTCGCCGTAACGGATGGCCTCGTATGGTTCTATCAGCGCGGCCCGGACCGCCGGGATCAGGGCTGCGGTGATTCCGGTCAGGACCGAGAGCACGAGGCAGAAGCTTATCAGGAAGACCAGCCTCCCGGTGCTGGGCCATAGATGGGGGACGTGAAGGCTTGCATTGATGGTGTCGCGGAAGGTGGCGAGAATGCCGCCGCCCACGGCTATGCCGGTTGCTCCGCCAAAGAGGGACAGCAGGGTGGCCTCTGAGATGATGATGCGGAAGATGTGGCCTTTTCTCGCTCCCATGGCCCGGAATATGCCGATCTCCTTCTTGCGTTCATTGACGATCATGGAGAAGACCACGCCGATGAGGATGAGCGCCATGATCCACAGGATGACGCTGACCGAGATGATGCTGCGCAGCAGGATGAACATCTGTTTGCGCACCGAGGCGATGATCTTGTCGGTGACAATGGCCTTGACCCCGTCTATGTTGGCTTCGATGAACAGCCCCACCCGGTCGGCGGTGTACCGGGGATCGACCTGAACCAGTATGGTGGATACCTTGCCGGTTGGAAGCGTTCCCCTGGTCTTTTCGTTTTTCTCGATATTGGCGTGGATTCTCTCAAGGCCGCTGTAGGGGATGAAGATGGAGTTGTCGATGAACTCCATGCCGGTCTCCTCCAGCATGCCCGCGACCTTGAACTGGGTGTTGAAGAAGTTGAGCCTGAAGCCGGTGGCGTAGGCGGTTATGTTGCGGCCCATTATCACTTCATCGTTGTTGAGCGGCCTGCCCATGGCCTGGGTCAGCCAGGGCATGATGGTGAAATCGTTCTCCTGGTCGAAACCGATGAGCAGCATGTCGCTGACGTCGCAGCAGGAGTAGCTCGAGGTCTTGAGAAAGGTCTGGGATGCGGCCGCGCTGACCCCCTCTGTCTTCCTGACCTGGTCCACTATGGCCTCATCCATGTAGAAGGTGGACGGCTTGCCGGCGAGCAGGGCGCTTCTCGCCTCGTTTTCCGCCCCTGCCGGCACGACCATTATGTCGGCTCCGAGCCTGGAGGTGCCGCGCTCGAGGCTCTGTTCCACCGAGTCCATGATGGTGGTGACGCTGAACAGGGTGGCCGCGACCACCAGAACCGCAAGGGAAATCGCGACGCTCCTGAACAGCTTGCGCCGCATGTTGGACCAGGATAGGGAAAGTATGTTCAGTTCCATTTTTCCCCCCGCTCAAGTATCGATGAAATCGTAACAACGGCCTCCTGCCGTTGTTACTCAACGGAAAGCCAAAGCGTATCTTCGGCTTTCCTCTCGAAATTACGCAGTTTTTCAAACAGCGCAATTTCGCCGCCGCGTCCTGCGGCGGATGATGGACCCGTTGTTATGAGTCCATCAGTATTTGGAAGCGTACCGTCAGGCTGACGGCAGCCGGTGGCAGGGCGTCGGGCAAGGTTTTGCCCGCGGCGCCCGAGGCGCGCAGGCTAACAGCCCGTTGAAAAACTACTGCGCTTGACGATGCGGCGTCAAAATCCGGCTCAAAATGCTCATTTACCCTATGTAAACTGCGCTTTTTCGCCGGATTTTTCCTTGCCTCGTCTGCGCTCGCTAC
>JALWTY010000228.1 GCA_026993265.1 Desulfobacterales bacterium
CCCGCCACCCTCGTCCCCCTGGTCGCGGCCGTGGCCGCGGGCGGCTACGCCGGTTCCTTCCTCGGGGCCAACCGTTTCTCCCCCCGGACCATGCAGCGGCTCCTCGGGGTGGTGGTGCTGGTGGCCCTGGCCTTCATCGCGCCCAGGTGTTTCTCCTGAATCCGTGACGGCTTCGTAGATTTTGTTAAAGCATCTATTTGAAATAAGATGTTTTTCTAGAAAAATTGCCTTGGTGAAAATTTCACCCCGCCGCCCTTCGGGGCGCTTGATGAGCGGGCCATTTGCTGTGTCGGCAACTCTGTTGTATACCGAAGTATAATCAACATCGTTGCCTCCTTGCATCTGGCCCGCTATCGGACGCTCACGGATTCAGGTTTCTGAGATTCCAAGGATTTGATGACTTTCGACTTCCGCCTTCCGTGGTTCTACAGGTCGAGGAAGGTGGTGTCGCGGTTGAGGACCTCGCAGCCCTTTTCCGTCACCACCACCATGTTCTCGAGCCGCACCCCGGCCCGGCCGGGGATGTAGACGCCCGGCTCCACCGTGACCACCATGTTGCGCCGCAGCCGCAGGTGGCTGCGGGAGTTGAGCGACGGGGCCTCGTGCACGTCGAGCCCCACCCCGTGGCCGGTGGCGTGGCCGAAATGGTCCCCGTGGCCGGCGTCCCGGATTATCCTGCGCGCGGCCCGGTCCACCGCGCAGGCCTCCACTCCGGCGCAGACCGCGGCGATGGCCGCCTTCTGGGCCCGGCGCACCAGGCGGATGTGCTCGCGCATCTCCGGGTTCACCCGGCCCAGGACCACGGTGCGGGTCATGTCGGAACAGTAACCGCCGAGGACCAGGCCCATGTCGATGACCACCGGCTCGCCCCTTTCTATCCGCCGCTCCGACGGTTCGGCGTGGGGTTTGGCGCCGTTTTCCCCGGCCGCGACAATGGTGGGGAAACTGGGGCACTCCGCCCCCATCCCGATCATCAGGTTCTCTATCATCCGGGCCGCGGCCCGTTCGGTCATCCCCGGCTCGAAACGCTCCATGAAGGCGGCAAAGACCTCCTCGTTGAGCCGCACCGAGCGGCGGATGGCCGCAAGTTCGCTCTCGTCCTTGACCCGGCGCAGCCGTTCGACCAGGCCGGAGGCGGCCTCGGCCCGGACGCCTTCCGCAGCGCAACCCTCGATGAGCCGGAGGGCGGCCGCGTGCGAAAGCCAGGCGGACTCGAAGGCGAAGCGGCGCACCCCGAGATCGCGCAGCAAGGGCCGCAGGATCTTCAAAAGCCCGGAGCGATATATGAGCACCTCGAAATCAGGGGCCTCTTCCCCGGCCGCCAGCTCGTAACGGGAATCGGTAAGGAGGAACGGCCCGCCCCGGCGGGGGATGAAGAGCAGCCCCGCGCTCTCGCCCAGGCCCATGTCCCTGGCCCGGAAACCGCTCAAATAACGGCGGTTGGCGTAACCCGCCACCAGCAGGCCGTCGAAACCGCGCCGGGCCAGGGCCCGCCTCAAGGCCGCAAGCCGCTTTTCCCGGGCCGGGGTCATGTCCCTGCCTCCACCTCCGCCTCGACCCGGAAGGAAAGGGCGTCACAGCGCTGTCTCAGCCCGCGCAGGGCGGGCCAGAAGGCCTCATCCCCACCGCGGCCGGGGTAAAGGACGAAAAGACTCTCCTTGCGGGCAAGCCGCAGCCCCCAGGCCGCGGCCCAGGGGGCAAGCAGCCTTTCCGCCGCCATCCGGGGGACGGGCTCCCCCCCGTCCGTCTCCACCCGCAAGGTGAAGACCGCCATCAAGCCACCCCCAGGAAACGGGCGATCATCGCCTTCTGCTCGTCCAGGGCCTGGCCGTACTGGCCGTTCAACTGGTCTAGCACCCGCAGCCACTCCTCCTGGAACCGGGGATGCTGGGAGGGCTCCACCTTCATCGCCATCCCGGTCTGGCGGGCGAGCTCGCCCTCGAGCTGTTCGGCCTGACGGCGGAAGGCCTCCTCGAGCTGGTCCCGCATCTGTTTGCGGGAGGCCTGGTACTGGTCGAGCATCTTCTTCATCTCGCCGAAAAAGGCGGCAAGCTCGGCGTTGTTGCCGGCAAGGGAAAGCAGCCCGGCCATGGCCCGGCCGGCGGAGTCCATCTGCTCGTCGAAACGGGGCAGGACGATGTTGCGGAGAAGCACCGAGACCATGCCCCGCAGCACCTCCCGGCCCGCGGCCCCGGCCTCGTTGAGTTTCCCGGCCAGGTCCACGTCCTCGCCGGCCATGAAGGCGGCCGCGGCCCGCATGCCCTCCTTCTCGCGCTCGTCGTCCGCGGCCGGGGCGCCGGCCTTGGCCGCGATCCGGGCGGCCCGCTCCATCACCATCTCCATGGTGCTCTTTATCTCGGCCATTGTTATCTCCTGTCGGTTAAGTTATCTCGGAAACGCGGCCGCCACCCCGCCGTCCACGGGTAAAGTGGCGCCGGTGGTGGGGGTCTGGCCGGAGGCGAAGAATACCACGGCCCGGCCCACGTCGTCGGCGGTGACCTCGGTCTTGAGCAGGTTGCGCTGGCGGTAGTAGTCCCGCAACCCCTCGGGGTCGAGGTTGCGGGAGCGCATCCGGTCCGGCCCGACCACGTCCCAGAGGCCGGAGGATATGCCGTGGTCGTCGAAAATGGCGTCGGCGTTGATCATGTTGACCCGCACCCCGATCCCGGCCAGCTCCATGGCGGCGATCTTGCCCATCTGGTGGGCCGCGGCCTTGGAGGCGCTGTAGGCGCCAAAGGCGGCGCCCGGGGCGAAGACGTTTTTCGAGCTGTTGATGACGATGCTGCCGCCGGTGCCCTGGGCCTTGAACACGGGGACGGCCTCGCGGATCAGGAGAAAGACGCCGTTGAAGTTGACCGCCATCACCCGGGCGAGGCTGTCGTCGTCGAGTTCCTCGATCCTGGCCACGTGGGCGATGCCGGCGTTGGGCACCAGGATGTCGAGCCCGCCCGCGGCCCGGACGAGTTCCGCGATCCCGGCCCGGACCGAGGCGGCCGAGCTGACGTCCATCTCCAGGGGCTCGGGCCCGGCGCCGAACTCGTCCGCGAGCAGGGCCCGGACCCGTTCGAGCCGCTCCATGCTGATGTCGCCCAGGAACACCCTGGCCCCGGCCGCCATGAGCTGGCGGGCGATGCCCGCGGCGATGGCCCCGCCGCCCCCGGAAACCAGGGCGACGCGGCCCGCGAGCAGCGGCGGTGCGGCCCGGCCGATCTTGGCCTGTTCCAGGCTCCAGTACTCCATGGCGAAGATGTGTTTCTCGTCGAGATCGACCCATTCGCCCACCCCGGCCGCGGCCGCCTTGGCCCGCAGGGTGTGCTCGCCGATGTCGGCCGCGATCCGGGCCGCCTTCACCGTCTCCCCGGCCGCGACCAGCCCCAGCCCCGGCACCAGGACCAGGCGGGGGGCGGGATC
>JALWTY010000229.1 GCA_026993265.1 Desulfobacterales bacterium
GTGGACATAACCGGCGAGCTTGCCGCGGCGGTGAGGCAGAGCGGGATCAGGGACGGCGTGCTCGTGGCCTTCAATCCCCACACCACGGCCGGGTTGACCATAAACGAGGGCGCTGACCCCGCGGTGCGTTCCGACCTGGTCGGCGCGATGAAAAAGATGTTGCCCGACTACCCGTACCGCCATATGGAAGGCAATTCGCCCTCGCACCTTCTCGCCTCGTTCATGGGCTCGTCGGTGACCATCATCATAAGCGGCGGAAAGATGCGGCTCGGCACCTGGCAGAAGGTCTTTTTCTGCGAGTTCGACGGCCCGAGAAGCAGGAAGGTGTGGTGGCGTGTTTCGTCCTGATCCGGGCCGCCTTGCGGTCTGCTGAGAAAACGGGCTGTCAGCGCCTGAGAAGCTCGAGTTCGCGGCGGCGGACGTAACGGAGCAGGGCCTCTTCCTCGCGGCTGTCCACGAAAAGCTTTATTCCGGCGTAGCACAGGCGGGTTTTGCTGCTGGCAAAGGTCCGTGTCACCTCGCCTTTTGAGACAAAGATGACTGTGTCCTGGGCCGCCGGATTCCCCCGCGGCGGGTCGTCCGGTGGAATGGTGAGGGTGATGTTCGACACCTCTTCGCCGGCTGCGAGCAGTTCTTCCCGCCTGCGGCTTACCAGGATGCCGTTGGCGCTTATGTCGTGGAGGTAGAACCCGGGCACGGACTCGCCGCGCACGGTCATGCTCGCCCGGCTGGCGCGGGGCACGTCGACCCGGTAGTGGGAGCGGCGCTGCAGCTGGTAGACCGTGGCGGGAAAGTTTGTGTATATGGTGTCCGCGGTGACCGCCGCGACCTTTACGGTGCAGTGGTTGATGAGCATGTGGTCGTCGCGGAAGACCAGGGTCACCGGCGCGCTGCTGCCGGGCCAGTCCACCGGTTTGTCGATGGCAAGGCGGTCCCCGGCCACTTCGACCAGCACGGTGTTGCCCGACTGATAGCCGTCTTTCTGCCGCAGACAGAGAAAGCGGCGCTTTTTCATGAGACTTTTCAGGAGATTGCTGATAATTGTCCGGCAGGAGGTGCGCTGGTAGCCGACCTCGTCCTGAATCCAGCCGCCATCGGCCGCCGTGTCACTGTTTTTTTTCAGGATCGCCATCTTGTGAGGGTTTCGACCATGGAGGAAATGAAGCCGCTTGACATCTGTTTCGGTCTCGACCCGGAGACCGACCGCCGGAGCCTTGCCGCCTTTGTCCGCCGTTTCGCCTCGCCCAGGGTGATCGGGACCCTGGCCGCGAGGATGGAGGGCGAGGATATCACCCGGCTCGTCGCCGAGTTGACCGGGGTTCTCCGGCGCCACCTCTCCCACGACGAGTACCACCGGCTCTTTTTAGGGCAATAGCGCCCAAATTGCAAATATTTGCGGGGAATCATGCGCAGGAAAACCATAAGCGATCTTCGTCAATACATAGAGCTCCTCCGCCGGGAGAACGAGATAATCTTCATCGACGAGGAGGTGGACCCCTACCTCGAGATCGCCGAAATTCACCGCAGGGTCATCGGCCTTGGCGGCCCGGCCCTGTTCTTCCGCCGGGTCAAGGGCAGCGCCTTCCCGGTGGTCACCAACCTCTTCGGCACCGCGAAACGGATGGAGCTTGCCTTCGGCGGCCGGCCCCAGGCCTTTGTCTCCGGCCTGGTGCGGTTTCTGGAACGGTTTGACTTCAGCCCCGGGGGGCTGTGGAAGATGCGTGGGATCGCCCGCCAGGCCCTCAAGATAGGGCTGAAACGGGTGAGGCGGGCGCCGGTGCTGGAAAACCGCATGGCCCCGCCGCGGCTCACCGAGCTGCCCCTGCTCACATCCTGGGACACCGATGGCGGCGCATTCGTCACCCTGCCGCTGGTCTATACCGAGCACCCCGAGACCGGCGGCCACAACCTGGGCATGTACCGCATCCAGCGCTACGACGACGCCACCACCGGCATCCACTGGCAGATCCACAAGGGCGGCGGGTTCCACTACCATGTGGCGGAAAAGCGCAACGAGCCCCTGCCGGTGAGCCTGTTCATCGGCGGCCCCCCGGCCCTGATGATGGCCGCGATCGCGCCGCTGCCGGAGAACGTTCCCGAGCTGATTCTCGCCTCCCTGTTGCTGGGGGACAAGCTCGAGGTGGCCGACGACCCGGCGGGCGGCCACCGGCTGGTGGCGCGGGTGGAGTTCGCGGCCAAGGGCGTGGTTCCGCCGCACCTGCGCCGCCCCGAGGGGCCGTTCGGCGACCACTTCGGCTACAACTCCCTCACCCACGACTATCCGGTCTTCCAGGTGGACCGCCTCTACCACCGCGACAACGCCATCTATCCCGCCACCGTGGTGGGCCGGCCCCGGCAGGAGGATTTCTACATAGGCGAGTTTCTCCAGGATCTGCTGTCGCCGCTTTTTCCCCTGGTGATGAACGGGGTCAAACAGCTCGTCACCTTCGGCGACACCGGTTTCCACAGCCTGGCCGCGGCCCGGGTGGAGAACCGCTACCCCCGCGAGGCCTTTGCCGCGGGCATGCGTATCTTCGGCGAGGGCCAGTTGTCGCTGACCAAGTTCCTCATCCTCACCGACGGGCCGGTGGACGTGTCGGACTTTCCCGCCCTGTGGAAACACGTGCTCGAGCGGGCCGATTTCGGCCGCGATCTCTTCGTTTTCTCCCACGTCTCCCAGGACACCCTCGACTACACCGGCCCGGAGGTGAACAAGGGCTCCAAGGGGATGCTGATGGGGCTTGGGGCGGATGAGAAGAGGGTGCTGCGGGAGGAATTCACCGGTTCACTGCCGCCGGAATGCGGCCGGGCAAATGTGTTTCTGCCCGGCACCCTGGTGGTGAACGGTCCCTCTTACGACGATGAACCCGATTTCCCGGCCCGGCTCGCCGCTTATCCCGGCCTGGGTGACTGGCCGGTGGTGGTGCTGGTGGACGACGTATCCGCCGCCACCGTGAACCTGCAGGAGTTCCTCTGGACCATGTTCACCCGTTTCGAGCCCGCGGCTGATATCCACGGGGCGGACAGCGAGTGCCGCCGCTTTCATCTCGGGCTTTCGCCTCCCGTCGTCTTCGACTGCCGGATGAAGTCGTGGTACCCTCACGTTCTCGAGGTTGACGAGACGACCCGCAGAAGGGTTGACGGCCGTATCGCCGCGCTTCTGCCGGAAATGTGGCGGTGACAGGAGACAGGGGACAGGAATCAGGGGACAGTCGGCGGGAAAAACTTTAGTTTGACCCGCGTCTGGACGATAAACTAGAATAAAATCAACTTCCTTAGATAAGATGGACTCGTAACAACGAGTCCATCATCCGCCGCAGGACGCGGCGGCGAAATTGCGCTGTTTGAAAAACTGCGTAATTTCGAGAGGAAAGCCGAAGCTACGCTTTGGCTTTCCGTTGAGTAACAAC
>JALWTY010000230.1 GCA_026993265.1 Desulfobacterales bacterium
CGAGCACCGAGCCGCCCGGGGCCCGCTGCACCGCCACCGCCACCGCGGGTTTGCCGTTGCCGAGGTAGCCCGAGAACCTGGTCTGGCTCTTCCAGCGGACCGTGGCGATATCGCCGAGGCGGACGTTCTTGGCCACCGGCAGTTGCTCGAGCTCGCCCACCCGGTCGCGCTCGCCGTAGAAGGTGATGGTGTAGAAGGAGTCCCTGCCCTTGGAGAAACCCACCGGCAGGTCGCGGTCAAGGGCGCGGAGACGGGCGGCGATGTCGCTCACCGCCACCCCGCAGGCCTTGGCGGCAAAGGGGTCCACCCGGATCTCGATGGCCGACTGCCAGCCGCCGAAGACCTCGACGTTGCCGATGGCCGGGTTGCGGAGCAGGGCGGGCTTGATGTCGCTGTCCACGATCTTCCTGACATCGGCGATTGTCAGCCCCCCGTCCCTGGGCGACAGGGCGAACACGTCCGCCGGCAGGGTGAAGGCGCCGGTGGTGTAGATGGCCGGGTTGGTCCCGGCCGGGAGCTTGGCCCGGACCTTGTTGATGGCGTTATTGACGTCCACCGCGGCCGGATCGAGCCCCTTCTCGTACTCGAACTCGGCGGTGACGATGGACATCCCGGCGATATTGGTGGAACTCACCTGGCGGATGAGCGACAGCGAGGAAAGCTCCATCTCGATGGGTTTCGACACCGTGGCCGCGACCACGTTGGGGGTGGCCCCGGGCACCTGGGTCATGACGATGACCGTGGGCCGGTCCGAATCGGGGAACAGGTTCTTGGGCATCACCACCAGCCCGTACACCCCAAGGACGAAAAAGGCGGCGATCAGACTGTAAAGCAGGTAGGGCCGGGTATAAAAGAAGTCGAACAGCCCCTTTTTCTCAATCGCAGACTCAGACATTGTCTCCACCTCTGTCTTCTGTCTTCTGACTTCTGACTTCTGACACCGGTACCCCTGCCATGGCCCGCAGGAGGATGTCGGGCTTGGCCACCAGCACCCTGGCCCCGGCGAGATCGGGGGAGACCACCACCCCCTCGCGGCCCCGGGCCAGGACCCGGACCTGGTGGCGGACGGCGCGGCCGTTTTCGTTGGTGAAGACGTAGCTCTTGCCGTTTATGGAGAGGATCGCGTCCTTGGGCAAAAGGACGTTTTCCCCCCTGTAGACCACCAGGTCCACCGGCAGGAACTCGCCCTCCACCACCCCGGCGTTTTGCGGCAGGGGGGCGAGGTACTGGGCCAGGCCGGTGGCGATGGCCGCGTTCTTGGGGGACAGGGGGATGGCCCGGCCCTTGAAGACGATCTCGTCCGCCCGCACCCCGCGGGGGAGGACGATGTTGACGTAGAGGCCGCCGGTGGCCGCGATCTTGAACAGGGGCTTGCCGGGCATGGCCAGGTCCCCGGCCATCACCAGCCGTTTGGCCACCGTGCCCGCCACCGGGGCGGTGATGGTGGCGTAGCCTTTCTGGATCTCGATCTCGCGGATGTTCTGCCGCAGGCTGTCGCGGGTTTTCTCCAGGTTGGCGATGGCCGCCTCCTCCTTGCGGGACTGCTCGACGGAGGCGCCGTTTATCTCGAGCAGCTTGAGGGTGCGGGCGTGGACCTCGCGCTTGACCTTGAGGTCGTACTCGATCCCGGCGATCTTGGCCTCGAGGGCCTTTTTCCTGGCCTCGAGGTCGCGCACGTCGATGCGGGCGAGGACCTCGCCCTTCTTCACCGGGTCGCCCTCCTTTTTCAAGACCTCGAGGACCCGGCCGCTCACCCGGGTGGAGAGGGTGGCGGAACGGTCGGAGGAGACGATGCCCATGGCGCTGGTGGTGAGGCGCACCGGCCCGCGGACGAGGGTGACCGCGTCCACCACCACCGGCAGGACCCGGGCCGTGGGCGCCTTTTTCAGGGCCGCCTTGCGGAGCTTCAGCAGCCTGACCGCGGCCACGGCGACCAGGACCACCAGGAGCAGGGAGAGGATCTTTTTTGCTTTCATTTTCTTACCTCTTTGTCGCGGGTTGTGAGGTTCAGCGGACTATCCCGTCAAGGGCCTGGCCGTACAGGCTTGCCAGCCGGGCGCGGGTCTGCCAGGTCTCGTTCTCGGTGGCGAGCAGGGCCGCCCTGGCCGCCAGCACCTGGGACTCGTAGCGGAGGTACTCCTCGGTGGTGGTCCGGCCGGCGTCGAAGGAGGCCTTGGCAATGGCGAGCAGCCTCTTGGCGTTGGCGAGCGATTTCTTTTGTAAATCCCGGGACCGGGCCAGGATCTCGAGGTTCTTCCACAGGGCCTTTTCCCGGGCCGCGAGCTCGGCCTCGAGGTCGGCGAGCTTCTGGGCGGCCTTTTCCTCCCCGGCCCGGGCGACGGCGAGATCGCTCTTCAGGCCGCGGTCGTAGAGGGGGAGGGTGACCTTGATCCCGGCGAAGTTGTAGGCGCGGAAGATGTGCTCGTCGGTGTTGTAGGCGTAGCCGTCGTTGCCGGAGATGGTGCCGTAGAGGGCCACCTTGGGGTAACGGGCCAGCTTGCGCCGCCTCACCTCGGCCCGGGCCGCGGCCAGGTCTTTTTCCGCCAGGATCTCGGCGAGCCAGGGGGCCTTTTTTATTTGCCCGCTCATCCGCATGGGGGCGGGAGCGTCGATGTCGAGGCCGGTCAGGTGCTCGAGGTCGCGCCGGGTGTTGACGATCCTTGCGGCCAGGTCGTTGCGTTGGACCAGGAGGTCGTTGATGGAGTTCTCCACCTTGAAGAGCTCGGCCCCGGGGCTGCGGCCCGAGTTCACCTTGACCGCCAGGTCGTCGCGGGTTTTTTCGAGAGAGGCCAGGCGGGCGGCGATGGCCTGGTCGAGGTGGGCAAGATAAAGGAGGACGCTGTTGGCGCTGACCACCGCCGCCTCCTGGCCTGCGATTTTACCCTGATGGGCGATTTGGGCCTTGTCCGCGAGGATGGCGCTCTTCCGCCGCAGGGCGAGGATCTCGCCCACGTACACCGGGGCCTCGAGGCTGAGCCCGTAGCGGAGGATCTCGCGGGAGAAGGGGATGGCCTCCCCGGCCGGGACGTTGACCTCGGTGGGGGCCATGGGCCGGAGGTTGGTGGGCGAGTTGAAGCTCTCGAACCGCGACCAGGCGTTGAGCTTCGGGTAGAGGGCGCTGTCGGCCGCTTCCTTGCGCAGAACGGCCTCGCGGGCGGCGATGTCGCTTGCGGCCACCGTCGGCTGCCGCACCGCCGCGGCCAGCATCTCGCCGATGTCCGCGGCCCGGGCCGTGGCGGCGGCGAGGACGAGAAAGAGGCAGGTGATGATTTTTTTCATGGCTCCTATCCTTTCTATGACAATGGTTAGCCTGCTAACTTTGATGGAATCGTAAAAACGGCGTTCTGCCGTTTTTACTCGACGGAAAGCCAAAGCG
>JALWTY010000231.1 GCA_026993265.1 Desulfobacterales bacterium
GAAGAGAAGCGTTCCGGCGGCCATGGCCGGGCGGCCCGGCACCAGGAAGGGGACCACGACGTTGCCGCCGGAACGCTTCTCTTCCCTGCGGCCGCGGCCGAACTCGACGTACTCCCAGGCGTCCCTGGCCTCGAGCAGGGCCTGCATGAAGGCGAGGTGCTGGGTATGACCGCTCCTGCTCGCCTTCACATGGCCGAGGAGCGGCGCTCCCAGCAGGACGAGATCGCCTACGAGGTCAAGGGTCTTGTGGCGGACGAACTCGTCGTCGTAACGGAGGCCGCCGGAATTTATCACCCGGTCGTTCTCCACCACCACCGCGTTCTCGAGGGAGCCCCCGAGGGCGAGCCCGTTCTTGCGCAGGATCTCGATATCCTCGGCAAAGCCGAAGGTGCGGGCCCTGGCGATCTCCTTTATGAAACGGGAGCCGGTCAGCTCACGGCTGTAGGACTGGCTCCTTATCAGGGCGTTGTCGAACTCGATATCGCAGGAGACCATGAAGCCGTCATGGGGCGACACGCTTACGCGGCTGCCGCCGCCCTCCCAGGCGACCTCCCTCTTGATCCTGATGAAACGGCGGGGAGCCTTCTGTTTCTCGAGCCCTGCCTTCCTGAGGAGGAAGACGAAGGGCGCGGCGCTGCCGTCCATGATCGGAACCTCGGGGCCGTCGATGTCGATGACCACGTTGTCCACCGCCAGACAGCGCAGGGCGGCGAGCAGGTGCTCGGTGGTGGAGACCGTGGCCCCGCCGCAGCCCAAGGTGGTGGCCAGCCTGGTGTCAACCACGTTTCCGGCCAGGGCCCCGATCTCTGCTCCGTCCATGTCGGTGCGGCGGAAGATCACCCCGCTGTTCTCCGGGGCCGGCCGCATGACCATCCGGACCTCGCGGCCGCTGTGCAGACCGATGCCGGAACAGCTGACCTCGCGGCCCAGGGTATGCTGATAGATATTTTTGAGCATTGTCATGCCTCTTGTTTTCACGGATTGAACGCAGGCCCGCGGCCCGCGCGGCAGAACCAAAATACGACGCCTGTTTTTTCATGCAAAAGCCGGGCCAAGAACCCGGAAACACGGGACACACACAATAACGCACTGAAAAATCGTTATTGTTTCACAGGCAGAATCTCAGCGTCGTCCGGCGGGAAAACGTTGCAAAAAAAACACACAAGGCCTGCCGGACGCAAAAAAGACACAAACAGGAAGTCAGTCGTCCTTGCCGGAATGACAGCGGAAGCAGCCGGTGCCTGCGGCCGGGTTGGTGGGGTCGTTGACCAGCATGGCGGAATAATCCCAGCGGAGCATGTCCGGATAGGGCGAACCGTGGGCCCGGTGGCAGGAGACGCAGGCCACCTGGTCTGTTCCCGGAGTAACCACGTCCGATGGACCGGAATAGGAGGACAGGTCGGGCCGGGCCACCGGCACCTGGGGATCGTACACGGTGTAGGCGGCGTACTCGCCCGAGGCGGGCAGGGCGATGTCCGACGGATGCCTGAGCCAGGGGGAACCGGTGCCGACGCCGGAGGGGTTGGAGAAGACATGGAAGTCGCCGTGGCACATGCAGGCCAACTCGCTGAAGGAATCGCCGCCGGCCGCGGTCTCGCCCAGGTACTCGTTGTGATCCGCGGAACTGACCGTCTGTTCCCAGTCGCTGTCTTCGATGCCCTTGACCCAGTTTATGAAACGGTACCAGCCGCCGCTGCCGTCAACCACCACGGCGGCGGAATCGTCCAGGTGGTGACGGGGCTCGGCGTGGCAGTCGACACAGATGAGGATATCGCCGCTCCTCGGATAGTAGAAAGGACCGCCGGGCATCATCTTGTGGCAGTTGTAACATTCGGTGATGGTCTTTGGCGCGCCGCCGTACAGCTTGCCGGGCACATGGGTGAGAAAGGAATCGGGCGAGGCGATGCCGAGGACATTGTGGCCGTACCGGTCGTAACCGCCGCCCTGGGAGAGATAGTAGAAGTTCCCCCCGGCCAGGGGCGAAGGCGGATATCCGCCGGTGTTGAAGACCTTTGGAACCGGGCAGCCGCCGAGGCTCTCGATGGTGGATGCGGTGGTGGTGGAATGGCAGCCCACACAGTCATCCACCAGCAGATGGTCCACCGGGGAGGATGACAGAGACGAACCGTCCCTGGAGTTGTGCATCACGTGGCAGTTGGAGCAGACGCCGCTGACCGCAGCCCCTGCGGCGCCGGCCAGAACCATGGCCAGACAAAGGATGACAACCGAAACCGCGCCTTTCATGACCTCCCCTCCCCGAAAGCATCATGAACAGCTTTACATCATGACATACAATTATAGTATAGATCAAATTTGCCGTAACCTCAAGACATTACCCAACAACAGACCGCAAGAAAGGCTCAAATCCAGGGTCAGGAACGATCCTCGTCCGCACCGCGGCGAGCGGCAGCGGGCAAAGCGACGGATCTATCTTGACGAGATCCTTTTCCGTGGTGAGAAGAACCCCGGCCCCGCATTCCTCCGCCTCAGCCGCAAGTTCTGCAAGATCCCGGCCGCGGTAGGCGTAATGGTCGGGAAAGGCGCGGAATCCGGCGACATCGAATCCGGCCGCGGCAAGGGTGCGGCGGAATCCGTCCGGCGCGGCCAGGCCGCAGAAGGCGAAGACCCTGCCGCCGGCCGGGGCCGTCTCTTTTCCTTCGGCGTCAACCAGGCCGGTGTACTCGAGGCCGAAAAGGAAAACCGGCCGGCCGGGGAATTTTTCCCCGAGCCATTTGCGGAAACGCTCAACCCGCGCGTCCCCGGCCTGTGCGCCGGTTATGACAAAGGCGCGGGCCCGGGCCAGGGCGCTCACCGGTTCCCTGAGCACGCCGGCGGGCAGGGTCCGGCCGCTGCCGAGCAGGGTCGCGGCCGGGAACAGAACAAGATCCACGTCCCGGGCCAGGGCCAGGTGCTGAAAACCGTCGTCCAGCACCACCACGTCCGCTCCCAGCCGTTCGACCGCGAACCTGGCGCCGTCGAGGCGTCTGGTGCTGGTTACCACCGGAACCCCCGGAAGGCGGCGGGCGATCATGAAGGGCTCGTCACCCGCCTCGGCCGCCGAGAGCCTGACCTCCCTGCCGTCCGAAACCAGGTTCACCCCTGCCGCGGCCGCGCCGCGGTATCCCCGGCTCACCACCGCAGGAAACCGCCCGGCGGCGCGCAGGAGCCCGCACACGTGCATCACCACCGGGGTCTTGCCGCTGCCGCCGCAGGTGAGGTTGCCCACGCAGACCACCGGCGCCCCCACCCTGCCGGAGCGCAGGATCCCGGTCCGGTAGAGCATGGCCCGCAACCGCATGACCGCAGCGTACAGCCAGGAAAGCGGCAGAAGCAGGGGCGCCAGAAAGGGGAAAACGGCCCGTAAACCACAAAAA
>JALWTY010000232.1 GCA_026993265.1 Desulfobacterales bacterium
CGGTGTCGGGGCGGGTCGATGCCGGGCTTGCCGCGGCCCTGCGGGATTGCTCCCCCGGAATCCGGGTGTTCGCGCCCGGCCCGTGGAAGGAGGAGATGGCCAGGGAGTTCCGCCGCGAGACCGTGATCTTTTCCCTGCGCGCCATAGCCTTGGTCGCGGCCGCGGCCCTGCTCTTCCTGCGCGGCGCAAGGCCGGCGCTCGCGGCCATGATCCCGGTGAGCGCGGCCCTTGCCGCCATGGTCCTTGCCGTGCGCGCGGCCGGGGGAGAACTCAACTTCATGCACATCCTCATGGGCATAATGGTCTGCGGCCTGAGCATAGATTACGGCATCTTCGCCGTCTGTGACGGCTCGGGCCGCTCCGCGCGGCCGGTTAGCATCTGCGCCGCAAGCACGGTCATCGGTTTCGGGGTGTTCGTGTTTGCCGCCCATCCGGCGCTGAAGACCCTGGGGCTGACCACTCTGGCCGGAATCGGCGCGGCCTGGCCGGCTGCCCTCCTGGTTGCTTCCTGGGTTGCGGGGAGGGGGAAATGAGGCTCCTGGCCGCTGTGTGCGCCTTTCTTTTCATCCTCTGCGGCTGCGGTGCGCCCAGGGGACCGCTTGCGCCGTTGCCGGACGCTCCGGCCGAATCGTTCTGGCGTTTTGAGGTCGGCCGCGGGGGGGAGCTGTTTTCCGGGATAATGCTGCTGAAACGGAGCGGCAGCGGCTATGCCGCCGCCATCCTCGATCCCAGCGGCGTCACCCTGGCCTCGCTCCGGGTTGACAGTGGCGGCGCGGTGACGGTAAATGATGGTCTTCCCCGGACGCGCGGGCTTGCCCGGCTCGCGGGCCGGGCCGTTCTGCGCATCTTTGTGGAAGATGGCCGCGGAACCGGCCGCGGCTGCCGCGCGGGCGGCGGGTTCTTCCGCGGTTACGAGGTCTGCGCCGGGCCCGGGCGCATCACTCTTGACAATCCCTGGCCGGAACCGGATCTGGCCCTTGAACGGATACGGTGAGAACATGGGCGTGAGCGAACCCGGGATGGAATGGGTCGCGGCCGCGATGCGCGGCTGCGGCGGGGATGAGAGGAATGTCTGGGCCGAGTTTCTTTTCGCGCCCGACGCGCCGGTGTTCGCGGGCCATTTCCCCGGCAACCCGGTGCTTCCGGCCGTGGTCCAGATGGCGCTTGTCCGTTTCGTGGCCGAGAGGCGCGTTGGCAGACCTCTCCGGCCCTTGTCCCAGGAGCGCAGCCGGTTCACCGGCATGGTGGCCCCGGACCGCATTCTGCGGGTGGATTTGTCACTCGATGACAGCGGCGGCGGGATCGGAGCCGATTTCGTCCTTTCCTGCGGCGGGGAGAAGGTCGCCCGCGGCCGGGTCGTCTACGTCCAGGCGGCGGGAGAAGAGGAGGAAGCGGTTTGACCGGCGGCATGGATGAAACCGCGCCCGCTCCGCTCGTGGCCGTGTGCCGCAGGCGGGTCCGTTTCGAGGAGGTGGACATGCTCCGTATCGTCTGGCACGGCCACTACGTGAGCTTTCTCGACGACGGCCGGGTGGCGCTTGGGGAAAAATATCCCGAACTTGGGTATCAGCGGCTGATCGAAGCCGGGGTCGCGGCCCCGGTGGTGCGGCTGAACATCGATTACCGTTCGCCGCTGCGGCTCGATGAGGTCATGGAGATAGAGACCAGGCTCCTGTGGACCGAGGCGGCCCGGCTCGACTACGCCTACACCATCCGCGGCGAGGACGGCAGGATCGCGGCCGAGGCCGCCACGGTGCAGCTTCTTACCGAGCCGGAGAGCGGCGAGATCCTGTTCGTGGTTCCGCCGTGGATGGAGGAGTTCCGTGAACGCTGGCGCAGCGGGAGGTTGGAGTGAGCGCGGCGGTGCTCGCATACGGGGCGGTCACCGGCCTTGGCGGCCTCGACGCCACCTGGGAAGGGCTGCTTGCGGGCAGGAGCGCTGTGCGGATGGTGGAGTTTCCCGGGCTTTCCGGCCCTCGTCCGGCGGTTTTGGCGGACGGCGTCAGCGGGCCTGTGGGCAGCGTGGAGCGTCTTGAGGCTCTGGTTGACGTGGTCGCGGACATGGTTCCGCCGCTTGCGGAAGGGACAAGACTGCTCGTGGCCTCGACCAAGGGCGCGGTGGACGAGATTTTTTTCCATGGCCCCGGGGCCTGCGGCCAGGCTGGTGATCTGGCCGGGATGATCGCCGCCCGGCTCGGGATTGCGGATCCGGGATGCGTTGTCAGCGCGGCCTGCGCCTCCGGCACCATCGCCATCGGCAGCGCGGTCTCGATGATAGATTCGGGCGCGGCCGCCGCAGTCCTGGTGGTCGGCGTCGACCTGGTGTCTCGCTTCGTGGTCAGCGGGTTCGACAGCCTGAAGGCGCTCGCCGCAGAGACCTGCCGCCCGTTCGACCGTGACCGCGACGGCCTGGTCCTGGGCGAGGGGGCCGGGTTCGTTCTCCTCGCGGGCAGGGAAACGGCTGCCGCGGCCGGGTGGAGAGGCGGGCTCCGGGCCGCCGGTTTTTCTTCGTCCTGCGACGCGGTCCACATCACCGCGCCCTGCCGCGAGGCCTCCGGACTTGGCCGGACCCTGGCAGCCTTCTCCCCGGACGCCCCCGGAGCCATCAACGGCCACGGCACCGGCACGGTGTACAACGACGCCATGGAGATCCGCGCCTTCAACCGTTTTGCCCCGGAGGTTCCCTTCTACTCGGTCAAGGGCGCCATCGGCCATTGCCTGGGCGCGGCCGGGGTGATCGAGGCCGCGGTGTCGCTCATGAGCATCGAGGAGGGCGTCGTTCCGCCCACGGTGGGGCTCAGGCAGCCCGATACCGGCGCGGAAATGGCGGCAAGAAAGCCTGCGCCCCTTGCCCGTCCTGCGGTGATAAGCTGCAACTCCGGCTTCGGCGGCATAAACGCCGCGGTCATGTTCAGGGGGACAGGAGACTGGGGACAGGAAAAAAATGCCTTGGCAAACACGGCAGGTGGCCGATAACAAGAGCAGTCAAGGATTTGAGGTATGAGTGAGACAAAAAAACGGGTGCTTCTCGTCCATCCCCTGGGGTATTCCAAGGAGGCGGCCAAGGCGGACATCGCCCGCAAGGCCAACCTCATGCCGCCGCTCGGGCTGGCCAGCATCGCGGCCTGGCTTGAACAGCACGGGATCGCGGCCGACATCGTCGACTGTTTCGCCGATCCGGACTCCGACCGCACCATCGTCGATTACGTGCGGCAAAAAAAACCCGGTTTTGTCGGCTTCTCCTGCACCACCTCGAGTTTCATCGACGGCCACCGCCTCGCCCTGATGGTGAAGGAGGCCGTCCCTGAGACAAAAACCGTGTTCGGCGGGGCCCATGTCTCGGCCCTGCGGGAGAAGGTGCTCGAGGAGTTTCCCGGCGTGGACTTCGTCGTGGTTGGCGAGGGCGAGGAGGCCATGCGCGAGCTGGTGGAAAGCGGGGGCGAGGGCGCCGCCGCCATCGAGGGGCTGGTCTTCCGCGATGATGGCCGGGTGCGCTTCACGGGTTTCAGGAAAAAGCTCCTCGACCTCGATTCCCTGCCCTTTCCCGCCTACGAGAAGCTCGCCGGATTCCCGGATGCCTACAAGCTGCCCATCTTCAACTACCCGAAGACGCCGAACACGAGCTGCATCTCGAGCCGCGGCTGCCCATACGCCTGCTCCTATTGCGACCGTTCGGTCTTCCGCCGTTCCTTCCGTTACAACTCGGCCGAATACCTCTACCGCCACATGGCCTACCTGAAGGAAAGGTTCGGCATCCGCCACATAAACTTCTACGACGACCAGTTCACCTTCAACCGCAAGAGGGTGGAGGAGTTCTGCCGCCTGATGATGGAAAACTCCCTCGGCATGACCTTCAACTGCGCGGTACGGGCCGAGCACATCGATTTCGAGCTTCTCAAACTCATGAAAAGGGCGGGGTGCTGGATGATAAGCCTGGGCATCGAGACCGGGGACGAAAACCTCCTCGCCCAGCACCGCCAGAACGCCGATCTCGGGATGCTTGCCGAAAAGATCAGGATGATCCACCGGGCCGGGATCAGGGTCAAGGGGCTTCTGATGATGGGGCTTCCGGGAGAGAGCGAGGCGAGCATAAGAAAGAGCATGGAATACGTCTTCTCCCTGCCGGTGGACGATTTCAACCTGTCCAAGTTCACTCCCTTTCCGGGTTCGCCCCTTTACGAGCGGATCCATGAACTGGGCGAGTTCACCGAGGACTGGGAACGGATGGACTGCATGGAGTTCCTCTTCATCCCCAGGGGAATAACCAGGGAGCGGCTCGACGAGCTGTTCATCGAGTTCTACAAGAACCATTACACAAGGATCAGGACCATGCTCGGCTATGTGGCCATGCTGTGGAAATCGCCGGACAGCTGGCGCCGCTTCATTGCCGATTTCTTTTCCTTCTGGCGTTTCGCCCATGCCAACCGCCGTATTGTCGAGGCGGGCGACTGACCGGAAATGGGCCGCGTCCACCTGTTCGAGTTCAACGATTCCCGTTTCTGCCCCCGTTTCGTCCGTGACTCGGTGGTGGAGGTCCTGGGCCGGGTGATCGCGGCCGGGCCGATCCCGGAACTGGCCGCGCCCATATTCGTCCGTTTCATCGAAAAGGGTGGGGTCAGGCGGCTCCTCGACCTCGGCAGCGGCACCGGGATGACCACGGCCGCCATTGTTGCGGCCGCGGAAAGGGCCGGGGCCGGCGACATCCCCGAGGTCGTCCTCTCCGACCTCCGCGGCGGCCGCGAGGCCAGCGGGGTCGCGGCTATCTGCAACGGCCGCTGCCGGTTCTGGCCCGAACCGGTGGACGCGATGGCGGTGGACCCGGCCATTGCCCACGACGGCCGCAGCTTCTTCTGCGTGTTCCACCATTTCCGCCCGGCCGAGGCCAGGCAGGTGATCGCGGCCGCGGCCCGGGACGGCAAACCGGTGCTGATAATCGAGCCCTTTCCCCGCAACCCCCTTTATCTGCGGCCCCTGTTCTTTCCCAGCCTCCTCGCCTATCTCGCCAATCCCTTCCGCACCCGGCGGGACCGTTTTTTCAAATTCGTCTTTACCTTCATTGTTCCGCTTCTGCCGTTTCTGGGCCTGTGGGACGGCTTGGTCAGCGCCATGCGCATCCATTCCGGGGATGAACTGCTGGCCATGGCCCGGGCGGCCGCGCCTGACTGGCAGTGGGAACATGGCCGCGCAGGCTTCGGTTTCCTGCGGCAGATATCCTTTTTCATGGGTTTTCCCCCCAGGCATGCTGAGGGAGCCGCGATGGATCGCGATGCAGGGCCGCCGGTGTCTCGTTGAAAGCGCGTTGGCGGGGCGGCGTGGTTCTGTTGTCCTGATTCAGGGTTGTCGCAGTGCCGCCAAAGTTGATTCTCCGCGTCCCTGATGATATCCTGCGCCATCATGTCTTCTGCCGAGCCCTTTCTCCTTGTCGATCAGGTGCGCTACGCATATCCCGGCGCTTCCCGCCCCGCCCTTGACGGGGCCGGGTTCGCGGCGGCCGCGGGCACGATCCACGGCGTGCTCGGGCCGAACGGCGCGGGCAAGACCACCCTGGTGTCCATGCTGTGCGGCCTCATCCTTCCGGACAGCGGCGCGATCCGCATCCGCGGCCGCGGCCTGACCGCCTCCGGCCGGCAGACGCGGCGGATGATCGGGCTGGTTCCCCAGGAGATCGCGGTGTACGAGGATCTCTCCCCGCGCGAGAACCTGGAGCTGTTCGGCCGTCTCTACGGCATGGCCGGGGCAAGGTTGCGCAGACGGGTGGACGAGTGCCTGGAACGGGCCGGGCTGGCCATGAGGAGCGCCGACCGGGTCCACACCTTTTCCGGCGGGATGAAACGCCGCGTTAACCTGGCCTGCGGCCTGGTCCACCGGCCTGAACTCCTGATCCTCGACGAGCCCACCGTGGGCATAGACGCCCAGTCGCGGGAGATGATCCTGGGCTGGCTCGCCGAGCTGCCCGCGTCCGGCACCACCCTGATATACACCACCCATTACATGGAGGAGGCCCAGCGGCTGTGTGACCGAATCACGGTCCTTGACCGCGGCCGGGTCATCTGCGACGGCGCGCCGGATGAGCTTCTCGCCGCAGGCGGCCATTCTTCACTCGGCGAACTCTTCTTTTCACTGACCGGCAGGGGGCTCAAGGACTGATGCGGGCGTTCGCGGCTCTGCTTTTCAAGGATCTCGTTCTCGTCTGGCGCGACCGCGCCGGGATTCTGCTCCTTTTTCTCATGCCCGTGGTGCTGGTGCTGGTCATCACCCTGGTGCAGCAGAACGTGCTAAGGATAGCGGGCGAGTCCGGGGCCAGAGTGGTGATAGCCGATCTCGACCGCGGCGGTGCAGGGGAGGAGATGGCAGCGGAGATGAAACAGCTCGGAATCGCGGCGGTCATGGCCGGGCCGGACGCGGATCCCGGCCGGCTGACCCGCAAGTGCCGCGCAGGTGCGATTCAGGCCCTGGTAGTGGTTCCGGCCGGCTTCGGACGCAGGCTGGAACAGGCCGCGGCCGCGGCCATGCGGCCGGACGGGCGGGAGCGGGGAGAAATCCGGCCGGAGATCAGAATAACCTTTGACCCGGCCGTATTCGCCGGATTGAGGGCAGCGGTGACCGGCGCGGTCCGGGCCGTTGCCGCGAGGATTGCGGCCAGGCGGATGACCGCGGAGTTCGAACGGATCATGCCCGACCGCATCCGGGCCGCGCTGGTGGCCGCGGTTGGTCCGGCCGCAGCCCTGGCGCGGGTGGAGATTCCGTCCCTGTCCCGGCCGGACGCGGAACCCGTGGCGGTGCGGGCGGAGACCGCGGGGGGCGCCGCCGTGGTGCCCACCGCGGTGCAGCACAACGTGCCGGCATGGTCCCTGTTCGGGATTTTTTTCATCGTGGTGCCGCTGGCGGCGGTGATTCTGAACGAGCGGCGCAGCCACATCTTCGCCCGCCTGCTCGCCTCGCCGGTACCGCGGCTTACCCTGGCCGCGGCCAGGATCACGGCCTACGCCCTGGTCTGCGTGGCCCAGTTCATTCTTCTGTTCGCGGTGGGGGCATGGCTGCTCCCCGCCCTGGGAACCGACGCCCTGGTCATGCCGGAGGATGTGGGCGCCCTGGTCCTGACCCTGCTTGCCGCCTGTTTCGCGGCCAGCGGGTACGGTTTTCTCGTGGGCGTCATGGCCCGCACCCACGAGCAGGCCGCCATGTTCGGCTCCATCTCGGTGGTGGTGGCCGCGGCCATCGGCGGGGTTATGGTGCCGGTCTACGCCATGCCGCCGTTCATGCGTGCGCTCAGCGTGATCTCCCCCCTTTCCTGGGGGCTCGACAGCCTGCTGGCCCTCTTTGTCCGCGGTGGCGGTCTCGCCGTGGTGTGGCCTGATCTGGCCATGCTTTCCGGCTTTGGTCTCTTGTGCCTGGCGCTTTCATGGTTGCGGATCCGCAGGGGCGGGATATGATTCAGAAGCCAGAAGCCAGAAGCCAGAAGCCAGAAGACAGAAGGCGAGGCGTGGGGAGGCTTCGGCCGCTAACATGGGGGCAGTTGAGAAAAGCATGGACGAACTTGAAAGGGAAATAGCCGAACTGATCTGTGAAGTGTGCCGGATAAAAGGCGGGGTGCCGGATGACATGACCCCGGATTCGTATCTGATCGGGCCTGAATCCCCGCTGGGAACCGATTCCCTCGACGCGGTGGAGATAGTCTTCAACATCCAGAACCGCTACGGCGTCCGCATAGGCAACGACGACAACAGCCGCCGCATCCTCTCCACCCTCAGGACCCTGGCGGACTTTGTCCGCGAAAACCGCACCACCTGATTTCGCTGTCCGGCAGAACGCAACCGGAGGCAGACCGTCATGCTCATAGTGCCGCTTTCCTCCAGGTCGGGATGGAGCAACCCGCCGTGGCTCACCATCCTGCTCATTCTGGCGAACTGCGCGGTGTTCTTTTTCTTCCAGGCGGACGAGGACGCCCGCACCGCCGACCTGCTCGAATACTATTCCTCTTCCGGCCTTTACCGGATGGAAAAATCTCTTTACGAGAAATTCCTCGAGCGGCAAGGCCGGAATGAAGACCTGGAATCGTTCAGGAAGGCAAGCGCCCGGGGCGGGGCCGCAGCGGTCTACTGGACGATCGAGGGCGACGCGGTGTTTTCCCGTATGCTGCGGCAGGGAACTGTCATCCCGCGCGGCAGCCCTGCGTACGCGGAATGGCGGAAGAAACGGGCCCGGCTCGTCCGGCTGGAGAAGGATGTGCCGGCCCTTGCCTATGGCTACCGGCCGGCCGGATTCCGCTGGTATACTCCCCTGACCTACATGTTCCTCCACGGCGGGATCATGCATCTTGTCGGCAACATGGTCTTTCTCTGGCTCATCGGCTCCATTCTCGAGCTTGCCTGCAACCGGGCCGCCTATGCAGGCGGCTACATCCTGGCCGGTTACCTGTCGGCCCTGTTCTTCGGTCTCATATACCACGATTCCAACATTCCTCTGGTTGGCGCTTCCGGGGCCATTGCCGGCCTTATGGGCGCGCTGACCGTGATCTACGGCACCGGAGGCCGGGTGCGGATTTTTTATTCCCTCGGCTTCATCTTTGGCTACGCGAGGGTCAGGGCCCTCTATCTGCTGCCGGTATGGGTCGGGAACGAGCTGCTGCAGCAGGCATTGAATGAAAACAGCAACATCGCCTACATGGGGCACGTGGGCGGGCTGGTGTGGGGCGCGCTCCTCGGCCTTTTGCACCTGAAAACCGCCGGACCTGCGGAGGAGGACTGCGGGGACGAGGAAGAAGTGGACGAGACCGCCAGCCTGATGGAAGAGGGCATGGCAAAGCTCTCCGCCCTGGAACTGGACGCGGCCAGGAGCGCCTTTTCCGCGGTCCTGGATCGGGAGCCGGGAAACATCCAGGCCCTGAGGCATCTCCTGCGGACGGAAAAGATGGCCGGAGACGGCGAATCGTGGGCAAGGACCGCTCTCAGGCTGATGAACCGTCTCAGCTCGGTGCCGGGAGGGGAGGATGAGCTTGTTCAGTTGTATCGTGAGTACAGAAAAAACGCCGGCCGCGGCATGGGACGGGAACTTGCCTTCAACATGGCAATGCGGTTTGCCGGGGCCGGAGCCCTCGACTGCGCTTCCGAACTGACCGCCGTCCTGATGAAGGGCCCCGGTCACCGGAATCTTCCCGCCCTGCTTCTGGCCCTGGCAAGGGCGTTTTACCGGCAGGGGCAGGATGAGAAGGGGCTTTCATGCCTTGAAGTGATCCGCAGGAAGTATCCGCAGTCGCCGGAGAGCGAGGCCGCTGCCAGGATCATGAACCCGTGAGCGTTCGATAGCGGGTCAGATGTTGGCCCGCTATCGGACGCCCCGAAGGGCGGCGGGGTGAAGTTTTCACCAAAGTGGCAACCTGGCGAAAAACGTATGAATTCAACCTGAGGCACTCGCCATCACCCCGAAGCCGTCACGGATTCAGGAGGATGCCAGAGGATGCGCTTGACCGGTGACGCGGCTCAGGCGGTTATCTGCTCAAGGCAGCGTCTTGCGTCGATGGTGATCTCGTGGCCGGGGAACCTTTCCACCAGGGTTTTCAGCACCCCGGAGGCCCTGGCCGGATCGTTCAGCTTGTCGAGCAGCAGACGGGCGATGTTGAAGTACGCCTCGGGCACGAGCTGGCTCTCCGGCGCTTTTTTTATGAACCTTACATAGCAGTTCACCGCCAGCTTGTCCGCCCCGAACTCCGGCAGCCAGCCTCCCAGCCTGAACAGCGACATGGACGGGGGCGAGAAATCCGGATCGATGGCCAGGCATTCCCGGTACGCATCGCAGGCCTTTTTCCGCTCCGATTTTCTGGTCAGAAGCTCGATATGCCTTGCGGCGTGGGCGAGCATGTCCCTTGAGCGCTTGCACGCCTTGAGCAGGCCGTAGTAGCGGCAGGAGAGATCCAGGTCGTCGATGTTTCCCCCGGTTGCGGACTCGATTGCCTCTATGGCCTCCTCCAGCCTGTCCTCGGCCACGAGCACGTTGACCTCGTCGATGAGGTCGTCGTAGGGTCCTTTTTCCTTTCCGGTCTCCGCGAGCGGATTCTGTTCCCGGTATTCGCCGTATTCTATCTCGTATCCCAGTTCCTCGTGGTACTGCAGGAGGATGTAGCCCATGAGGTTGTAGGTGACGATGGTGTAATAGTTGCTCGCCAGGGACGATATCAGGAAGGCTGCGGGGCCGGGCAGGAACCTGAACGCCAGCATGGCGACGCTTGCGGGCGCGCCCATGAGCATGGCGAGAAACAGCAGCATCTGAAAGTAGCGGCCGCCGACCGCCGCAAGGATCTTGATGGTGTACTGCGGGTTGAGGGCGTTTATCAGGTTATCGCTGGTCACCAGCACCATTATCATCGCCGGCAGGAACACGATGCATGCCAGCGCGTAGACGAGCAGGAACGCCGGCCCCCAGAAGCCGGCCACCACCGCGCCCCCGCCTGAAAGGATGAAGAAGAGCATGTACTGCTTGAACACCTGGAAGAAGTTGTCGGTTATCAGGCCGACGGAGAGCTCCGGCGGCTCCAGGTTGCCCCGGGCCGTGGCCGTGAGGACCGCGTATGAATACTTGACCAGCACGGCCCACATGATTATTCGGCCTATGGCGCTGTGGGAAAGGGCCAGGCTGACCAGCGCCAGAACCAGGTTCAGGAGCAGGGGCTGTCTTTTCAGGGGATAGGAAAAGAACCGCGGCAGTCTTTTCCAGAACGGGGTTACCAGCCTGCCGACCGCGACCGCGTCCGCGGGCACGTTGCACCGGGGACAGAAATAGGATACCTGCGCCCTGGCATGGGCGAGGCTTGCGGCCTCTCTTTTCGAGATGCATCTGCGGCAGAACCCGTTGCCGCATTCATGACACTCGAAATGGGCCGGGCTGGTGGGATGGTAGAGACAGTTTCTCTTGTCCATGGGCTGGCCGTTGTGCGGGACGGGAATCGTGGCGAATTCCGGTTCATGGGATTGTCAGCGGAATCCAGTCTATGGCATGGAATGTTGCTGTGTCAAGCGCTGGTGTGTTTAGCATTTAATTAAAAACTTATTGACATGTCTCCTGTTCTGCTTCATATGTGCATAAACACACAATCGGCTCATGGAGTTGCCGGTCTTACGCAGAACAAGGAGGTATGCAGTTATGCGGCGAGTGCTGTTCAAGGAGCGTTATCATCTCGTGGTCTCCGAGATCATGAAGGAAGGGTCCGGGTTCGCCTCGGTGGACGACATGGTGGATTTTTTCCGCGCCAGGATAGAGGCCCATCCCGTGGCCGTGTTCATCGCGGTGTTCGATCATTACGCCCATACCCGCGGTTTCGGGGAGGACGGCGTTGATTCCGCGATCATCGGGGCGAAACATGTTGTATTCTGTTTTGGCAAGGAACTGGAGTCGCCACTGGTGATGGGGGTGAGGCCCCGCTCCATCGGCATAGCCGAACTTGCCGACCGTTTTGTCGTATCCTTCCAGGAGGCTCCCAAGGCAGTGGCCAGGGAGGCCATGGAATCCTGGATCATGGAGCTTGAAAAGGAAAGAGTGTGACGTCCGCAACACTGCGGCCACGCGCGGCCTGTCGCAACGGCCGGAGGCACGGCGTGGTCTTTTGAAAAGGGGAAATATCATGGCTGACAAGGTGCTGGTGCTGGGCGGCGGATTCGCCGGGCTCGAGAGCGCGATAGCGGCCCGGAAGGCCGGTTTTGACGTGACCATGGTCAGCGACCGTGACTATCTCTATATCTATCCCATCTCCATCTGGATACCCACCCGGGAGATCGGTTTCGGCGACGTCTGCCTGCCGCTTGCGGAAACCGCCGGTATTCACGGGTTCAGGTTGATCGCTGCGCCGGTGGCCGCGGTGGACGCCGCAGCCGGAAAGGTCAGGCTCGGAGACGGCCGGACCCTGGGATACGATTACCTGATAATCGCGGTTGGGGCCGGGAAGGTGCCGGTTCCGGGAATGGAGCACACCCTGTCCATCTGCGGTCCGCCGGCCGCGAGCCTGGAGATCCGTGACCGGATCGATTCCCTGATCGCCCGCGGCCGCGGCCGGATAGCGGTCGGTTTTGGCGGCAACCCCAAGGACCCTTCAGCAGTCCGCGGCGGCCCGGCCTTCGAGTTCATCTTCAACCTCCACAACCTGCTGCGGAAAAAGGGGCTGCGGGACAACTTCGAGCTGACCCTGTTCGCTCCCATGCCCAAGCCCGGTATCCGCCTGGGCGAGGATGCCTACGAAATGCTGGTTTCCTGGCTTGGCCGGATGGGGATAGAACGGCGTTTCGGTCTGAAGATAAAGGAGTTCGACAAGGGCGGGGTGGTGTTCGAGGACGGATCCAGGCTCGAAAGCGACCTCACCATGTTCATCGCCGCCGGCCGCGGCCACGACCTCTTCATGGAAAGCGATCTTCCCGGAAACGAGGCCGGGTTCATCAGGATAGACGACCACTGCCGGGTGGAGGGTTGCGGCAACGTGTTCGCGGTCGGCGACTGCGCCGCCCTCGAGGGGCCGGACTGGCGCGCCAAGCAGGGCCATCTGGCCGAGGTCATGGCCCGGGTCGCGGTCGAGAACATCAGGGCCCTTGCCGCCGGCCGCGCGCCCGTGGCCGGTTACCGGGACAAGGTCAGCATCCTCTGTGTGATGGATTTCGGCAACGGCGCGGCCCTGGTCCACCGGGACGAAAACAGGGCCGTGGTGCGGCCCATGCCGGTGGTCGGCCACTGGCTGAAAAAGGCCTGGGGCGCCTACTGGAAGCTCAGCCGCAGGAAACTCTGCCCCCGCCTGCTCTGATACAGGAGACAGGGGACAGGAAACAGTGAGTGGATGAGGTCGTTTGCATTTCGTGACGTCAGCCTAGATCCCTGCCCTCCTAAGCCCCTAAGCCCCTAAACCCCTAAGCCCCTAAACCCCTAAGCC
>JALWTY010000233.1 GCA_026993265.1 Desulfobacterales bacterium
GCCACCGGCAGAAAGGCGCGCCCGCACCAGAAAACGTCTCGGAATCGAGGACGACGCATGTGTTTTTTTGTTTATCGGCAGGATGAACCGCGACAAGGGGGTGCTCGATCTGGGGCGCGCCTTTCTGCCGGTGGCCATGCGCTATCCTCATATATGGCTTCTTTTCGTCGGTCCGGACGAGGAGGGGATGATCGATGCACTGGGCCGGATATGCGCTCCGGTTGCAGATCGGGTCAGGTTCGCGGGGTATACGTCGAGACCGGAAGATTACACGGCCGCGGCCGATGTCCTTTGCCTGCCAAGCTACCGTGAAGGCTTCGGCGTGATGATAATCGAGGCCGCGGCCAGTGGTATCCCCGCCATCGGTTCCAGGATATACGGGATCACAGACGCGGTCGTCGACGGGGAGACCGGTATGCTCTTTCCCCCCGGCGACGTGGATACCCTGGCCCGGGCCATGGAGAAATTTGCCGCAGACCCGCTCCTGTCCGCAAGGATGGGGAAAGCGGCCCGTAAACGGGCGGTGAGCTGTTTTTCGCAGAAGATGCTTGAATACGCCTGGGAAGAATTCTACTTTGACATCCTCGGCCCCCGAGGAGAGCGCTCCCGTGCTTAAGGCCCTGACTGGACAGTGGTTCGCGGTAGGATACGTGGCCGTGGCCTCGATGCTGGTGAGTTTTGTCACCGGCCGGGTTCTTGGCGCTGGAGGCTTTGCTGATTTCAGTTACGTCACCAGCATTGTCTCCATATATCTGATGGTCATGGAAGGCGGTTTCCGGGCCTTGGTGTTCCGTGAGGAGGCCCGGGAGAGCGGTGATGGGCCGGCTGCCGGTGAGATGGCAGGGATGGCCGTGGGGCACGTGTTGGTCGCGTTCGCCTGCGGCTGTGTTCTCGTCCTTCTCGTTCCGTTGATGCACAAGGCCGCAGTGGCCGCCGGGCTGGCCTTCATGGCGCTGTCCGCCTTGTCTGACATCGCCTCGTCCCGGATAAAAGGACGCGGCGTGTTCCTCCGTGACGCTTTGTGGCAGGTCGGGGCGCGCACATTTTCCGCGGCCGGCATGCTTGCCGGCCTGTTTCTTGGCGGGGGAAGACTCGTATGGATATTCGTCGGCGGCGCGGCCGGCCTCTTGCCGCCAATGGTGTACCCTTTTCTCGCCGGCATTCTGCCGCGGCCATCTTTTGCCTTTTCAGTCATCCTCTACCGCCGGGTTCTCCTCTTTCTTGCCATTGACGCCGCCACCCAGGTGTACCTGCGCAGCGACATCGTCGTGTTAAAGTATCTTTCCGGAGATGCTGCCCAGGTTGGGTATTACGCCGCGGCCGCGAGACTGCTCGCCGGCGGGATACTGCTCCTGTCTCCCGTGGGCGCGGTGTTTTTCCGTAGGTTGCGGGTGATAGAGGACCGGGCCGCCTTTTTCCGTCTGTTGTGGCCTTATGTGGGCGTCATGACAGCGGCCGGGGTGGCCGCGGCCGTCCTGCTCTTTCTGCTTGCCGGGCCGGTGGTGTCGCTTACCTTCGGAGCGGAGTACGCCCCTGCCGCAGGCATGTTGGCAGGGCTTGGCGGCGCTTTTCTTTTCATGTTTCCCAATACCATCCTCACCCAGGCGGCGATCGCTATAAACCGTGAAGGGGGGTACGCGATGGCCGTGGTCCTTGGGGCTCTGTTCAACGTGGCTGGCAATTTTCTCCTGATCCCGGCTCATGGCCCCTATGGCGCGGTCATGACCACGGTGGCGACCGAGTTTTTATTGTTTGGGGGCATGCTTTTCATGCTTGTGCGGGAACACGTCAGGGGAGGACGGGCATGAGGTGCCTCGTCACCGGCGCAGGCGGCTTTGTCGGCAGGGCCATGACGGCGCGGCTGGTTGCCGAGGGGGGTGACGTGGTCGCCGCGCTGCGCAGGGCCGCCGATCTGCCCGGCAGGGTGGCCGTTGTCGGTGATATCGACGGCAATACCGATTGGAGCGCAGCCCTTGCCGGGGTGGACGCGGTCGTGCATCTGGCCGCGCGGGTCCATGTGATGCGGGAACGGGCAAGGGATCCCCTGGCCGAGTTCCGCAGGGTGAACGTCGCGGGCAGTGTCAATCTCGCCCGGCAGGCCGCGGCCGCAGGGGTGCGCCGTTTCGTTTATGTCAGCACGGTCAAGGTTTTGGGCGGGGAGGGGCGCTTCGATGATGCCTCCCCGCCCGCGCCCGCTGATCCCTATTCGATTTCCAAGCGCGAGGCGGAAGAACGGCTTTTCGCCGTCGGCGAGGAGAGCGGCATGGAGATTGTGGTCTTGCGGCCGCCGCTGGTTTACGGCCCCGGCGTGGGCGGCAATTTCCTCCGGCTCATGCGGCTGGTTGCCACCGGTGCGCCCATGCCCTTTGGCCTGGTGGAGAACCGGAGATCCATGATTTGTCTGGAAAACCTCGTCGATGCCCTGTATCTTTGCCTCTCGGCCGAGCGGGCCGCGGGCCGGGCCTGGCTCGTAAGCGACGGCGAGCCCGTGTCCACCGCCCGCCTTCTCCGTGGCCTGGCGCACGCCATGGGCCGGCCTTGCCGCCTGTTGCCGGTGCCGCCGTCCCTTCTGGTCATGACCGCGAAACTGGCCGGTCTCGGCCGGGAGATATCCCGTCTCACCGGTTCCCTGGTCGTGGATGATTCCGGGTTCCGGGCCGCCACCGGCTGGCGGCCGCCGGTGGGCTTTGATGACGGCCTGCGGCGGACTGTGGACTGGTTTTTGACAACCTTGTAGATTCGGGGTATGCTCCGAAATATTTATTGATGGTTCGGAGTTGATTCTGTGTTTGAAGAGGCGATCGTTGATCAGAATCCCCATTGGCGCGGGGAGACCTATGAGGCCGGGATCCCCCGCCGGGCGCTGGCAACGGTCCGGGAGTATTGCGATATCCGCCAGGTGGTCTCGGTCGTCGGGGTGCGCCGTTGCGGCAAGAGCACCCTCCTGCGTCAGACGATAAACCATCTCATCGACGAGAAAGGGGTGCCCCGGAACAATATCCTGTTCCTCAACCTCGAAAATCCCTGTTTCACCCCGTTCCGCAACGATGTCCGCAATCTCGAACAGCTATACGCCGACTACCTCAAGCTTGCGGATCCCCGGGGCCGGGTCTATGTCTTTCTCGATGAGCCGCAGTACTTCCGGGACTGGCAGGTGTTTGTCAAGGCCCGGTATGAGTCTGATGATATAAATATAAAATTCTTTATCAGCGGCTCGAACTCGCAACTGCTCTCATCGGATCTGCTCACCCTGCTGTCCGGCCGCACCCTGCCGGTTCAACTCTATCCCTTCGATTTCAGGGAATACCTTCTTGCCAGAGGGGTTTCCGTCTCTTCCCGGGTGGAGCTCCTCGGCGTGCGTAACCGGGTGCGCAAACTGTGTGACGATTACCTTGCCTGGGGCGGTTTCCCGGAAGCGGTCCTGAACGGTAACCCAAGGATCAGAAAGGAGATCCTGGCGAACTGCGCCAAAAACATCCTCTACCAGGACATCGTCCCTCGTTTCGAGCTGAAAAAACCGTTCGATGTGGAGCGGCTGTTCTTCTATCTAGTCTCCAATCTCGGATGCCTCTTTACCTATAACAGACTCGCCGCCGCGGCCGGGATCTCGGACAAGACGGTGAAGGACTATATCGGTTTCTTTTCCGCGGCCTTCCTTCTCTACCCCATCGAACGCTTTGATTTTTCGGTGAAGAAGCGGATGCGGGGGCCGAGAAAGATCTATTGTGTCGACAATGGCCTGGGAACGGCGGCATCCTTCTCTTTCTCCGCCGATCTCGGCCGTTTTCTCGAGAACATGGTGTTTGTCGACTTTCTCCGCCGTGGCCGGAAGGTGTATTTTTACCGGACCGCCAACGGCCTCGAGGTGGATTTCTACTCTCCTGACCGCGAAGGAGCCCCGGTTTTTCTCCAGGTCTGCGCCGACATGACCTCGGAGGCGACCCGCGCCCGCGAGGTCCGCGCCCTGGTCAAGGCGGCGGATGAGCAGGGGCTTGACAGCGGGGTGATCGTGACCGTGGACGAGGAGTCTGTCATCGAGGCGCAGGGCATGACCATTCGGGTTGTCCCGGCCTGGAAATATCTGGCCGGGCTGTAAAGGATAAACGATGTGGAAGAGGATATTTGACATAGTCCTGGCCCTGGCCGCGTTTGCGATCCTGGGCCTGCCCATGCTCGTCATAGCCGCCGCCATCAGGCTCGATTCGCCCGGCCCGGCCCTCTACTGGTCCGACCGGGTCGGCCGCGGCAACCGCATTTTCCGTATGCCCAAGTTCCGTTCCATGCGTATCGACACCCCGGCCGTGGCCACCCACCTGCTCGACGATCCTGAGCGCTACATAACCCGGGTCGGCAGGTTCCTGCGCCGGACCAGCCTGGACGAGCTGCCGCAGTTGTGGTCTATTCTCAAGGGTGACATGAGTTTCGTCGGCCCCAGGCCGGCCCTGTTCAACCAGGACGACCTCGTCGCCCTGCGGACAAAGGCGGGGGTGCACGAGCTCACCCCCGGCCTCACCGGCTGGGCCCAGGTCAACGGCCGCGACGAGCTGCCGATCCCGGAGAAGGTCAAGCTCGATGAGTACTATCTCCACCACCGCAGTTTCCGGCTGGATCTCAGGATAATATTGATGACCTTCTTCAAGGTCGCCAAAACCGAGGGCGTGAGCCATTGAGTCAGAAGACAGAAGGCAGAGGACAGAGCTCGGGAAATGGCTTGATATCTGCCGACCTTGTCACTTTGTCACCGTGGTCTCTTGGTCTCGTAACAAGGCTGTTGCGCGGCCTTGTTACGAGACCATAATTTAAAACCGTGAGCCGCAAACCGTGATCAGACAGTTGAAAAATCCGCGTTTCTGGGCCGTGCTAGCGGTCGATGCCATGCTCGTGGCCGCGGCCCACCTGCTCGCCTACCTGTTGCGTTTCGAGGGGCATCTGTCGCCGGTCGAGTGGGGGCTGATAAGAAGGATCCTGCCTCTGCTTCTGACCCTCAAGATTGCGACGTTTTTTTCCTTTGGCCTCTACCGCGGCATGTGGCGTTACACCGGCCTTGCCGACCTCGTCAACATCTGCAAGGCGGTGGCGGTCTCCTGGCTTGTGACCGTGGGGCTGCTGCTCATCTGGTTCCGCTTCGAGGGGCTTTCCCGTTCCGTTTTCCTGATGGACGGCTTCTTCACCCTGGTGTTCATCGCCGCGCACCGGCTGGCCATCCGCATGCTCTACCAGTGGCTGGGCGGCGGCGAGGTGCCCGGGAACAGCCGGGCCGCCAGAAAAAAAATCCTGATAGTGGGCGCGGGCGACGCGGCCGAGAAGCTCACCCGCGAGATCCGCGAGAACCGGGCCCTGCCGTACAAGGTGGTCGGATTCGTCGACGACGACCCGGCCCGCGTCGGCCGTCTCATCCACAACATCCCGGTCCTGGGCGCGATTGCCGATCTTCCGGAGATAAGCGCGAAGGTGGCCGCTGACGAGATAATCATCGCCGTGCCCTCGGCCCGGTCCACGGAGATGCAGCGGATAGTGGAAAGGTGCCGGGCAAGCGGCCTGCCGTTCAAGACCCTGCCGACCCTGGGCGAGATCATCGACGACAAGGTCTCCATCAAGAAGATCCGCGACGTCTCCTATCGTGATCTTCTCGGCCGCTCCCCGGTGCGGCTCGAGACCGGGCGCATAGGCGAGGTCATCCGCGGCCGGACCGTGCTGGTCACCGGCGCGGGCGGCTCCATCGGCTCGGAGCTGTGCCGCCAGATAATCCGTTTCGAGCCCGGTCTCCTGATCCTCCTCGACGCAAGCGAGTTCAATCTCTACCAGATCGAGATGGAGCTCAGGCACGAGCACGGGGTCACCGCTTACCGCACCGTGCTCGGCCAGGTGCAGGAGGAAAAACTCCTTGATCACCTGTTCGCCGAAAATCCGCCGGACGCGGTCTTCCACGCCGCGGCCTACAAGCACGTGCCCATGCTGGAGCACAACCCCTGGGAGGCTGTGATGAACAACGTGGTCGCCACCCGCGCCCTGGTGCAGGCAGCCATCGACCACAAGGTCGAGCGGTTCATCCTGGTCTCCACCGACAAGGCGGTGCGGCCCACCAATGTCATGGGCGCGAGCAAGAGGATGACCGAGAAGATCATGCAGGCGGTCTGCGCCGGGGCCGGGGGGTGCGGCGCCACCCGGTTCATGGCGGTGCGTTTCGGCAACGTTCTCGGCTCGTCCGGCTCGGTCATCCCGCTCTTCAAGCGCCAGATCGAGCTCGGCGGCCCGGTGACTGTCACCGACCCCGAGATCACCCGCTACTTCATGTCCATCGAGGAGGCGGCCCAGCTCATTCTCCAGGCAGCGAGCATGGGTGAGGGCGGCGAGATTTTTATTCTCAAGATGGGCACCCCGATCAGGATCGCCGATATGGCCCGGGATCTCATCCGCCTGTGCGGCCGCGAGCCGGACACCGAGATAGAGATCCGCTACATCGGCCTGCGGCCGGGCGAGAAACTTTACGAGGAATTGATAACCGAGGGCGAGGGCATCGTCCCCACCGATCACGAGAAGATCATGGTCCTCAAGGGCGGGGACTGCGACCTCGAAGAGCTGGACAAGGCCATAACCGCCCTTGCCCGGGCCGCGGCTGCCCACGATGCCGAGGCCATCCGCGCCGGGTTGCGGCGCATGGTGCCGGAGTACAGGCCGGGGACGCAGGGGTGAGTCAGCCGGCCGGGGGTTCGACGAGTTCGGCCGCCGGAAACAATCGTTTCCACATGAACAGGCCGCCGGCGATGAGCAGGGCGAGGATGGCCGCCTCCTGCGGGTGATGGTTTTCCGGCTGCAGCAGGGCCAGGGCCGAGAGGATGGTCAAAAAACGGTAGCCCATGCGGTGGAATCGCATGATCTCGCGCAGCACGTAAAGATTGACGACCGGCACCACCAGCCCCAGAAGCAGAAACAGGTCGAAGCGGCCAAAAGCCATGACCGCGAGCATTTTCTTGAAGGTCAGAAAGGCGAGAAGCAGGCACAAAGCCAGGTTGAGGTACTGGAAACGCGAGCGCAGCTCCGGCCGGGCGATGTTGTTCAAGTGAAACAGGAACCGGAACCGCTCATCCTCCGTTCCGGAGAACTCTTGCCATATCTCCCGCCTCGAGCCGCCGGCGGCCATTTTTTCGTTTATGAGTTTTTCGATTTCCCGGTGGTCCATGGCGGCCTCGCAACAAGTCCGCTTCTCGGCCTCGTTACGAGGCCGAAGGCAAAAGTAAAAAGTAAAAAGTCAAAAGTATCGGCAGGTTACGAGTCAGACATCTTGTGCCTTCTGGTCCGTTTGAGGATTTTTACGAGACCATCACTGTTTAATATTGCATAATCCTGTTCCGGGCAAGCAAAAGCGGAACCTCTTGGATTGCATAGGACGATGCGAGACAGTCAGCGGATAGTCATAACCGGGATCGGCCTTGCCGCTCCCAACGGATCGAGCCTGGCCGAGTACCGGGCCAGCCTGCTCGCCGGCGAGTCCGGGGTCAGGGAGATATCCCTGCGCCACATCGGCAGGGTGCCGGCCGGGATCTGTGATTTCGACGCCACCCGCCACCGTTCCAGAAAGGAGAACCGCCGCGGCACCAGGGCGGGTTGCATCGGCGTCTACTGCGCCCGCGAGGCCCTGGCCGACGCCGGTGTCTCATCCCTCGACCCGGCCGCCACCGGGGTCTACATCGGCCTGACCGAACACGGCACGGTGGAGACCGAGCACGAGCTCCACAGCCTGGCCGAATACGGCAACGACCTCGCCTTCTGGAGCCACCATCACAACCCCCGCACCGTGCTCAACAACCCCGCGGGCGAGATCACCATCAACCTCGGCATCACCGGCCCCCACTACACCTTGGGCGGGGCCTGCGCCGCGGGCAACCTCGCCCTCGTCCACGGGGCGCAGATGCTGAGGCTGGGCGAGGTGGAGCTTGCCCTGGCCGGCGGTATATCCGAATCGACCTCGTCTTTCGGTATCTTCGCCAGTTTCCGGGCCCAGGGAGCCCTGGCGAAACACGATGACCCCAAGGCCGCCTGCCGCCCCTTTGACCGCGGCAGAAACGGCATTGTCGTGGCCGAGGGCGGCTGCGTCATGGTGCTTGAGACCTTGGAGCGGGCACGGGCGCGCGGGGCGCGGATCTACGGCGAGATCGCCGGATACGCGGTCAACTCCGACGCCCGCGACTTCGTGCTCCCCCTTGGCGAACGCCAGGCCGAGTGCATGCGTCTTGCGCTTGCCCGGGCGGGAATGGGGCCGGAGGAGGTGGATCTCGTCTCGAGCCACGCCACCGGCACCCCCCAGGGTGATATCGAGGAGGCGCGGGCGATAAACAGCGTGTTCGCCGGCCGGAGCAGGCTTCTGGTCAACAACACCAAAAGCCTTATCGGCCACGCCATGGGCGCGGCCGGGGTGCTTGAACTGGCCGGCAACCTGCCCTCGTTCGCCGACGGCATGGTTCATCCCACCATCAACCTCGACGACCCGGACCCGGAATGCGCTCTTGCCGGAATCGTGCACGGCCGTCCGGCAGACGCGGAGGTCTCCGTGATTCTCAACAATTCCTTCGGCATGCTGGGGATAAACTCAGTGGTGGTGGTCAGGAAGGGATCCTGGCCGTAATCTGCCAATCCGCCGGCAAGGCCTGCTCAGAACGCGGCCGACAGCTCGACTCCGTAGGTGGTATCCGCGGTGGCGTCGGTCAGGCCGGCTTCCGCTGTCAGGGACAGGGACCAGGTGTCGTTGAGGCTGGCGTCTATGTAGGCTGACACCGAGCGGCCGTCGTCGCTCTGGTCCGTGAGCTTGCCGTTCATGTTGTATGCGGCTCCGATTTCGAAGACATCGCTGATGGCGTACGAGCATCCGGCCGAGCCGTAAAGGAAATCGTTGTAGCTGATGGTGTCCGTGTCTCCGGTGACCGTGTACCCTGCGGTCACGAACGGAGTGAAGGACGCGACCGGCACGGAGAGATAGAGTTCAAGACTGTAGTCTGCCTCCCCCGTTCCAAGTCCTTTTGTTTCGTCCGCAGTGGGGAACTTTACGATGCCGGTCACTATCGTTTCCGGACCGTCCGGGATATCTCCGGAAAAATCGTAACCCAGGGCAAGGGTTATGTCTCCGAGACCGGATTCCCTGAACTTGACCACGGTGGTTGTGGTTGTTGTCGTGCCGCTGCCAGAAGCATATCTTCCTGCCCCATATGTAGAGTACATGCCGCTTCCGGGAGTCTCGCTCATCTGCAGCGGCCCCTGCCGGGTTACCACCACGGTGCCGTACCCCTTCAGCCGTATCCAGGGAATGGTCAGGTCGACGAGCCATCTGTCGTTTTCGTAGGAGACGGTGAGGGGGATGTAGTCGGTTTCGGTCTTGCTGTCGAGCCCGTAATCGCCGCTGGAATGCTCATAGCCCAGCGATACGGAGTATCTGTCGTCAGAGGCGGAGGCGACGCCGCCCATGACGACAGTGGCAATGAGCGCGGCGGCAGGCAGTAAGGCGTGAGGTTTCATCATGCGTATGCTCCTTTTTCCGCTTCAGTCTATCTTGGGCAGGCTCTTTTTGGCTTCCTCCACCGCCTCTTCCGGGTATTCGTAGTTGTGGAGTTCGCCCGAGAAATACTTGTCGTAGCTGGAAAGATCCAGGAGGCCGTGGCCGGACAGGTTGAAGAGGATGGTCTTCGGCTCCTTTGGATCGCGCATGGCCTCGTCGATCGCGGCCTTGACCGCGTGGCAGGATTCCGGCGCCGGGATTATGCCCTCGCACTGGGCGAAGAGGACCCCGGCCTTGAAGCACTCGAGCTGGTGTTCGGCCCGGGCCTCGATCAGCCCTTCCCGCAGCAGGGCGCTTATTATCGGGCTCATTCCGTGGTAGCGCAGGCCGCCCGCGTGGATGCCGGGCGGAATGAAGTCGTGCCCCAGGGTGTACATGTAGAGCAGGGGAGTGCGGGCGGACACATCGCCGAAGTCGTAGGCGTACACCCCCTTGGTGAGAGTGGGGCAGGATGCCGGCTCGACCCCGACGAGGCGGATGTCCTTTCCGGCCAGCTTGTCCGGGACAAAGGGGGCGGCCAGTCCGGCAAAGTTCGAGCCGCCGCCGCAACAGCCGATGACCACGTCCGCCTCCTCGCCGACCAATTCCAGTTGCCTCTTGGCCTCGAGCCCGATGACCGTCTGGTGCAGGCAGACATGGTTGAGGACCGACCCCAGGGCGTAGCGGGTGTCGTCGCGGCTGGTGGCGTCTTCCAGGGCCTCGCTGATGGCGATGCCCAGGGAGCCGGGGGTGTCGGGATCCTTTTCGAGAAAGGCGCGGCCGGTGGGGGTGTCCGGGCTCGGGCTGGCGACGATCTCGGCGCCGTAGGTGTTCATCATGCTCTTGCGGTAGGGTTTCTGGTCAAAGGAGACCCGGACCATGTAAACCTTGCATTCGAGCCCGAATTTGTGGGCGGCGAAGGACAACGCGCTGCCCCACTGGCCCGCGCCGGTCTCGGTGGCCAGTCTTTTCACCCCTTCCTTCTTGTTGTAATAGGCCTGGGCCACGGCGCTGTTGGTCTTGTGGCTTCCAGAAGGGGAGACGCCTTCGTACTTGAAGAATATCTTTGCCCTTGTTCCCAGCTTCTCTTCAAGGAAATTGGCCCGGACCAGGGGGGACGGCCGCCAGATGGACCATATCTCCCGGATTTCTTCCGGGATGTCGATGTGCCTCTGGTCGCTCATCTCCTGTTCGAGCAGCCCCATCGGGAATATCGGGGCCATGACCTCGGGGGTGAGCGGCTCGCCGGTGCCGGGATGGAGAGGAGGCTCGAGGCCGTTGGGAATGTCGGGAATGACGTTGTACCACCGGGTTATGCGCTCGTCGTCAGGGAGAAAGATCTTTTTGTTCATGTCTCTTAAGCTCCTGTGTCGCTTCGTATTATGGGGCCCTTTATGAGTCGGAGGCTAGTATAGCCGTTACCGGATGGCGGTTCCAGTGGATTGAACGCGGAATTGCGTTTCCGTGGTTGCGGAAACGCCGCCGCCCCGGTACAAAGATGCGGAACCGCAACGCAAGATGATGATCTGTATCCGTTAGCGTTCAGGAACGGGCCGGATGCAAGGAGGCGGTGCAGGAATCATCCCGCAAAGCCGTCACGGATACGGACAGAAGATGGAGTCAGCCATGGGTGAATGTCCCTGTTGTTCAGGTGTGGATTTCGATGAATGTTGCGGCCCGCTGCTCGCCGGTGAAGAGGCGGCAAGGACGGCCGAGGCCCTGATGCGCTCCCGTTACACCGCCCACGTGCGGGAGGAGTACCCCTACATAATCGCCACCACCCACGCATCGATCAGACCGCCTGACGACGAGTACGACGATTACCGGAAGATAGACTGGTGCGGTCTCGAGATCGTCGCCACCGAGGGCGGCGGCGCGGACGACGAGCGCGGCGTGGTGGAGTTCATCGCCCGTTACCGGGCCGGAGGCGGGACGCTGGGCCATCACGAAGTCGCCCGTTTTGAAAAGGAAGAGGGAAAGTGGTACTACCTGGACGGCGACATGGCCCCCCAAAGGCCGGTGCGCTCGGAAAAGATCGGCCGCAATCAGCCCTGCCCCTGCGGCAGCGGCAGGAAGTACAAAAAATGCTGCTACCACAAGGGCTGAGACTTCAGAACAGTCTGCTGTTCACCCACAGGTGACACATGATGCTCGCCGCGTATCCCAAGGCGATGGCCCAGGTCCATTTCAGGTGGGCGCCGAAGGTGTAGGTGCCGCGCGCCGTGCCCATGAGCGCCACCCCGGCGGCGCTTCCGATGGAAAGCAGGCTTCCGCCCACGCCCGCGGTCAGGGTCACGAGCAGCCACTGGCCGTGGCTCATGGCCGGGTCCATGGTCAGGACCGCGAACATCACCGGGATGTTGTCCACTATGGCCGACAGGATTCCCACCAGCACGTTGGCGATGGTGGGTCCGAGGTCATGGTACATCAGGTTGGACGCCTTGACCAGGTAGCCGAATTGCGACAGCCCGCCCACCCCGAGGATGACGCCGTAGAAAAAGAGCAGGGTGTCCCACTCGGCCCTGGCTACCTTGCGCATGATGTCAAAGTGATGCACCGGCGCGTCTTTTTCCCTGGGGAACTTGCCGTTGTTGACCCCGAGGATGGCGTCGTACTCGTGCATGCGCATCTCCTTGATTTTCAGCCAGTAGGAAAACACCCCGAGGTATCCGAGCCCGAGCATCATCCCGGCCGCGGGCGGCAGTTCGAGAAAGTTGTGAAAACTGACCGCGGTGACGATGGTAAGGAAGAAGAGGAACATGATCCTTCTCGCGCCGAGTTTCATCCTGACGTTTTCCTTTAGCGGTTCCGGCTGTTCCTTGCTGATGGCGAAGTGCATGAAGACGGCGGGCACGAGCCAGTTGACGAGCGAGGGCAGGAAGATGTCGAAGAACTCGTGGAACTCGACCTTGCCCTTCTGCCAGACCATCAGGGTGGTGATGTCGCCAAAGGGCGAGAAGGCGCCGCCGGCGTTGGCCGCGACCACGATGTTGATGCAGGCCAGGACCACGAACTTGCGGTTTGTCCCGCCCACGGCCATGGCCACCGCGCCCATGAGCAGGGCGGTGGTGAGGTTGTCGGCCACCGGCGAGATGATGAAGGAAAGGAAGCCCGTGGCCCAGAAGACCGCCCGCAGGGAAAACCCGCGGCTGACGAGCCAGCTTTTCAGGGTGAGAAACACGTTGCGCTCATCCATGGCGTTGATGTAGGTCATGGCCGTAAGGAGAAAGAGCATCAATTCGACGTACTCGAGCAGGTTGCCGCGTATGGCCTCTTCGGCCGCGTGCGGCATGCCCGCATGGCGGAAGGCCAAGGCCACCAGAACCCAG
>JALWTY010000234.1 GCA_026993265.1 Desulfobacterales bacterium
GGCCGGATGCATGGCAGGAGGCGGTGAAACAGCTCGGCCCGCTTGCCATGCCGCCCGCGCTGCCGCCGCGGAGATCGCTTCCGTGGCAGTTGGCGTTGGCGCAGGCGGTCCAGCTCATAGTGGCGGCAAAGGTCTTGTGGCCGTCGACTACCGAGGCCCAGGGGTGGACGGTGAAGGGCGGTCCGGAGGGGTGGCAGGAAAAGCAGCTGATCCCGCTGCTCCCGCCGGTGAAGTCGGCCCCGTGGCAGACCTTGCAGTGGTCGCCGTTGGCGTCGGTCTCGGTCTTGTGGCTACCGCTCCATCCGGCCGGATGGACCATGCCCGCAGCCTGCCCCGCGTCCCTGGGGCTGGAGCTGCATGACAGAAACCAGAAGACAGAGGACAGAAGACAGATGAGGAAGAACACCCTCTTTACTGCTATCCGTGACATGTAATACCTCCTGGACATTATGGCATCCTACCCCGCTGATATCACTGACTTCTGGTTTCTGGCTTCTGGCTTCTGTCAATGGCATCGCCTGCAGCTTGCCGATCTCCTCGGGTTGCCGTGGCAGCGGTAGCAGCGGGCCGGGTCTATCCTGGCATCGAGCCGGTGGCGGGTTATGTAGTCGCCCCGGTGCGGGGAACGTTTGTAGGTCTGCACCTGCCTCTTGACCGAGGGTTTCAACTCGGTCCTGGTGGCGTGGCAGTCCTGGCAGGACTCCTGCCGGTGGCACAGCTCGCAGACGTCCGGCCGCATCCGCGCAAGCCTTTTGTGCTCCTCCAGGAACAGGGGCGTATGGTTGTAGCGTTTGAACAGGATGGGGTCTTTTTCATCCTCGTGGCAGTCGCTGCACACCGGCTTGCGGTCGCCCAGCTCCACGTATGACGGATGGCGGGCCGGAAGCCCTCCCGCCAGGGCCACGGCCGCGGTGATCAGGGTTCCGGCGATGATGACGGTGACGCCGTGTTTCATTCTTCCACCTCGCCGTTCTTCTGCCACCTCCAGGTGGCGTTTATCATGCTGGTCAGGTCGTGGCTGTAATAGGGATCGACGCTGTAACCGATGGAAACTCTGACCTCGAGCGCCTCTTGCATGAGTTTTGCGCCCGCGCCTGCCGAGAGGAACAGGGAGTAGTCCTCGTTGTTTATCCTTTCGTCGTACAGGGCGTATACCAGATCGGCGGACAGCGATACCGGCAGAATTCCGGTTTCCAGCTGGTCGAAATAGGTGAAGAGCCGCAGCAGGGTGAAGGAGTTGCGGCTGTCGTCGCTTTCCATCCGGCCGGCCTCGGCCCCGGTCTGGGTCAGGCCGTCGCCGTGCCATGAGACGGTGACCCCGCCGTAGAACGAGTCCCGGCTGGCATCCGAGTGGTCGTAGTACCTGAGCGCGGCGCCGGCTTCCAGCTCTTCACTGCCGCGGCTGATGGTGGCGCGGAAGATGTTCAGGCTGCCGCCGGAATCCTTGAGGTAACGGAACGGGGCAGCGGTCTTGTCGTCGGCGGCAAAGAAGTCCTCGTAGCTTATCCGTTCGAAACCGGCCCTGATGTCGTTTTCCTGCAGCGGGAGGGCCAGTTCGAGGTCGTGCCCGGAAAACCCTTTGCTTTTGAGACTGTAGGTGGACCTGCCGGTGAAGGTCATTCCCCTGGGCAGGTCCCAGCGGAGGTCTGCGGCGGCGTCCTCGCTGTCGCGGTGGCCGTTGCTTTCCACGTACTTGTACGACACGGCCGCGTAAATCTCCGCCGCCGGGCTGAACGCCATCCTGCCGCCCCATACGTAGTCGCCGTCGATGCCGTCTCCCTCGAGCGCCACCGGCAGGCCGGCGAATCCGGCGAGGTCGTATCCCCTCCAGCGGTAAGCGATCCTGGCCCCGTCAATGGCCTCGGATGCCGGGCCGGAAAAGATGTCCTGACGGCCGACGCGGGCGAGAAGGCTGCCGCGCCGCAGGTCCAGGTATCCGTAGAGAAGCTCGCCGGTCTCGTTGTCGGCAAACACCGCCTCGTCGCCGAGGTTCTTTCTTCCCCATCCGCCGGCGTGGAGAGAGAGCCCGCTTCCTTCCGGATCCTCATAGGCAACGGACAGGTACTCGTACAGCGGCAGCGCCACAAGATTGCTCTCCGTGGCGCTGTCGCGTTCGTAGCCACGGGCGATGGTCTCGCTCCTTATCGTCACATCCGCAGCTGTGGCGGGGGACACGGGAGCGGCAGCCACGAACCCTGCGAGCAGGATCGGAACGGTTTTCCTTTTTTTCATGGGGTCCGTCCTTTTGGTTGTGCCTTTTGAAATCATACCACAACCGGCCGGACCGCAACCGGAAAACGTTACTGGTTACTGATGGTGAACTCGTCCACTATTTTTGTCCCGCCTGCCACGAACTTCACCTTGACCCGGTTTTCCCCGCCGGCCAGGTCTATGTCGCCGCCGTAGCCCATGTTCATCTTCATGGCCATGACCTTCTGGACCCGGCCGCCGGGCGCGGTGACCAGGTATCCGGCCCGGCCGTCCGCCACCATCTTGCCGCTCTTTTCGTCGATAACGTAGAGCATCAGGTGGTGGGACTTCATCCCGGGCGCGACTTTGAGCCCTTTCTGCCGCGCCTTCTCCTTCATGTCGATGAGGCGGTACTCCAGCCGGTGGCCGTTGAGCGTGACCGTGCGGATTTTTTTCCCTTCCGGCGCCTTCATGTTGTGGCCGGAATGGTCCATGGCCGCGGCCGCCGTGGCCGCGAGAAGAAGAGCGGTTGCGATGACGATGATTTTCCTGAACATGTCGAACCTCCTTTTGTTTTTGATGGTCTCGTAACAAGGACGCGGGAGCGGACTTGTTGCGAGGTTGTCAGATCTGATAGTCTATCCGCCTGTCTCCTGTTTCCTGTCTCCTGACTCCTGACTTCCACAGAAAATAGATCGCAGGCAGGATGACCAGCGTCAGCACGGTTGACGACACCAGCCCTCCCACCATGGGCGCGGCGATGCGCTTCATCACCTGGGAGCCGGTTCCGTGGCCGGCCATCACCGGAAGCAGCCCGATCAGGGTGGTGGCCACGGTCATCAGTTTGGGCCGCACCCGTTCAACCGCGCCCTCGATTATCGCGGCCTTGAGCTCTTCGCGGCTGCGGCAGGTTTTTTCGCCGAAATGGCGCGCGTATGCCTGGTCTAGGTAGACCAGCATCACCACCCCGGTCTCGGCCGCAAGCCCGGCGAGCGCGATGAAACCGACCACCACCGCCACCGAGATGTTGTAGTCCAGCAGGTACAGAAGCCAGATTCCGCCCACCAGGGCGAACGGCAGCGAGCCCATAACCACTGCGGCCTCGGTCAGGTTGCCGAAGTGGAGAAAAAGGAGCACGAAGATCACCGCCAGGGTCGCGGGCACGATCAGCTTCAGGGTGGCCCGGGCCTTTTCCATGTACTCGTACTGGCCGGACCAGACGATGGAATACCCTGGCGGCAGCTTGATCTCGTGGTCGATGGTCTGTCTGGCCATCTTCACGTACGAGCCCACGTCCATGCCGCGGATGTCCACGAAGACCCAGGCGGTGCGGCGGCCGTTCTCGCTCTTTATCATTGCCGGGCCTTTGTGGATCCTTATTTCAGCGAGCTGCCCCAGCGGCACCTGGGCCCCGGTGGGCGCGGCCACGAGCACCCGTTTCAGCCGTTCCGGATCGTCGCGGAGCCCCCTGGGATAGCGCAGGTTGACCGGGTAGCGTTCCAGCCCCTCCACCGTCCAGGTGACGTTCATGCCGCCGATGGCGCTCACTATCACCTCTTCGACGTCGGCCACCGACAGCCCGTAGCGGGCGATCTCGTCCCGGTCGATGACGAAGTCCAGGTAATTGCCGCCGGTGATCCGTTCGGCATAGGCGGAAAGGGTGCCGGGAAGCTGCCGCACCATGGCCTCGATCCGGCTGCCCAGCCGGGAGAGCTCTTCCAGGTCCGGCCCCATGATCTTGATCCCCACCGGGGTCTTGATACCGGTGGACAGCATGTCGATCCTGGTCTTGATCGGCATGGTCCAGGCGTTGGTGAGACCGGGAAAACGGATGGACTGGTTCAGATCGTCGGCCAGCTCGTCCATGGTGATGTAGCGCTCTTCCGGCCACAGGGTGGTGAGCGGCGGCAGTTTCAGCCATTCCGGCAGCCAGGAGTAGAAACGCTTTGTCTTCTTCCTGCGCCAGTGGCTGACCAGTTTCGCCCTGACCCTTTCCGGCCAGATGAATGTCAGCGGTTTTTTCAGCCATTCCGGCCAGGACGAGAAGAACCGTTCAACCTTTCTGTACTCCCACACCTCCTTCGGCTTCAGGGTGATGGTGGTCTCGATCATCGAAAGCGGCGCCGGATCGGTCGCGGTCTCGGCCCGGCCGATCTTGCCGTACACGGTCTTGACCTCTGGAAAGCTCTTTATTATCCGGTCGGTCTGCTGCAATAGCTCGCGCGCCTTGGTGATGGAGATGCCCGGAAGGGTCGTGGGCATGTAGAGCAGGTCGCCCTCGTTGAGCGGCGGCATGAACTCGCGGCCCAGGCGGGACGCGGGCACGGCGCTCACTGCCACCAGCACGGCCGCCGCAGTGATGGTGCGCCAGGGATGGGCGAGCACGTGGTCTATCACCGGCAGGTAGATGCGCATGAACAGCCGGTTGACCGGGTTGGCCGTCTCGGGCATGAGTTTCTGCGGCAAGAGGCAGAGGAAGAAGAGAAACGAGGTTCCGGCCGCGGCAACGAGCCCCCAGGAACCGGGATCGAACCCGAGGCTTGCGGCAAGGAGCAGGGCCGCCACCGGCAGGGCCGATATCGCCGCGACCCGGCGGCCCGACATCCTGGCCGTGGTCATCCGTTCGCGGACGAAAAACGTCATCAGCACCGGGATGATGGTGATGGCCAGCACCGCGGATGCGGCCATGGCAAAGGTCTTTGTATAAGCGAGCGGCTTGAACAGCCGGCCCGACTGCTCGCCCAGGGCGAACACCGGCAGAAACGACACGGTTATGATGAGCAGGCTGTAGAAGAGCGCCGGCCCCACTTCCTGGGCCGCAAGCGAGATGATCTCGGGATGGCGCATGCCCCCGCCCTTTTCCCGGAACTGTTCCAGGTGCTTGTGGGCGTTCTCCACCATCACCACCGAGGCGTCCACCATCACGCCGATGGCGATGGCGATGCCGCCCAGGCTCATGATGTTGGCATTGATCCCCATGGCCCGCATGACGATGAAGGCGATCATGATCCCCACCGGCAGGGTGAACACCGCCACCAGGGCGGAGCGGAAGTGGAGCAGGAAGATGACGCAGATCACCGCCACCACCGCCATCTCCTCGATGAGCTTGCCCTTCAGGGTCTCGACCGCCCTGAGGATGAGTCCGCTCCTGTCGTAACCCGCGCGGATCTTTATTCCCGCCGGCAGCCCCTTTTCCAGTTCAGCGAGCCTTTTTTTGACCCTGTGGATCACCTCGAGCCCGTTTTCGCCGCTGCGCATGACGATTATCCCGCCCGCGGCCTCGCCCTGGCCGTCCACATCGAGGATGCCGCGCCGCAGTTCAGGCCCCAGATGGATGTCGGCCACGTTCCTGAGCAGCACCGGGGTGCCGTTTTCGTCCACCCCAAGGCTTGTCTTTTCGAGATCGGCAATGGATTTTATGTACCCCAGTCCCCGGACCATGAACTCGGTTTCGCCCATCTCCAACACCCTTCCGCCCACGTCGCCGTTGGCGCGCCTGATGGCCGTTTTTACCCGTGAAAGCGGGATGTTGTAGGCCAGCAGCCGGTCCGGGTCAACCTCCACCTGGTACTGCTTGACGAACCCGCCGATGCTGGCCACCTCGCTCACCCCGGGGATGGCGGCGAGCTCGAAACGCAGGTACCAGTCCTGGATGCTCCTGAGCTCTGAGAGATCGTGTTTGCCGGAGGTGTCTTCCAGGAAGTACTCGTAGACCCAGCCGACTCCGGTGGCGTCCGGCCCGAGCGACGGCGTCACCCCGGCTGGCAGCCGTCCGGTGACGAAGTTCAGGTACTCGAGCACCCGGCTCCTGGCCCAGTAGAGGTCGGTGCCGTCCTCGAAGATGATGTACACGAAGGACAGGCCGAAGAAGGAGTAGCCGCGCACCACCTTGGCATAGGGCACGCTGAGCATGGCCGTGGTCAGGGGATAGGTAACCTGGTCCTCCACCACCTGGGGCGACTGGCCCGAGTACTCGGTCATGATGATGACCTGGGTGTCTGAGAGGTCGGGGATGGCGTCGAGCGGGATCGTCCGCATGGCCATCACCCCGGCCGCGATCACCGCGCATGTCACGAGGATGACCATGAAGCGGTTCCTGATCGACCATTTTATGATTGCCGCGATCATTGGCAGGCCTCACATGTCGTTGAAAAAGTCGTCTTCGTCGTCCTTCGGCCCGGCCGCGGGCTTTTCCGGCGCGAGCATCTTGGCCACTGCTTCCTTGAGCCTGCTCTCGCTGTCGAGGAGGAACTGGCCGGAGACGACCACGGTCTCGCCTGCGCTCACGCCTTCGGTGATCTCCACCATGCCGCCGCCGGCGGTGAGCCCGGTTTTCACCTGGCGGGGGATGAAACGGCCGTCGCCCGCGGCGATGAACACGAGGTCGCCGGTGCCGCTTCTGAGCACGGCCTCGGACGGAACCACCACGCCCGTTCTTCCGGAGTCACTTTTTATTTCGATGTTGGCGTACATGTCCGGCTTGAGGGTCAGGCCGGGGTTGTCGAACTCCAGCCGCACGACCACGTCGCGGGTCTTTTTCTGCATGTATGGATAGATATAGGACACATGCCCGGTGAAACGGGCTCCGGGGCGGTAGGGCAGGGTCATCTCCGCCTCCTGTCCGGTTTTTATCCACGGCAGCTCGTACTCGAAGATGTGGACATCGACCCAGACGCGGGAGAGGTCGCTGATTTCGTAGAGCACCTCGCCCGGCTTCACCGCCGCGCCGGCGACCGCCTTTGTCCTTGTGGCCACTCCGGTGAAGGGGGAGACGAGCGGCACGGTCTTTTCCGGCCTGCCGGTCTCATCCAGCCTGCGGATGGTCTCCGGCGGCACGTCCCAGTAGAGAAGCCGGCGGCGGGCCGCCTCCTTCATCGCGCCGGCCGCGGCGAGGTATTCTTCCTCGGCGGTGAGGATGGCGGGGGAGTAGATGCGGGCGAGAAGTTCGCCCTTTTTCACCGGGCTGCCGGTGAAGTCCACCGTCACTTCCTCGAGCCATCCCGCGACCTTGGGGCTCACCTTGTAGGTGCGGGTCTCGTCGTAGGTGACATGCCCCCAGGTGCGGATGGTGCGGACGAGCCTGGTCTCCTCGGCCGTTGCGGTGCGCAGCCCCATGTTCTGGATGGTTTCCGGGTCTATCCTGATGCCGCTTTCCGCGGCAGCGCCGTCATCCGTCTTGGGCACGAGATCCATGCCGCAGATTGGGCACTGGCCCGGTTCCTCCTCCACGATCCACGGGTGCATGCCGCAGGTCCAGAGCTGTTTCTTTTCCGTTGCCTCCTCCGGGGCCGCGGCAGGGCCTGCGGCCGGCCCGCCGGCGTTGCTGCCGCGTCCGGCCATGAAGGCCGCGCCCAGCGCGCCCGCGAACAAGAGCAGGACGGTCATGGCGATGAGAATCTTTTTCTCGTTCATGGCGATACCTCCAGGTCGCGGCCCGCGGCCGCGGAAAGTTCAGCGATTCTTAGCCCGAGCCGCATCCTGGCCGCGGCAAGCTCGAGGCGGCTTGCAAGCAGCCGGTCCCCGGCCCGGACGAGATCGGCGAACCGCGCCGCGCCGGTCTCGAAAGCGCGCCGCACGGCCTTCAGGGTGGATTCCTCCAGAGGGATGACCTCTTCATCAAGCAGGGCCGCCCGCCTGCGGGCCCGGTCGGCCTCTTCCCAGAGCTGCCGCGTCCGCACCAGGGCCGCGCGCCTGGCCTCTTCAAGCGCCTGTTCCGCCGCCTTCCTCTCCTGCCGCAGCCGTTCGAGGTAATGGAGCGCCGCCGGTTTGAAGGCGGCCTGCGGCCGCTGCGGCATGGAGACGCCGCGGCGGAAATCGCCGTCTGCGTCGCTGCCGCTGCGGATGGAGAGACCGGCGCTGAAATCGGGCGCGGCCGTTGCGGCGGCGAGGTCGAGCATGGCCTGGATGCGCATCAGCCGGTTTTCCGCAAGCCGCGTTTCTATGTTTCCCTGCTCCGCGATCTCTTCCGCCCTGGAAGGCGCGGGGAGGCGCGGGACAGGATCGTTGAAGCGCAGCTTTTCCGTCGGGCCGGAGATGAGTTTTTCCATTTCGATGCGCAGGCTCTTTTCCTCTTCCTGCAGGTCGCGCAGTTTTTCCTCTGCCCGTTCCACCCTGACCGCGGCGGCCGCAAGCTCTGCATACGGGGCCGCGCCCGCGCTGTAGCGGGCAAGAAGCGCCTTTTTCAGACTGCGGAACAGGGCCAGCATGTTTTCCGCGATTTTTCTGTCGGCGCGGTTCTTGGCCAGGGCGTGGTAAACGCTTCTCAGCCGGGCCGCCTTGGCCGCGATGGTCTTTTCCAGCTCGAGTTTTCTCTGTTTCACTTCCAGGATTACGAGCCGTTCCCGCAGGGCCGCGCCTTGGGGCAGGGGGGATGCGGCCGGGGATGATTGCGCGCCGGTGAAGGCCTGGATTTGGGCCAGGGTGTCGGCGATGTACCGCTCCTGGCCATAGGTGGCGAGAGCGGCCTTGACCCGTTCGCGGGCTGCGGTTATGGCCGGGTTGGTTGCGAGCAGACGGAGCAGAAGACGGTTTATTTCGCGCCCCGGGCCGAGTTCTTTTTCATTGATAAAAGGCGCGGCAGCCGGGATGGTGACGCGGTTCCACCTCTCCTCGGCCTCTGGCGCCGGCGCGGCCGTCTGTTCTTGTCCGCTTTTCGTGATGGCGCCTACCGCGTCCGGACGGTGGGCCGAGTATTCCTTCAGGGCGGCGCGGTAGGGCCCGGCGCAGCCGGACAGGATCAGGATGGCCGTAATGACGATGAACCCGTAACTCGAAACAGGCCCTAAGGCAAAATTATCTGATTCGTAACCTGCCGATATTTTTGACTTTTGACTTTTGACTTTTGACTTCGGACTCGTAACGAGGACGCGAGGCGGACTTGTTACGGGTCCGTCAATGATGGCGATGTCTTTTTTCATGGCCGCCTCCCGCTTGCCTTCCTGCCTGTGATGGGCCCTCCGGCCAGGGCCTCCAGTTCGGCCAGAACCTGGCGGTAGTTGCTTTCGGCCCGGGCGAGCGACAGCCGCAGATGGTAGAGGGCGGCCAGGGCCTCGAGGTGGTCTGCGCCGCTTTTTACCCGGTTCCTGGCCTCGGTTTCGCTGGTGGCGAGCAGGGAGATGGCCTGGGGCACCAGGGTGCCGCGGTAGAGCTCCACCAGCCGCAGGTCGTTCTTGAGCCGGTAGAAGAGCCTGGTCACCCGGGCTGCGGTCCGGCGGCGCAGGGCCTCGGTTCTGGCCCTGGCCGCATCGGTTGCGGCCGCGGTTTCCGCCAGCCTGCCCATGTCCTTGCCCGGCCACAGCGGGATGGTCAGGCCCGCGCTTATGCCGAGCGCGTCGCGCCCCGCGTCCGGCGGCGGGCTGGCCACGTCCGGTTCGCCGATCCCGGCGTAGAACAGGCCGAGGCTCATGTCGGGGAACAGGGAGAGTTTTGCTATCTTCCGCCGGATAGCGGCGATTCTTTCTTCAGTCTCTGCGGCGCGGATCTCTTCGAGGCGGCCGAGGATTCTTTTGTTCAGTTGCTGGAGGGAAATGGCCGGGGGGACGGGCGCGGCCAGTTCGAGCGGTTCTTTTATCGGCCGGTCAGCGGGCCGGGCCAGGATGGCGTTTATCCCAGCGGTGACGGCCGCGGCCTTCTCCTCGAGCAAGGTGAGATCGTAGTCGGCCTGGGCCTTCTGGGACGCGGCCCGCATGAGGTCGAGGCTGACCGGGCCGTCTTTCCCGGGATCAGAGAGCGCCAGGGCCGCGTTGCCGAGAAGCTCGCGGTTGTCTTTCGCAAGCCTTGCCGCCCGGCGGAGATATGCGAGCCGGGACACAGCCTTGCGCAGTGCGGCAACCGTGTCGCGCACCTTTATATCGTAACGGATGCGGGCGAGTTCCGCCCTGGCCGCGGCCAGCTTCTGCCGGGCCGTGAGTTTTGCGAAAAAGGGGATTTTCTGGCTTACGGTCAGGTTCCAGTCCTGGGGGCCGAGCCTGGTCTCGATGGGGTCGGGAAAGCCGGTGTACTTCACCTGCGGGTCGGGCAGGGCCCCGGCCACGCGGATCTCCTCGACCGCCGCCTTCCAGGAAAGCCGCGCCGCCCGGATCTCCGGGTTGCGGGCGAGGGCCTCGTCCACCAGCCCCGCCCGGGCCGGTACGGCCACGGCCAGCAGGAGGGCGATCGCCGCGATTTTTGTTCTGGTCCTTCTTGCAGACATCCCTCGCTCCGTTTCGAGGTTGATGGTCGCCTGGAGATGAAGCAAGAGAGGTGCCAGTGTTTTTTGATCAATGAAAACAACAGGTTGGCCGGAGGGGGGAAGGTATGGCCGTGAAGGTATGGAGAATATTCTTCAGAGGGAATGGAGAATATTCTGCGGGTTGATGACGCCGCTTTGGGGGTGCCCTGTGACCAGACAGGTTCCGTCAGGTGGCCGCAGGGTGGTTGTAGCTGTCCTCGCAGGCGAGCAGGAGGTCTTTTCTGGCCTGGTCGAGCGCCTCTCTCGCCGCTTCCACGTCGCGGGCTATCTGGGCCGACAGCTCGGCTATGCCGTTGAACTTGCGTTCGTCGCGGAGGAAACGGAGGAAGTTTATCCGGATCGGCTGGCCGTAGATGTCCTGGTTGAAATCGAAGATGTGGGTCTCGGCCATGATGGTCGGGTCGCCTGCGCGGTCGAAGGTGGGGTTCTTGCCGATGTTCATCACCCCGCCGTAGCAGCGGCCGCCGTAGGTCACCTGGACCACGTACACCCCGTGCCTGGGGCAGAGGTCGTCCGGCGATATGTGGAGGTTGGCGGTGGGGAAACCGATCTCGGCCCCGCCCCGTTTCATCCCCACCTTGACCTCGCCGCGGATCTGGTAGGGCCGCCCCATGAGCCGGGCCACCTCCCGCATTCGCCCCCGGGTCACCAGCTCGCGGATGCGGGTGCTGCTGACGATCTCGCCGTTGATCCGCAGGGCCTCGATCACCGTGACCGCGAAACCCTTTTTTTGCCCCTGTTCCTTGATGAAGGGGATGTCGCCCTCGCGGCCGCGGCCAAAGGCGTAATCGTAACCAACCACCAGCTCGCGCATGGGAAAGGCCCTTGTGATCTCGTCGATGAAATCCGCCGCCGGAGTGGCGGCAAGCTCGCGGGTGAAGGGCAGGATGAGAAGGATGTCGATGCCGGTCTGGCGGATGAGTTCCACCTTCTGCTCGGTGGTGTTTATCAGCTTGATCCCCTGGGGCCGCAGAACCTTGAGGGGATGGGGATCGAAGGTGATGGCCGCGCTCACCCCCTTGTCCCGCGCGGCCTGCTGCGCCACCCGTTCGAACAGGAGCTGGTGGCCCCGGTGGACCCCGTCGAAGTTGCCGATGGTCACGAATACCGGCGCCGTGGGCTCCGGTATTTCGTCAAATCCGTGATAGACCCGCATTGCGCTGTTTTTCCTTTGTCCGGGAAAGATCGCTCAAAGATAGGTACTATGGGGAGTGAGCGCAAGGATTATTCCTGTAATGGGTGAGCGCCCGGGAGCGGGCTGCCAGCCGCGCACGCGGCGGAGGCGCGTTTAAAAAAACTTGACAACGGCGCGGGGGAGTAATTAAAGTCGCCTCACTCCGGATGCCGAAGTGGCGGAATTGGTAGACGCGCTAGGTTCAGGGTCTAGTGGGGGTTCCCCCGTGGGAGTTCGACTCTCCCCTTCGGCACCATCGAGGATCATTGACAGAGGCGCTTCCCGCCGGGGGAGGCGCCTCTTTTTCTTTCTCCCGGGTTCGTGTGCCGGCTGCCGGTGGCGACGTTGGAACAGGAATGGCTTGGTGAAGAAGAGGTTGTGGCCCGCTGCCGCACGAGCCGGGAGCTGGCCGACTTCTGCCTCGTGCTTGCCGCCCGCAGGATCCCCTTTGCCTTCCGGCACGAGGATGGTTTTCACGTCCTGCTCGCGCCGGCAGGGGAGGCGGAGCGCGCCAGGGCCGAGATCGGCATTTTTCTGGAGGAAAACCGCGACTGGCCGCCCCGGCCGCACGATCATCTGCCCGTGGCCGAGGCCGGCCTGTGGTTCTGGCCGCTCGTTTTGCCAGTGCTGTTCTACGGCGCAAGCGGCCCCTGGGAGGCTGGCGGCAGGATCTTCGCCAGGGGGGCGCTCGGCCGCGCCGTGATCGAGGGCGAGTGGTGGCGGCCGGTGACCGCGCTCTTTCTTCATTCCGGCCCGGTCCATCTCGTTTCAAACCTGGTGTTCGGCTGGCTCTTCATGCTGCTGCTTGCCCGCAGCATCGGCGGCGGGCTTGCCTGGCTTCTCTCCCTCGCCGCGGCCGCGGCTGCGGGCGCGGCCAACATCGCCCTGCGTCCTGATGGCCGGATGATCGTCGGGCTTTCCACCCTGGTGTTTGCCGCGGCCGGCGTCCTCTGCGGCCTGGCCTTCCGCATTCCCGGAGGCTGGCGGCGTTTTCTCCTTGCCGCGGGCAGCGGGCTTGCCTTTTACGCCATGCTTGGCGCGGGCGGGGTGCGGGTGGACGTGCGATCCCACCTTTTCGGCCTTGCCGCCGGTCTTGCCGCCGGGGCCATGCTCGCCGCAATCCGGGATCTTTCCGGGTTCGCGGCCAAGGTCAGGGTGCAGGAGTGGGCCTGGCTCTCCTTCGGCCTGACCGTGGCCGCCTCCTGGATCGCGGCAATGGGTTGAGGGC
>JALWTY010000235.1 GCA_026993265.1 Desulfobacterales bacterium
GAAGGGCGAAAGGAAAAGCGGAAGGGGACTATTACAGCGGCTTACGCCGCGGGGGGCACAGCCATCTTCATACGCAAAAGCTCGATTTTCAGGCCTCTGGCCTTTTTGGCGCATGTTTTCAGATTGCTTGAACACGCGGTGCGGGAGCCCCCAGCATGCACCATATCGATAGTGAAAAAAACAAAAAACCCCTGGCCGAACGGATGCGGCCCACCGACCTTGCCGATTTCGTCGGCCAGGAACACCTCACCGGCCAGGGCCGTCTCCTGGACCGCATGGGCGACCACCTGCCCTCGCTCATCTTCTGGGGACCGCCCGGGGTGGGCAAGACCACCCTGGCCCGGATACTCGCCCGCCGGGCCGACGCCAGCTTCGTCTTCTTTTCGGCCGTGCTCTCCGGGGTAAAAGAGGTGCGGGAGATCGTTGCCGCGGCCCGGCAGGATCCCCGTCACACCGTGCTCTTCGTCGACGAGATCCACCGTTTCAACAAGAGCCAGCAGGACGCCTTTCTCCCCCATGTGGAGAGCGGCCTCATCACCCTGCTGGGCGCCACCACGGAAAATCCCTCCTTCCAGGTGATCGCGGCCCTGCTCTCCCGCTGCCGGGTGGTGGTTCTGAATCCCCTTTCCCCTGAGGCGATAAGGAAGATAATCGACCGGGCCATGAGCGACCGGGAAAAGGGCCTGGGCAAAAGCGGCCTCGCCATATCGGACGAGGCCCTCGATCATCTGGCAGCCTGCGCCGACGGCGACGGCCGCAGGGCCCTGAACGGGCTCGAGACCGCGGCCGCGATCGCCCTCGGCGCGGGCCGCGGGGAGATAACCCTTGCGGACGTTGAGGAGGCCCTGCAAGCAAGGAGCCTCAAGTACGACAAGTCGGGCGAGGAGCATTACAACCTGATCTCGGCCCTGCACAAGTCCATGCGCGACAGCGACCCGGACGCGGCCCTCTACTGGCTCGGCCGGATGCTCGCGGCCGGTGAGGACCCGCTCTACATCGCAAGAAGGCTCATCCGTTTCGCCTCCGAAGACGTGGGCAACGCCGATCCCGCGGCCCTCAGCCTTGCGGTGGCGGCGCGGGAAAGCTACCATGTACTCGGTTCGCCCGAGGGTGAGCTGGCCCTGGCCCAGGCAGCGGTGTACCTGGCCACCGCGCCCAAGAGCAACGCCACCTACCGGGCCTACGGCGAGGTCATGGCCGAGATAGAGAAAAGCGGTTCCCTGCCGGTGCCGATGGCGATAAGGAACGCCCCCACCCGGCTGATGAAGGAACTCGGCTACGGCCGCGGCTACCGCTACGCCCACGACGCGGACGACGCCCTGGTCCCCCAGGACCACCTGCCCGACCCCATCCGGGACCGCCGTTTCTACCACCCCACCAACCGGGGCCACGAGGCGGTCATCGCCGACCGCCTGCGCAAATGGCGCAGGATCCTGGCGGAGAAGGCGAAAAAGAACGATCCGAGGTAAGCTGAATGTCCTTCACGAAAACGCTGTTGCTGTTGCTATCCCTTCTGCTCATGGCCGCGCCCGGATGGGCCGGTGACATGAAAAAACCGCTTCTCACCATCGGCTACAGCGCCGCCAACCACGGCGAGACCGATCCCTGCGGGTGAAAGAGCCATCAGCTTGGCGGTCTGGCCAAGCGGGCGACCCTGTTCAAGGAGATGCGCGGCCGGACCCAGGCCCCCTTCTTCCTGCTCGACGCCGGGGACGCGCTCTTCTCCGCTCCCGCCCTCTCCTCCCGCGAACTCCCCCAGGGGCGGGCCACGGCCCGGGCCGTCGCGGAGTCCTACGCGATCATGGGCTACGACGCGGTGGGGGTGGGTCCCTACGACCTGGCCGCGGGGGTGGACTTTCTCCTCTCGCTTCCCCGCCTGCCCTGGGTGAGCGCCAACCTGGTCCGGGCCGACGGGACCCCGGTCTTCCCGCTGCTGCGGGTGATCGAGCGCAAGGGGGTGCGGATCGCGGTCATCGGCCTGACCGGCAAGGCCCGTTTAGAAAAAAAATACCGGCTGCGGCCCTGGGAGGAGGCCCTTAAAGAAGCGGTGGCCGCGGCCGGGAAAAAGGGGTGTGACCTCATCGTCCTCCTGAGCAGCATGAAGGAGCGCGACTGGCTCGCCCTATCCCGGCGGTTCCCCAAAATCCGGGTGGTGATAGAATCTGCGGCCCACGGCGCGAACATCCCCCCGGTCATCCACGGCCGCTTGCTGAAATGCGGGGTCCAGAGCCGGGGCAAGTCCATCGCCCGCCTCGACCTGGGCGGCGACCTCAGCGCCCCGTGGCAGCCGGACCTCTCCCGGAAGAAGGAGCGCTTGCTGCGCCGTCTCGACAGCCTCAACTGGCGGCTGAACCGCCTCACCCGCTCGCGGCGCAAGGTCAGCCCGGAGTACCTGGAAAACCTCAAACTGCAGAAGGAAAAAACCGAAAAGGAGCTCGCTGCGGTGAACCAGGCCCTGGCGAACAAGGCGGCAAGGGGCCGTTTCCGGACAAGATTCACCGCCATCGAGCCGGAGACCGACGACGACCCTGCGGTCCTCAAGGCGGTGGAAAAGGGCAAGCGGGAGATACTGGCCATCAAGAAAAGGCTGGAAAAGGACCGCAAGCGCAGGCAGGTGGAATTAAAAAAAATATTCAAGGCCGGGTACACCGGCTGGAGCGGTTGCGGCCGCTGTCATGAAAAACAGGCCGCCTCCTGGCGCAGCACCCGTCACGCCTACGCCTACAACACCCTGATGAGCAAGCAGGCCGAGGCCGACCTGCGCTGCCTGCCCTGCCACGTCACCGGGGTGACGAGCGGCAAGGAGACTTACGCCCTGTTCCTCCCCGGCCGGATGCGGGCCGTGGGCTGCGAGGCCTGCCACGGCCCGGGGCAGAGACACACCGCCGACCCGGCCGGCGCGCCCATGGACGCGGCCGCAGCCAAAAATGCCTGCGGCCGCTGCCACGTCCCGGAACACGACGACGATTTTGACCTGAACAGGGACGTGGCCGTTCTCGACTGCACCGGCTCCGGCCGCTGAACCGGAAAGAGGATAAACAGAAAAAGCCCCGGAGACCTTCCGTCCCCCGGGGCGTTCTGGTGTCCTGGCTTTTCCGGGAACCGCGATCAGCAGCCGAAGGCCTCCTGCAGCGGCGGGATGGTCTGCTTCTTGCGGCTCATCATCCCGTCGACCCAGACGCTCTGGCCGTCGACCTTTACGTTGTAGGCCTTCTCCACGTAGGAGGGATCGTCGCTGACCACCATCAGGTCGGTGCCTTCCTTCATGATGTCGGTGAGCATGAGCAGCACGGTGTGACGGCCGCCCTCCTCCTTGACCTCCTTCATGGCGTTGTAGAGGTCGTCACGGATGTTCTCCACCAGGGAGAGGTCCACCAGCTCGAGCTGGCCGCAGCCGACCTTGTTGCCGTTCATGTCGAAGTCCTTGTAGTCGCGGAAGATGAGGTCCTTGGCCGGGACCCCGTCCACCGCGCTCTTGGCCTTGAACATCTCCATGGCCAGGGCCTGCATGTCGCTGACGCCTGCGATCTTGGCCAGCTCCTCGCAGGCGGCCTTGTCGGCGTCGGTGGTGGTGGGGGACTTGAAGAGCACGGTGTCGCTTATGATGGCGCAGAGCATCAGGCCGGCGACCTTCTCGGGAATGGCGACATTGTTTATCTCGTAGAGCTGCTTGAGCACGGTGCCGGTGCAGCCCACGGGCTTGGCGCAGAAGAAGATGGGGTTGTTGGTGGTGACGTCGCCGATCTTGTGATGATCGATGATCTCGACGACCTCGCCCTTGTCCAGGTTGTCGGGGGCCTGGGCGATATCGCTGTGGTCCACCAGGATGACCTGCTTTCCGGTGGCGTCGGTCATGATCTCGGGGGCGGAAAAACCGAACTTGTCGAGAACCATCCTGGTCTCGGGATTGAGTTCGCCCTGCATCACTGCCACCGCGTCGGTGCCGGTGGCCTTCTTGAGCTCGGCGTAGGCGATGGCGCTGGTGACCGAATCGGTATCAGGGTTCTTGTGACCAACGACGTAAACACTCATTTTCAGCTCCTCCTTGGCTTTAAGGAAATGATAAAAATATGCCTTATCGGCCTGTCATGAAAACGCATGCCGATATGAATCGCCATCCTGTTGACGGAACATCCGCAGTTAAGTTACGGCAGCCGCAGGGAACAGGCGGCAAAGACGCGCAAAAAGGCGGCAAGCTCAGAAACATAGTGCCAATGCCCCGGAGCGTCAAGCACAAAAAACGGCCGCAATCCTGGCCGGGCAGACCGGTTTTTTGCTTTCACCAAGGCATCCTTTTCCTTATAATTCTCGACATGGATACGGATTGACGGGAGCGCAACAAATTACGATCTAGTCGCGGAACCGTCTGCATCTCGTGGCAACCACGCCAGCGGAGCAGCGTGGTTGTGAGTCCATCAAGTTCGTTGCTTCCACATCCCAGGAAAAAGGCGACAGGCCGGAGACAGCGCCATGAGCGAAGAAGAAAAGGAAGTAAGCGAGACCAGCGCCTCCCCTGCCGAAGAAGGTCAGGAAACGCCAGCGGCAACGCCCTCCCCTGCCAGGGACTACGCCCCGCCCAAGGTCCTGGTGGCCGAGGACAACAAGGTGGTGAGAAAAGGTCTGACCAATTTCCTGGTCAAATGGGGCTACACTCCGGTGGAGGCGGAAACCGGAGACGAGGCAATGAAGGCCATCGAGGAGAACCCGGACATGCGGCTGGCCATCCTCGACTGGAACCTTCCCGGCCTGAGCGGCATGCAGGTATGTCAGCGCATCCGCACCCGTCCGGGCGATTACATCTACATAATCATGTTCAGCGCCAGGAAATCCGCCCAGGAGCAGATAATGGCCCTGGACGGCGGCGCGGACGACTACCTCACCAAGCCGAGCAAGCCCTCCATCCTCAGGGCCCGCCTCGGGGTGGGAAGAAGAATAATCGAAACCGCTCTCGGCAGATCCTGACATGTCCGGAGCCATCCCGCCCGTGCACGGAGCCATTTTCGATCTCGACGGCACCCTGCTCGACACCCTTGCCGACATCGCCGCCAGCATGAACCGGGTGCTCTCCTCGCTTGGCCTGCCAAACCATCCGGAGAAGGCCTACCGCACCTTCGTGGGCGACGGCATGTCTGAACTGGTGAAACGGGTGCTGCCGCCGGAAAGCGGCAGCGAAGTTAGAAAACGCTGCCACTCGGCCATGTTGAGGGAATACGGAAGCTCCTGGGCTGCGCAGACCGCACCGTACCAGGGAATCCGGGAGATGCTCGAGTTCATCGCCGCCAGGGGAATTTCCATGGCCGTGCTCTCCAACAAGCCGCACCGGTTCACGGTTGAGATGACGCGACATTTCTTCCCGGACACGGACTTCAGGATCATCAGGGGAGCGGACAACTCCATCCCGCGCAAGCCTGATCCGGCCGGGGCCCTGGCAATCGCCGCCGACCTCGGCGTTTCCCCGGAAAACATGCTTTATCTCGGAGACACCGCCACCGACATGCGCTGCGCCGTGAGCGCAGGGATGATCGCCATCGGGGTGACATGGGGGTTCAGGGACGCGGAAGAACTGCGGGCCAACGGAGCCGTCCGTCTCATCGCCCATCCCATGGAGGTGGCCCGGATCGTGAATTGAAAAAGCCCCCGGCCTTGCGGACCGGGGGCTTTTTCAGATACGGATGGCGATCGCTATCGGGCGGTCAGGCGGCCAGACGCTCCATCTCCTTCTTCTTGCGGATGGCGCAGGCACGCTCGAAGGCCTTCTTCTTGCCGTGCTTGGCTATGGAGACCGAGGTCTTGCCCTGCTTGCCCTCAGGGGTGACCCAGCTCACCTCGTAACGGTTGAGCTTCTCGTTCAAGCGGACCCCGACCACGCCGGTCTTGGTGTTGCTGACCGTGACCACGTGCTTGTCGGTGCGGATCTTGCCTATCTTGGCCTCGGTCTTGTCACGCCAGGCAAGGGCGGCGAGCAGGCTCGAGTAACGGCCGCCGCACTTGCGGTCTGAGAAGAACTTGGAATGGGTCTTGCCGTAGAACCTGACCCTGACGTACCAGCCGTGGGTACGTTTCTCCTCCTGGTCGATCCGGGCGATGTCCTTGTGCTTTTCGAGGAGGATCTTCTTCTTGTCTTCCTTCTCGTACTTCTTGAGAAAATCTTTTTCCTTCATGGTGTTACTCCTGATGTTGAGATGAAAAGTGAAACCTAAAATCCTGATTTCTCAAAGTTCAAGGGTCAGGCCGGACCTCGCCCGGCGGTGGCGGAACCTGCGGGGCTGAAAAAGTCCCCGCTGCCGGAACAGGGGAGAGAAACTCCCCCTCCGGTTCACGATATCTCTCCTGAAAACCGGAGAGACGTTGCTTGAAATTTCAGATTTTCACGGATAAACCGGCGAAGGGAATGCTTGCGCCGGAACTGTGCCCTGTTTTCCGCCACACTGATTAGTAATCATTATAAAACATTTAACGACAAAAATAAAGACTGCTTCCGAAATTCAGGTTTTTCCCTCTGCCGGCAAGGCCTACGGAAGATTCCAGCGGCCTATTGGCCTGTTCTGGCGAAAAAAAACGGCAATGCGCAAGCCGCGCCCCCGCGCACGCACCTGATGAAAAAAACCGTCCTCTCCCGCCCCCATCAATGGCAAGGCCCGGCACACGAAGTGAGCGGGCCGGGATACGGCGAATTTTTTTTTCGTCCCTGCTGTTTCCTTTGCCAGGCCAACGGTATATCATTGCCATCTTCCGCAGGATTCCCTGCCGGAGACAATCCGCAAGTCAGGACCGGACATGGAAAGCACGCCAGAAAAAAAATTCGCAGAACTGCTGGCCATAATAAAAAAACTGCGCGCGCCGGACGGCTGCCCCTGGGACCGCAGGCAGACGGTGGATTCCTTCCGCCCCTACCTGGTGGAGGAGCTGTACGAACTCCTCGAGGCAATGGACGAGGAGGACGCGGCAGAGACAAGAGACGAACTCGGCGACATGTTTTTTCAGCTCCTGTTCCTGGCCAACCTGTACGAGGAACAGGGAACGTTCACCGCCGCCGACGCGCTGAAATCGATATGCGACAAGATGCTCCGCCGCCATCCCCACGTGTTCGGCGACATGCGGGGCGCGGCAGAGGAGGATATACGCCGCAACTGGAAAAAGATCAAGGAGGAAGAAAAACGGGCCCGGGGCGCGTCCTCTGCCCCGCCGCTTGCGGTTCCCGCAGCCATGCCGGCCCTGGCCAAGGCGCACAAGGTTTCCTCGCGGGCCGCGCGCACCGGGTTCGAATGGCCGGACATCGACTCTGTCTTCGCCAAGCTGGAAGAGGAGATAGCGGAGATGCGGGAGGCGGTGAAAAACGGCGACAGGGAAGAGATGCTCGATGAACTCGGCGACATACTCTTCGTAACCGTGAACCTGGCCAGGAAGGCCGGGCTGGACAGCGAAACCGCGCTCAACCGGGCCGTCATCAAGTTCATCCGCCGTTTCACCGGCCTGTGCCGCATCGTGGAAGAGGAAAAAGAAGAGCTTGCCGGAATGGACTTTGGCCGCATGGTGGAGCTGTGGCAGAGGGCCAAGTCCGAAACCGGAACCGGAAAATACGAGGAGAAAAACGCGGCCGGACAGTGACTGCCGCCTGCGTCCGCGGCCGTCCCGACCGTGGGACGCACGGATCAGGTTTAAGGTTGACACTGCCCACCCCCTGTGATATTTAGACTCTTCTGGTTATCCGTACGCCGTCAGGCGCGGAACCAGGCCACATATAAGCCTGTCGAAAACGCAGCCGAAGATGAGGAAGTCCGGCGGAAAAAGGCCGTTTGCTTTAAAACGGGAATTCTCGCCGGCCCATGAAGCCGCATCACCGAACGCAGCGGTTTCTCGACGGGCTGATGACTCCTTGCCTTTTCAAACAGCGGAAAAGGCCGAATTCAAAGCCCACAAGGAGGCCAACGTATGCGTCACTACGAGACCATTGTGATCGTCACCCAGGGCGCCGGCGAGGAAGGGCTCAACGCCGTTATCGACCGGGCCCGCGAGATCATCGAGGGAGACGGAGGCGCCCTCGCCCTCATCGACAAATGGGGGCTGCGCAAGCTCGCCTATCCCATCAGAAAGGAACCCCACGGGAATTACGTCCGCCTCGAGTACGGCGCGGTTCCGGCCGCGGTCAAGGAGCTTGAGCGCGTGCTCAGGATCGACGACCGCTGCCTGAAGTTTCTCACCGTCAAGCTGAACGACCACTTCGATCCCGCCGCGGTCAACGCACCGGCGGAGAAGGAAGAGGCCCCCGAGGCCGAAACCGCCGACTGATTCAAGGCGACAAAGAAATTCCGGAGACACAGCAATGGCCAAGAAAAAGATACGCTCCTTCGGCAGAAGAAAGGTCTGCCGTTTCTGCACCGACTCAAGCCTCGTCATCGACTACAAGGAGCCCAAGGTGCTCAAGAACTTTCTCACCGAGCGGGGCAAGATAATTCCCCGGAGGATATACGGCAACTGCGCCAGGCACCAGCGTCAGCTCACCGAGGCGATAAAAAGGGCCAGGCAGATAGCGCTGCTTCCCTACTCCGGTTCGCCGCAGTTCTGAAAAACGGAGCATGGAAGGCAGGATTCCCGGAACCGGCCTGAGCCCCGGCAAAAAGTTCTCCGGCACCGGGTCAATCCTGTTTCTTTTTGCGGTATTCATCCTCCCCGCCCTGACGCCGGGGTTCGCCTGGATGTCTTTCCTCGTGCCCGCGGCCTTGCTCCTGGTGGTCACCGGACGGACCGGCAGATGGAAGACGGTGGCCGCGGCCGCGGCGGCGGGATGCGCGGCGGCCGCGGCGGTCGGCAACGTTGCCGCGGCTGTTCCGGGAATCGCGATGCTGCCGGCGGGAGCCGCCATGGTCACGGCGGTGGAGAGAAGGGAATCGCTGATACGGAGCGCGCTTGTGGTCTTCATGGCGATGGCGCTCTCTTCCCTGCTGTTCGGGGCTGCCGTGAGTATCTCCGCCGGGAGCAATGTCTACACCCTGATCCTCGGCAACATCCAGGCGGGTATAGACGCAAGCCTGGAAATGATAAAGGGGGCGGGAGAACTCACTCCGGAACAGATAAGCAGCATCAGCCGTACCGCGATCGAGGCGAAAAAAACGCTGCCGCAGCTGCTTCCGGGCATTCTCCTTGCTTCCCTGGCAGGCGCGACCCTGCTAAACATGGTTGTCGGCCGCTGGCTTCTGGGCAGGCTGCGGCCGGAGGCGGTCACGTGGCCGCCGTTCCCGGAATGGAAGGCGCCGGAGCCCCTGGTGTTCGGGGTCATAGGCGCGGGTTTTGCCCTGCTGACCCCTTTTTCCGTCGTGGTTCCGCTGGCAGCGGCCACCCTTATGCTTCTGCACGTGGTCTACTTCTATCAGGGGCTGGCGGTGCTGGCATATCTTTTCGAATTCTGGCGGACGCCCCCGGGCCTGAGGCTCATCGTTTTCGGCCTTCTGGTGCTGCAGGCGTACGGAGTGCTGTTTCTGAGCCTCACCGGACTGATAGACGTATGGGCCGATTTCAGGGGCAGACTCAACAGGATGGCGGACCGCGGCAAAAACAAGAAAGAATTGTAGAGAGAGACGATCCGGAGGAACAAAATGGAACTCATTCTCAAGAAAACCATAGACACCCTGGGCGAGGAAGGCGACATCGTCAAGGTAAAGCCCGGCTACGGCAGGAATTACCTGATTCCGCACGGGTTTGCGGTTCTGGCCACGCCCGGCAATCTCGCCACGCTTGAAAAACAGCGGGCCGCCATCGAGGCCAGAAAGGCGAAAATACGCGAGGAAGCCGAGAAACTCGCCGCCAGGATCACCGGCACCACCCTGGTTATCGAACAGATGGCAGGCGAAGAGGGACGCCTCTTCGGCTCCGTGACCGCGGCCGACATCGCCAACGGGCTGGCCGACCTTGGCATCGAGGTGGACCGCAAGAAGATCATGCTCGCCGAACCGATCAAGAACACCGGAGAGTACAGCGTCACCATCAAGATCGCCTACCAGGTGGCGGCTGAGGTCAGGGTTCAGGTCGTCCCGGTAAGCGGAAGTGGCGGAGACGAATCCGCCAAGGCCGGGGCGGAGGTTGCGGCCACGGAAGATTCCGCAGAGACACCTGCAGAAACAGAAGAAAACGCCTGATGCTGTGCCGGCGGGGAGCCTCGCGGCACAGACATTCCAAGGCGACTGCACGCAGGCTTTCCATGCGCGCATGATACAGGGCCGCAAGGCTCCTGCCGCGATTAAAGCCGCGGCCCGGGGCCGGGCGGCCCTTTCCCCGTTCCGGCGTCCGGCCGCAGCGCCGGGGCGCGATCATCCCAGACGGCACAGGGTGTTGGCATGTCAGGGCAGACATTGACACAGTCTCCGGGCCGCGTCCCACCCCACAACCTCGAGGCGGAAAGATGCGTGCTGGGCACCATACTCCTCGAGGCAGGCAATGCCATGCTCATCACGGTGGAAATCCTTGAAAGCGAGGATTTTTACCTTGAACAGCACCGCCTGATCTACAAGGCGATGCTCGACCTCTTCGACCGCCAGCAGCCCTGCGACATAATCACGGTGGCGAACCAGCTGGAGGCCTCGGGACGCCTGGAAGATGCCGGCGGCCCCGGATACCTCGCCACCCTGGCCGATGTAGTCCCGGTCAGCGCCAATCTTGCATCCTACGCCCGTATCGTCCGGGACAAGTCCACCCTGCGCAAGCTCATAAGCACTGCCAACGAGATCTGCGACCGCTGCTACAACGCGCCGGAGGATATCGGCGAACTCCTCGATCACACCGAAAAGGCCGTCTTCGAGGTATCCCAGGAAAAGGGCAGCAAGGCGAGCCGCGGCATGGCCGAAGTGATCGGCGAGGCCTTCCGCAAGATAGAAAAAATGGCCCAGGATCCCGGCGCCATCACCGGCGTGCCCACCGGATTCAGGGATCTGGACACCAAGACCGCAGGCCTGCAGCCTTCCGACCTGATAATCATCGCGGCCCGGCCGAGCATGGGCAAGACCGCGTTCGCCATCAATATCGCCCTGAACGCAGCAATGATGAGCAGCGTGCCGGTGGGCATATTCAGCCTCGAGATGGCCGACCACCAGCTCGGCATGAGAATGCTCAGCTCGGTGGCCCGGGTCGACTCACAGTTCATCCGCACCGGCAACCTCAAGGAGAGCGATTTCCAGAAGATCATCCGGGCATGGTCCATTCTCAAGGAGGCGCCGATATACATCGACGACACCTCGGGGATCTCAATCCGCGAACTGCGGGCCAAGGCGCGGCGGATGAAGATGAGCCACGACATCGGCCTGCTCATCGTCGACTACCTGCAGCTCATGCAGGGTTCGAGCCGGGGGCGGGAAAGGAGCCGCGAGCAGGAGATCAGCGAGATATCCCGGGGCCTGAAGGCCACGGCCAAGGATCTCGACATCCCGGTCATCGCCCTCTCCCAGCTAAACCGCGACGTGGGCAAACGGCCGGACAAGCGGCCGCGGATGAGCGATCTGCGCGAATCCGGCGCGCTCGAGCAGGACGCCGACGTCATCCTCTTCATCCACCGCGAGGACTACGAGAAAGGCGACAACCACCCCAAAAGCGGCCAGGCCGAGATCATCATCGGCAAACAGCGCAACGGGCCGACCGGCACCGTCCACCTGGCCTACCTGGGCAAGACCACGACCTTCGAAAACCTGGCCCCGTCGGAATACGAGGAGATGCAAGGAAACATGCCTCCTGTCGATCAGGCGATGTCATGAACGCCGTACCGGACAGGACACATCAAAACAAGTGAGCCGAAAATGACCACGGACAAGGATCCAGAAAAAAAATACGATTTCCGCGCCATCGAGGAAAAATGGCAGAAGAGATGGGATGAAACGGGCGGATTCGCGGCCGGATCCGACCCTGCCCGCCCCAAGTTCTACACCCTCGAGATGTTCCCCTACCCCTCGGGGCGGCTGCACATGGGGCATGTGCGCAACTATACCATCGGCGACGTGGTGGCGCGCTACAAAAGGATGCGGGGCTTCAACGTCATCCATCCCATGGGCTGGGACGCCTTCGGCCTGCCGGCCGAGAACGCGGCGATCAAGACCGGCAGCCACCCTGCCCGCTGGACCATGGACAACATCGCCTACATGCGCGACCAGCTGAAAAAACTCGGTTTCAGCTACGACTGGCGCAGGGAAATCGCCACCTGCCGGCCGGAATACTACCGCTGGGAACAGCTCTTTTTCCTCAAGATGCTGGAGCGGGGGCTGGTCTACCGGAAAAAAACCGCGGTCAACTGGTGCGGCACCTGCCACACGGTGCTGGCCCGCGAACAGGTGGAAGAAGGCCGCTGCTGGCGCTGCGATTCCGAGGTGACGGAACGGGAGATGGACGGCTGGTTCTTCCGGATCACCGACTACGCGGACGAACTTCTCGACGGCCTCGACAGGCTCGAGGGCTGGCCGGAAAAGGTCCGGGTGATGCAGAAGAACTGGATCGGCAAGAGCCACGGGGCTGAAATCGAGTTTCCCGTCAAGGGGGCTGACAAAAAAATAAAAATCTTCACCACCAGGCCGGACACCATCTTCGGGGTCAGCTTCATGTCGATTGCGCCGGAGCATCCCCTGGTGGAGGAACTCATTCAGGGATACGAAAAGGCCGACGAGGTGCGGGAGTTCGCGGAACGGGTCAGGCGCGAGCGGATCGCCCGCGGGCCGGGAGATGTGGAGAAGAAGGAAGGGGTGTTCACCGGCGCGTACTGCACAAACCCCTTCACCGGCGAGGATGTGCCGGTATACGTGGCCAATTTCGTGCTCATGGAATACGGCACCGGCGCG
>JALWTY010000236.1 GCA_026993265.1 Desulfobacterales bacterium
GGATATGCTAAACTCGCAGCCCTGGCCGAAGGGGGAGGGATTTATCCTGATCTCGCCGCGGTGCCCCTTGATGATGGCGTAGCTCACGCTCAGGCCCATCCCGGTGCCCTGGCCTGTTCCCTTGGTGGTGAAGAAGGGGTCGAACACCCGTTCCCGTATCTCCGGCTCGATTCCGGGGCCGTCGTCGGCGATGGCGATTAGGAAGCGGCCGTCCTTCACCTCGGTGCGCACAAGCAGCCTGCCCCTGCCCTCGATGGCCTGGACGCTGTTCAGGATGATGTTCATGAATACCTGGCCCAACTGGCCGGGGTAACAGGGCAGGGTTGCGCCGTTGCTTCCGTATTCGCGGATGATTTCTATTCGTCCCTTTATCCTGGGGCGCATCAGGAACAGGGTGGTGTCGAGTATCCGGCACGGATCGGCGTTCTTGTACTCCATCGGCCGGGAGCGGGAAAAGTCCTGAAGGTTTCTGACAATCTCGCTGGTTCTGGCCGCGCCTTCCCTGATGTTGCCCATCAGGGTTTCCAGATTTGCGAATATCCTTTCCCGCGCCGCCTCGTCGGCCTGTTCCCGCAGCTTTTCCATCTGCATCTCCAGCGGCGGCAGGGCGCCGGAGATGATGTTCATGGTGTTGTTGATCTCGTGGGCCACGCCTGAGACGAGGAGCCCCAGCGCCGCCATCTTTTCCGCCTGGATTACCTGGGCCTGGGTCTCCTTGAGTTCGTGCATGGCCTGGCGCATCTGGATATGGGCCTCACGCAGCTCCTTGCTCCTTGCGCTTGCCTCTTCCTTCAAGGCGCGGTTCAGCTCGCCCAGGTGGCTGAACAACATTTCAAGGCGGGAGACAAGTCCGTTGTAGTCATGGCCCGGGACGCTTTCATTCTCGCCGGCCGCGGTTTTGTCCGGCAGGGAGGCGCGCGCCATGCCAAGGAGTCGTTTGAGGGGCGAGACCGCGCTCCTGACAATGACAAGGGTCATGCCCCCGGAGATGATGACGATCAGGATGGCCGCGGCGATCCCGCCGACGATGAACTCGCGGATCTCCCTGTCGCTTTCGCTGTGGTCAAGGTCCACGCTGACGTACGCCATGACCTTGGCATTATCCGGGCCTGACCTGACCGGGAGCCAGAAACGCAGGTACCCGTCCGCTCCGCTGTAGACCGGATCCCGCGCTCCGGCAAGACCGATGGGAATCACCGTCCTGTCCGCTTCTTCCGCAACCGGGGCGCTGCCCTCGCGATTCATCTGAAAGATTGTCTTTCCCTGCGGGGAAATGATCCTGACGCGGTTGATCCTCTCAAGCGGCATCAGCATTCCGGTGACGGCAGCGAGTTTCCGCAACCTGTCTTCGGCAATGGCGCCACGCGCCTCTTCCGCGAGCAGGCGGCAGAGCGATTTCCCGGCGCTGACTGTCCTTGTCTCGTGGTATCTGCGGTGAACCTTGAAAAATATGAGGTTGCAGACGGCGAAGAGCGTGAGCATGGCGGAAAACAGGGCGAGAAACACCCTGGCCGTAAAACCCGGACGTGTGCCGCGCATTTTCATGCCTGCCGTCATGCTTCCTCAGGAAAAGGCGGCCGCGAAGAGTTCGCGGGTATAGGTGTGTTTGGGTGCGGAAAACACCTCAGGGCCGCCGTGTTCCACCACCATGCCGTGGCGCATGACCATCACCCGGTCTGCCAGGGCCCTTACCGTGCGCAGGTCGTGGGAGATGAAGATGTAGGCCAGGCCCATATCGTCCTGGAGATCCCGGAGAAGTTCGATTATCTGCGCCTGGATGGTCATGTCGAGCGCGCTGGTGGGCTCGTCGAGGATGAGAACCTCGGGCTCGAGAACAAGGGCCCGGGCAACGGCGATGCGCTGCCTTTGCCCGCCGGAGAATTCGTGCGGGAAGCGGGCAGCCATATCCGGGGAGAGCCCGACCCGTTCAAGGGCGCGGGCCACCAGCTTTTCCCGTTCCCTGCGGTTTCTGCCGATGCGGTGGACCTTGAGCCCCTCGCCGACTATTGTCCCCACGGTCATCCGCGGCGAAAGGGAGGAGTATGGGTCCTGGAAGACTATCTGCAGGTGGCGCCGGGCCCGGACAAGGCGGCGGCGGGGCAGGGTGGCGAGATCCTCACCCCGGAGGACAACCTGGCCCCGGAACCTGGTCAGCCTGAGGATCGCCATGGCGAGGGTGGTCTTGCCGGAGCCGGATTCGCCGACTATGCCGAGGGTCTCGCCCCGGCTCAGGGTGAGGCTGACCCGGTCCACCGCCCTGAACACCCCGCGCTGGCGGCCGAACAGGCCCTTTTTGATCGGGAAATGGCAGCTTATGTTCCGGGCCTCGAGCACGGTCTCCCCGATTTCCTTCTCCTGGTCGCGCCGTTCCGGAATACTGGCGAGGAGTTTTTTCGTGTAGGAATGCGCAGGAGCGGAAAAAACCCTTTCCGTGGGACCATGTTCCACTATGGCTCCGCCGGTCATGACGTTTATCCGTTTCGCGTTCTTTGCCGCGAGCCCCAGGTCATGGGTGATGAGCAGCACCGCCATATCGAACTCTTCCTGCAGCTCGCGGATGAGTTTCATTATCTGGGCCTCGACCGTGACGTCCAGGGCGGTGGTGGGCTCGTCGGCGATGAGGAGGTCGGGCCGGCAGGCCAGGGCCATGGCGATCATGGCCCGCTGCCGCTGGCCGCCCGAAAGCTGATGGGGGTAGGAGTCGAAACGGCGGGCCGGATCGGCTATTCCCACTCTAGCCATCAATTCTATGGCCATGTCCCGCGCGGTTGCGCGGTCGAGGCCGCTGTGAATCAGCATGGGTTCGGATATCTGGCTGCCAACGGTATAGACCGGATTGAGCGAGGTCATGGGTTCCTGGAACACCATTGCCATCCGGTCGCCGCGCAGCCGCCGCAGGCCTTCTTCGTTCATGGCGGTGAGTTCCTCGCCGTCGAGCCGCACGCTGCCCGATACCCTGGCGTTGGCCGCGAGCAGCCCCATGATGGAAAGCGCGGTAACCGACTTGCCCGAACCGGATTCCCCCACCAGGGCCACGGTCTCGCCCCGGTCGATATCGAGGCTCACCCCCTTAAGCGCAGTCACGGGCGCGCCGTCGCCGCTGAACACCACTTTCAGGTCTTCTATCTCAAGCAGCATCGCTCAAACCTCATACCTTGCGCGGGTCGAAAGCGTCCCGCAGGGCCTCGCCGATGAATATCAGCAATGCCAGCATCCCCACCAGGACGAAGAAGGTGGAAAGCGACAGCCACCAGGCCTCGATATTGGCCTTGCCCTGGGCGAGG
>JALWTY010000237.1 GCA_026993265.1 Desulfobacterales bacterium
CGGCGGCCACGCGGCCCCGGCCCCCCCGCCCCGGAAGCGGCCGCGCCGCAGGCGGGGCAAGTACATCGTCGTGGACGCCAAACAGGTGCAGGGGCTGGCCAAGACCAACCTGGTCATCAGCGCCCGCGACGCCCTCGAGCTGAAAGCCGAGGACGCATCGTCCCAGATCCTGCGCAAGTGCCGGGTGATCGTGGTGGTCTCGAGCCCGGTCGGCGGGGTGGAGGGACGGCTGCCGCTGCTCTTCGCCGACCGCGGCCGGAAAAGACCGGGGTCATGACCGGCAGGAAACTCCGCCGCAACCAGTTGATCGCCAGCGCCGCGGCCACCGTCCTGGTCACCATGGCCGCGGCCCTGGCCTATCATTTCGGTCTCTTCCTCCGCAGCGACAACTTCCTCTACGACATCAACTACCGCTGGCGGGGCCCGGTGCCCACCAGCGGCCGGGTCGCCCTGGTGCTGATGGACGACCGGAGCGCGGCCGAACTCGGCCGCAGGAAGGGAAGCTGGTCGCGCAGGAACCTGGCCCGGGCCCTGGCCAACCTCTGCGGGGCCGGGGCCGAGATCATCGGCCTCGACCTCGTCCTCTCCGCCCCGGACCCGGACCCGGAGAACGACCGGATCCTGGCCGCGGTCATGGAACAGTGCAACAACGTGGTCCTCGCCCGGGTATCCTCCGCCCCGGGCGCGGGTGAGATCAACCCCCTGCCGCCCTTCCAGCAGGCCAGCATCGGCGACGGCTTCATCGACCTGCCCCTCGACCCGGACGACGTCCTCCGCAAGATCCGTTTCTTCAACGCCAAGCCCACCGCTTCCGGCGGGCTCATGCTCCTGCCGTCCTTTTCCCTCGAGCTGGCCCGCACCTACCTGAACCTCGACTACACCTTCGACTTCAGCCGCGAGGACAGCTTCCTCATGGGCGACCCGGCCACCGGCACCCTGCGGCTGCCCTACCCGGACCTGACCATCAACTACTACGGCGATTTCACCGTCTTCCCCAACCTCCACTACAGCGACGTGGTCCTGGGCCGTTTCGACCCCGCCCTGGTCCGGGGCAGGATCGTCATCTTCGGCAGCACCATGATCAGCCAGAAGGACTACTTCTCCACCCCCTATTCCCGTTTCCAGCGGGGGGTGGACCGCTTCAAGGACAAGTTCGGCAAACTGGTGGACCAGGTGCTCGGGGCGATGGAGCCCGGGGTCGCCTGCCACGCCCACGCGGTGGAAACCATCCTCAACCGGAGTTTCATCCGCAGGATCCCCCCCGGCAGGATCATAATCCTCATCTGCATAGCCGGGCTGGTGGGGATTCTCTTCCACGCCAGCAGCAACATGCTGGCGGAGCTGGCCGTACTCGTCCTCGGCGCGGCCGGGCTCCTGGTCGCCTCATACCTCGCCTTCACCCGGGGGCAGGTGCGGATGGACATCGCCGGGCCGCTCTACGCCCTGGCCGGGCAGTTCGTGGCCGGAACCGCGCTGCAGAAGAGCTTCAGCCGCAAGCGCAACTCCATGGTCACCGACCTCTTCGGCAAGTACGTCTCCGCCCAGGTGGTCAACGAGATCATCCGGGGCGACCTCGCCGCCACCCTGGAGGGCAGGCGGGCCGAGCTGACCATGCTCTTCTCCGACCTGCGCGGTTTCACCACCCTGTCGGAACGGCTCGGGGCCCGCGACACCGGCATCCTTCTCAACCGCTACTTCGACGCCATGATCCCCATCGTCTTCGAGGAGCGCGGCACCCTGGACAAGCTCATGGGCGACGCGATCATGGCCTTTTTCGGCGCGCCCCTGGAGCTGCCCGACCACCCGGAACGGGGCGCGGCCGCGGCCCTTGCGATGATGAAACGGCTGGCGGAACTGAAAAAGGACCAAGACATCCCCGGAGTGGGCGAACTGAACATCGGCATCGGCCTCAACACCGGCGAGGTCACGGTGGGCAACCTGGGCAGCAACGTGTTCATGGACTACACCATCGTGGGCGACGCGGTGAACCTGGCAAGCCGCCTGGAAGGGCTGAACAAGGTCTACGGCACCAACGTCATCGTCAGCGAGTTCACCGCTGAACGGCTCGACCCCGGCCGCTTCGTCACCCGCGAACTCGACCTCGTCCGGGTCAAGGGCAAGGAAAAGGCGGTGCGCATCTTCGAGCTCGCCGGGTTCGCCGCCGATCTGGATGAAAGGGCAAGGGAAGATATCAGCCGTTTCGAGGAAGGGCTGGCCGCCTACCGCGGCCGGGAGTGGGACCGGGCCGCGGAGATCTTCGCCGCCCTCGCCGGAACCGGCGACCGGGCCGCGGCCCTGTACCTCGAACGAACCGCAAGGATGCGCACCGAGCCGCCAGGGCCGGACTGGGATGGAGTCACCGCCTTTGACCACAAATGACAGGCCGCCGTTGCTCGAGGTTGCGGCCGGGTGCCGGTTGTCCGGGGCCCCGGCCGGGGTGGTGAGCCGGATCAGGCGCGACCTCACCATCGCCAACCCCAAGTACCGGGACGCGAAGAAGTACGGCCGCTGGATCGGGAAAAACCTCAAACCCACCCTCGAGTTCTTCACCCTGGGGAAAGACAGTATCAGCTTCCCCCGGGGTTACGCCAACCAGGCGGTGCTCCTCTGCCGCCGCTTCTGCGGCCGCGACCCCGAGATCCGCGACCTGCGCCTCACCCTGCCGGAGGTGGACCTGCGTTTCAACGGCGAGCTGCGGCCCTACCAGAAAGAGGCGGTGCGCGACGCCCTGGGCCGCGATTTCGGGGTGATCGAGGCGGCCACCGGCAGCGGCAAGACCGTGATCGGGCTCGCGGTGATCGCGGCCCGGCGGCAGCCGGCCCTGGTCCTGGTCCACACCCGCGAGCTCTTCTACCAGTGGGCCGGGCAGGTAGAGCGGTTTTTGGGAATCGAGCCCGGCCTGGTCGGCGACGGCAAGGACAGCCGCGGCCCGGTCACCGTGGCCATCGTCAACTCGGCCAGAAGGCGCATAGACGAGCTGAAAGAGCGTTTCGGCCTGGTCTGCGTGGACGAGTGCCACCGGGTGCCATCCTCCATGTTCACCGAGGTGGTGAAGAACTTTCCCGGCCGCTACTCCCTGGGGCTGTCGGCCACCGCCTTCCGCCGCGACGGCCTCACCGACCTCATCCACCTCTACCTCGGCGACACCGTCCACCGGGTGGACCAGCTCGAGCTGGAGAGAAGCGGCGCCGTGCTCCGGCCCGAGTTCATCCAGCGGCCCACCTCCTTCCGCTTCTTCTACCGCGACAACTACCAGGAGATGCTATCGAAG
>JALWTY010000238.1 GCA_026993265.1 Desulfobacterales bacterium
GGTTATGAGGGTTATGCGCTCGGGCAGCAGGGGCAGCGGCTTTTTGGCTTCCGCGGCGAATAGCCCCTCTGCCGCGAGTTTTTTCCTCAATTCCTCGAACTCGCGCCTGAGCGCGCCCGCGCCCGCGTGTTCCAGGCTGTCCACCACGATCTGGTATTCGCCGCGGGGCTCGTAGAGAGACAGCCGCCCCCGGCAAAGAACCTCGTCGCCGTCGGCCGGCATCCGGTCGAGCCAGCGCTGCCGGCCGCGGAACATCACCGCCCGGAGGCGGGCGTTCTCGTCCTTGAGGGTGAAATAGAGATGGCCGCTGGCCGGGCGCGCCAGGCCGCTGACTTCGCCGCAGACCGCGACAAAGGGGAAACTGGTCTCGATCAGGCCGCGCAGCGACGCGGTCAGCTCGCTGACCGTGAGGGCGCGCGGCGATGATGGAAAGAGTCCTGGCTGGTTTTTGCCGGTGTCGTTCATTGCCGTTTTTTCCTCGAGGCGGCGCCGGGATCAGTGATTGCACAGGGTGGGCAAATGCGTTAAGTTGCCGGCGAAGAAATCCGCTTCATAAGTAACATCATGACCGGAAAAAATCATCCTGATGGTCTCGTTGTTACGGGTCCATCATCAGACGTAAACGGAGAACGCATGACTGGAGACGGCACCTTTCAGATCCGCAAGGGCGATTACCGCGCCAGGCTCATAACCTTTCTCGACGATGAGCTTCAGCTTCATCCCAAGGCCGTGGCCTGGGTGCGGGACAACATACGTTACATCGAGATCGGGATCGTGGCCTTCGTTGTCGGCCTTCTCGCCTGGACCGGCTGGGACTATTACCACCAGAGCCGGATGGTGAAATCGGCCAACGCCCTCACCGCGGCCCGGGCCATCGAGGAGCCGGAGGCGCGGATGGAAGAGATGAAAAAGGTGGCGCGGAAGTTCGCCGGCACGGCCAGCGGCACCTGGGCCGCCCTCGAGCTGGCCCACGACGCCTTTGACCGCGGCGAGTTCGGGACGGCTGCCGCGTCTTACCAGAAAATCCTCGACGACATGGACGCGGACTATCCCGCCAGGATGCCGGTGCTATACCGGCTGGCCCTCTCCCTTGAAAACAGCGGCAAGACCGACGCGGCCCTGAAGCGTTACCAGGAGCTTGCCCGGGCCAAGGGGTTCGCCTACCTGGGCAATCTCGCCGCGGGCCGCCTGCTCGAGGCGAAGAAGGATGTTGCCGCGGCCCTCGAGGCCTACAAATCCGCCCTGGCCGCGGTGCCGGAACAGGGCGAGGAACACGATTTCCTCACCGTCAAGGTGGCTGAGCTCGAGCGTGTCGCCAGCGGCAATGGCGGCAAGACCCCGGCCGCCGATTAGTCCCTCTGCCCCTGGGCGACGATGTATACGGCGCGTGATATCGCCTCGCTGCGTGTCCGGCGGCGGGAATGGGCCGCGGCCGGGCTGAAGGTTGGCCTGGTGCCCACCATGGGGTTCTTCCACGAAGGCCATCTCGCCCTCATGCGCCGGGCCCGCGAGCTTTGCGGCCGGGTGGTGGTCAGCCTGTTCGTCAATCCCATCCAGTTCGGCCCGGGCGAAGACCTCGCCAGCTACCCCCGCGACCTGGACCGCGACCGTGAACTCGCCGCCGCGGCCGGCGCGGATCTCCTCTTCGTCCCATCGGAGGAGGAGATGTATCCTGCCGGTCCTCCTTCCACCCGCGTGGTTCCCGGAGAGATGGCCTCGGCCCTCTGCGGCCGTTTCCGGCCCGGTCACTTCGACGGGGTCTGCACCGTTGTCGCCAAGCTCTTCAATATGGTCCAGCCCGATGTCGCGGTATTCGGCCGCAAGGATTTCCAGCAGTTGGCCATCATCAGGCGGATGGTCCGCGACCTCGATTTCCCGGTGGAGATAATCGCCCATCCCACGGTACGGGAGCCGGACGGGCTGGCCATGAGCTCGCGCAACAGTTATCTCTCTCCTGATGAGAGGGAGCAGGCCGTCTGCCTGGTCGAGGGGATGCGGCTTGCAAAAAGGTTGTACAATGAAGGAGAACGCTCCTGCGGGCGGCTGCGGCAGGAGGTTTCTTCCCTGATTTCCGGCTACCCGCTGGCCCGGATCGAGTATGTCGAGCTGGTGGACAGCCGCAGCCTGGCCCCGGTGGAGAGGGCCGATGACCATACTCTGCTCGCGCTGGCGGTGCGGGTTGGTTCGACCCGGCTGATAGACAACACCATCCTTGCCGACAGGGATTTGCCATGATGCGCTACATGCTCAAAAGCAAGATCCACCGGGCCACGGTCACCGCGGCCGACCTCAACTACGAGGGCAGCCTCACCGTGGACCGCGACCTCATGGACTTGTCCGGCCTGGTTGCCTTTGAAAAGGTCAAGGTCTACAACATCAACAACGGCGAGCGGTTCGACACCTACGTCATCGAGGGCGGCCGCGGCAGCCGCGTCATCGGCCTGAACGGCGCCGCGGCCCGCAAGGGGCTTGTGGGCGACCTGATCATCATCGCCTCCTACTGCCTGGTTGACGAGTCCGAGCTCGAGGGGTTCGCCCCCAGGATCGTCCTGCTCGGGGACGGCAACCGCGTCAAGGGTTGAAAAAAACGTGGATATCCTGATCGCCGCCGCCACCAGGGAGGAGCTCGACGCCCTGGTCCCGGGCCGGGCCGGTACCCTGGTCACCGGGGTGGGGATGGTCGAGACCGCCGTCTCCCTCACCCGCCGCCTGGGCCGCGGCCCCGTGCCGGACCTGATCCTGAACCTCGGGATCGGCGGCGGTTTTGCCGCCTCCGGGGCCGGGGTTCTTGATATCTGCGTGGCCACGGCCGAGGTGATCGCCGATCTCGGGGTCTGCCGCGGCCCGGTGGTGGAGCCTCTTGATGAGGGCCTGGCCCCGGCCCGGCGTCTTGCGGCCCCGGAGCTTTGGCGGAAGGCCCTTTCTGCCCTGCCGCCGGGGAGCCTCTCCGGCCCCTTTGTCAGCGTCAACGCGGTCACCGCGGATGCGGAGCGGGCCGCGGCCCTGTGGGAGCAGTACGCCCCGGTCTGCGAGAACATGGAGGGCGCGGCCGTGGCCCGGGTGGCGGCCGCTTTCGGGATAGACTGGCTCGAGGTGCGGGCGGTGAGCAACCCGGTCGGCCCCCGTGACCGGGGCGCCTGGCGGGTGAAAGACGCCCTGGCCCGGCTCGCCGCCTGTGTTCCCGGGATTCTGGCCGCCCTTGAACGGCCGTGAACGTGAACGTGGACGTGAACGCTGACATAAAAAAACTTTCCATCGCCTATTCCCCCTGCCCCAACGACACCTTCATCTTCCACGCCCTGGCCGCCGGGCTCGTCAGGCGGCCGGGCATCGCGTTCGGGCCGCCGCTTCTCGAGGACGTGGAGACCCTGAACCTCTGGGCCATGGAAGCACGGATGGACGTTACCAAGCTCTCCTTCCACGCCTACGGCCACGTGGCGGATCGTTATTTCCTCCTGCGCTCGGGCGCGGCCCTGGGCCGCGGCTGCGGCCCCCTGCTCGTCGCCAGGCCGGAGCTTGCCGCAACTTCGCCCGCAGGGTGGAGGATCGCCATCCCCGGCCGTTACACCACTGCGGCCATGCTCCTGCGGCTCTTTGCCTCTGGCGTGTCTTTCGAGCCTGTCGAGGCCCGGTTCGACCGCATCGTTCCCATGGTCGCCTCCGGCGCCGTGGACGCCGGGGTCATCATCCACGAGAGCCGTTTCACCTACCAGGAGGCCGGTCTCGAGCGGGTGGCGGACCTGGGCGAGTGGTGGGAGGGGGAGACCGGCCTGCCGATTCCGCTCGGCGGCATTGCCGTGCGGCGGGAGCTTGGCGCGGACGCCGCTCTCGAGGTGGAGGCCGCGGTGCGGGAGAGTCTCGAGCACGCCTTTGCCGATCCCGGCGCCGGGCGCGGCTATGTCCGCGAACATGCTAAGGAGATGGACGACGGCGTACTCCGCTCCCATATAGAGCTCTACGTCAACCGTTTCAGTCTCGAACTCGGCAGGGAAGGAGAGGCGGCGGTGCTGGAGTTCCTCCGCCGAGGCGCGGAGGCGGGGTTGTTTCCTGCGCCACCGGAGGAGATCCTCCTGTGTCCCTAAATCCCTAATCCCCTAAACCAAACGCTCCCGGATTCAGGAAACATTCTTGACATTAGTCGCACGCCTAATATATTAACCTTCTTTACCGGTCCCGGCCCTTGGCCGGGTGTGGTGTGCGGCGGCCGTTCGGCCGCCGAGCTTTCCTGAAAAAACAACACTGAGAGCCAAGGAAGACGTCATGAAGATTTCAGGCGCTAAGGCGTTCATTAAATGTCTCAAGGAACAGGGTGTGGATACGATCTTCGGTTTCCCGGGCGGCGCCGTGATCGAGATATACGACGAGCTCAACAAGTGTGACGACATCCGCCACATCCTCGTCCGCCACGAGCAGGGCGCGGTCCACGCCGCCGACGGTTACGCCAGGGTCAAGGGCGACGTGGGCGTGGCCCTGGTCACCTCCGGTCCCGGCGCCACCAACACCGTCACCGGCATTGCCTCGGCCTACTGCGATTCCATCCCCATGGTGGTCTTCACCGGCCAGGTGCCCACCCAGCTCATCGGCAACGATGCCTTCCAGGAGGTGGACATCGTCGGCATCACCCGGCCATGCACCAAGCACAACTACCTGGTCAAGAACCCCGAGGACCTGGTGCCCACCATCCGCGAGGCCTTCCACATCGCCCGCACCGGCCGGCCCGGCCCGGTGCTGGTCGATCTGCCCAAGGACGTCATCGGCTCCACCATCGCCTTCCCGGAGAACCGGCAGGTCAAGCTGCGCACCTACCGGCCCACCTATGAACCTCATCCCGGCCAGATCGAAAAGGCCTGCCAGGCCATCCTCAAGGCCAAGCGGCCGGTGATATACGCCGGCGGCGGGGTGGTGCTCTCCAAGGCCCACGAGGAGCTGACCAGGCTTGCGCGCAAACTGCACATCCCGGTGACCATGACCCTGATGGGCCTGGGCGGATTCCCCGGCACCGATCCCCTGTCCATGGGCATGCTGGGCATGCACGGCACCTATTACGCCAACATGGCCGTGGCCGAGAGCGATCTTCTGATCGCGGTCGGCGCCCGTTTCGACGACCGGGTCACCGGCCGGATCGACGCCTTTGCGCCGCACGCCAAGATAGTCCATATCGACATAGACCCGTCCTCCATCAGCAAGAACGTCAAGGTGGACATTCCCATCGTCGCCGACTGCCGTCACGCGCTTGCGGCGATAAACTCCTGGATAGACCGCAAGGGCGAAGTGAACGACGCTGCCCAGAAGGAGAAACTGGCCGCCTGGCACGATAAGATCGCGGGATGGCGCAAGAAGCATCCTCTCGGTTACAAGGAGGAGGGCGACATCATCAAGCCCCAGTACGTGGTGGAGAAACTGCACGAACTCACCGGCGGCGAGGCCATAATCTCCACCGAGGTGGGGCAGAACCAGATGTGGGCGGCCCAGTTCTATCACTTCAATCATCCGGGCTCCCTCCTCACCTCCGGCGGCCTCGGGGTCATGGGATACGGCTTCCCGGCCGCCATCGGCGCCCAGATCGCGGCCCCGGACCGTATCGTCATCGACATCGCCGGAGACGGCAGCATCCAGATGAACATCCAGGAGCTGGCCACCGCGCGGCAGCATGGCTGCCCGGTCAAGATCGCCATCCTCAACAACGGCTACCTCGGCATGGTCCGGCAGTGGCAGGAGCTCTTCTTTGACAGGAACTACTCCGCCACCCCGCTCGACGTGGCCCCGGACTTCGTCGCCCTGGCCAAGGCCTACGGCGGGGTGGGGCTGCGCGCCACCAGGAAGAGCGAGGTCGAGCCGGTCATAAAGGAGGCCCTCAAGACCGACAACGTGGTCATCATGGACTTCGTCGTTGCCCGCGAGGAAGGGGTCTATCCGATGGTCCCGGCCGGCAAGGCCACCACCGAGATGCTCTTAGTCTGAGACTTGAGGCTGAACAGCCCGTTGAAAACGAGCGCGAGCGCAGACGAGGCAAGGAAAAATCCGGTGAAAAAGCGCAATTTACATGGGGTAAATGAGCATTTTGAGCCGGATTTTGACTTGAGAATCATCAAGCGCAGTAGTTTTTCAACGGGCTGTGAAGGAGAGGCGGCGGGCCGGAATGCGGCCCGGACGCCCCATTCTGCCTGGCAATCCAAATAAAAAGGGTTTCAAACCATGAGACATGTGATTTCCGTCCTCCTGCAGAACAAGCCCGGGGTTCTCTCCCGGGTCACCGGACTCTTCAGCGGCCGCGGTTTCAATATCGAGAGCCTGGCGGTGGCCCAGACCCTTGATCCCGAGGTCTCCTGCCTCACCCTGACCACCACCGGCGACGACATGATCATCGAGCAGATCACCAAGCAGCTTCACAAGCTCATCGACGTCATCAAGGTCACCGACATGAACGAGGTCGAGAGCGTGGAGCGGGAGATGGCGATCATCAGGGTCAAGGCCGAGGCCGGCACCAGGGCAGAGGTGCTCCGGGTGATCGACATCTTCCGCGGCAAGGTGGTGGACGTGAGCCCCAAATCCTACGCGGTGGAGATCACCGGTCCGGCCAGCAAGATCAAGGCGGTCATCGATATCCTCCGGCCCATCGGTATCCAGGAAATAGTCAGGACCGGAGTGATCTCCATGGCCCGGGCAAAGAAGAATTGAAGAACGCCGCCGCGGCCTGCCGCCACGCCGCCGCGATTTGCGCGAGCTGAGGACTGTGTTTTGACTCCGGACAACAGCAGCCGTCGGACAGCATGGCCGTGCGCGTGCCGCGAGACAGGCGGCGGCGCGGGGAGGGCGCGGTGAAGCCCGCCAGGGTTCCGGTCGCGGAAGAGGGGTATCCCTTCATTTTCGTTATGGGATTTGCTTCCCTGGTGACCGCGGTGCTCGGGTTCTCGCTCGCCGCCCTTGCCTTTTTGCTTCTCTGTTTTTTCTGCCTCTATTTTTTCCGCGACCCGGAAAGGGTCGTGCCCATTGACGACGACGCCATCGTCTCTCCGGCCGACGGCAAGGTCATTCTGATCGAGAAGGTCTTTGACGAGCGTTTCGTCAGGGAGCATGTCTACAAGATCAGCATCTTCATGAACATTTTCAACGTTCATGTGAACCGGGTGCCCTTCCCCGGCCGGGTGGCGGCCATAAAGTATTCTCCGGGCAACTTCTACGCCGCCAACAGCGAGCGCGGCGCCCTTTCCAACGAGTACTGCGGGGTGGTGGTGGAGACGTCGTCCTCCTGGCGTTACGCCATGGTCCAGATGGCTGGCGTCATTGCCCGGCGCATCGTATGCTGGGCCGAGAAAGGGGATGAACTCGCCCGCGGCCAGCGTTTCGGCCTGATCCGTTTCGGCTCCAGGGTCGATCTCTACCTGCCGCTAAACGTCCAGCTCGAGGTTGAGGTGGGGCAAAAAGTAAAGGCGGGTGAGACCGTTTTGGGGTATCTTGCTTGACAGGAGACAGAGAAGAGAGCTTGTGGAGAGAAATGGAAGGTAACAGGACGCATAGCACGCCGCCCAAGGGCACCATCTGGCTGCTGCCCAGTCTGCTGACCACGGTCAGCCTGTTCAGCGGTTTCTACGGGATCGTGTCCGCCATCAACGGCCATTTCCTCAACGCGGCCTGGGCGGTGATAATATCCGCTGTCTTTGACGGGCTTGACGGCCGGGTGGCGCGGATGACCAGGACCACGAGCCATTTCGGCATGGAGTATGACTCCCTCTGCGACCTGGTCGCCTTCGGGGTAGCGCCCGCGATTATCGCCTATCTATACAGTCTCAACGATTTCGGCCGCTACGGCTGGCTTGCCGCTTTCCTCTACGTGGCCACCACCGCGTTGAGGCTGGCCCGTTTCAACACCCAGGACTCTTCCAGCCCGAGCCACAACTTCACCGGGCTTCCCTGTCCGGCGGCCGCGTCCATGGTGGCGACCTTCATTTTTTTCAGCCGCTTTTTCGCTGCCTCGGAACTGACCAAGGGCATCACCATGCTTGTCCTGGTTTACGGTTTGTCCTACCTGATGGTCAGCTCCTTTTCATACCAGAGCTTCAAGCATCACGAGACCGCCAAGGCCAAGGCCTTCCAGGTGATGGTCTTCATGGTTCTGGTCATCATGCTCCTGGCCACCGAGCCGCAGATCACCCTGTTTTTTCTCTGCCTCGCCTATGTGCTTTCCGGCCCGGCCGCTGCCCTGTACCGGCTTTTCCGCCCGGCGGCCGCGCCTGGGGAGAGCCCCGAGGTCATAAGGTAGGGTCTCCGGCTCCTACGGAAGGCGGTTCCGGTATCTTTCCTGAAAAACGCGGTTTTTGTCATGGCTGACAAGGAAAAGATCTTCATATTCGATACCACCCTGCGCGACGGCGAGCAGTCTCCGGGCGCGAGCATGAACATCCAGGAGAAGTTCCGCCTCGCCCGCCAGCTCGCCAAGCTGGGGGTAGACATCATCGAGGCCGGGTTCCCGGTTGCCTCGAAAGGTGATTTCGACTGCGTCAAGAACATCGCCGACAACCTCGGCGGCGGGGTGCAGGTGGCGGGTCTGGCCCGCTGCAACAAAAAGGACATCGACGCCGCCTGGGATGCGCTGAAAAACGGCGTCAATCCGCGGATTCATACCTTTCTCGCCACCTCCGAAATCCACATGAAGCACAAGCTGCGGATGTCGCCGGAGCAGGTGCTCGAGCTGGCGGTGGAGTCGGTGCGCTACGCCGCCTCCCTCACCCCCAACGTGGAGTTCTCGGCCGAGGACGCCTCCAGGAGCGATCTCGACTTCGTCTGCAAGGTCTTCACCGCGGTGATCGACGCGGGCGCCACCACCCTCAACTTCCCGGACACCACCGGTTACGCCCTGCCCGACGAGTTCGCCGCCAAGATCGCCTACCTGATGGAGAACATCCCCAACATCGACCGGGCGGTTTTGAGCGTGCACTGCCACAACGACCTGGGCCTGGCCGTGGCCAACTCGCTCGCCGCCGTCAAGGCGGGGGCGCGGCAGGTGGAATGCACGGTCAACGGCCTGGGCGAGCGGGCCGGCAACACCGCCATGGAAGAGCTGGTAATGGCGATCCGCACGAGAAGCGACCTGGTCGATGTCCGCACCGGCATCGACACCCGGCACATCTATCCCACCAGCCGCCTGGTCAGCAACATCACCGGCATGCCGGTGCAGCCCAACAAGGCCATAGTCGGGGCCAACGCCTTTGCCCACGAGTCCGGCATCCATCAGGACGGGGTGCTCAAGGAGCGCACCACCTACGAGATCATGAACCCCGAGGACATCGGGCTTTCGAAAGGCAACATCGTCCTCGGCAAGCACTCCGGCCGCCACGCCCTGCGCGACCGGATCGAGTCCATGGGCTACCGGCTCACCGACGAGGAGCTCAACCGGGTCTTCGAGCGGTTCAAGGAACTGGCCGACGTCAAGAAGGAGATGTTCGACGAGGACCTCGAGGCCATCCTCCTCGACGAGGTGGTGCGGATACCGCAGGTCTACGAGCTCGTCACCCTCGGGGTGATGAGCGGCAGCCGGGTCATGCCCACCGCCGGGGTGCGGATGCGGATAGAGGGCGAGGAGGTCGAGGCCGCGGCCCTGGGCATCGGCCCCATCGACGCGGCCTTCCGCGCCATCGCCCGTCTCACCGGCACCAGGAGCAGGCTGCTCTTCTTCTCGGTCAACTCCATCACCGGCGGCACCGACGCCCAGGGCGAGGTCATGGTCCGGGTGGAGGAGAACGGCCGGGTGGTGGTGGGCCAGGGCGCCGACCCTGATATCATCACCGCGGCGGCAAAGAGCTACCTCAACGCCCTGAACCGGCTCGAATACCTCAAAAAGGCGGAAAAATCGCGCTGATTCCTCTGCTTTCCCTTCCCTTTTTCTTCATTCAGGTATAAAAAGACAGGTTTGCGGCCGGGGACGGCCGGTGTTTTTTTTGTTTTTTCGTTTCCAAACAACCAAGGACAGAAAAATGGCCAAGACTTACAAGATCGCGGTAATGCCCGGTGACGGCACCGGGCCGGAGGTGGTGGCCGAGGGCGTCAAGGTGCTTGACGCGGCCGCGGCCAAGTTCGGTTTCAACCTCGAGTACACCCATTTCGACTACGGCGGCGACCGTTACCTCAGGACCGGCGAGGTCCTGCCCGAGAACGCGGCGGAGGAGCTGTCGAAGAACGACGCCATCTTCCTCGGCGCCATCGGTCATCCGGAGGTCAAGCCCGGCATTCTCGAGAAGGGCATTCTGCTTCATCTCCGTTTCGCACTCGACCAGTACATAAACCTGCGGCCGGTCATCCTCTATCCCAACGTGGACACCCCGCTAAAGGACAAGGGGCCGGAGGACATCGATTTCGTCGTGGTCCGCGAGAACACCGAGGGGCTTTACGCCGGCGCGGGCGGGGTGCTCAAGAAGGGAACCCCGGACGAGGTGGCGGTGCAGGAGTCCATCAACACCAGGAAGGGCGTGGAGCGCTGCGTCCGTTTCGCCTTCGAGTACGCCCGCAAGCGCAACAAGCGCAAAAAGGTCACCCTCTGCGGCAAGACCAACGTTCTCACCTTTGCCTTTGACCTCTGGGAGCGCACCTTCTACGAGGTGGCCAGGGAGTATCCCGACATCGAGACCGACTACGCCCACGTGGACGCCACCTGCATGTGGATGGTCAAGAATCCGGAGTGGTTCGACGTCATCGTCACCGACAACATGTTCGGTGACATCATCACCGATCTCGGGGCCATGATCCAGGGCGGCATGGGCATTGCCGCGGGCGGCAACATCAACCCCGAGGGCGTGAGCATGTTCGAGCCCATCGGCGGCAGCGCGCCCAAGTACACCGGCAAGAACGTCATCAATCCGCTCGCCGCAATCGGCGCGGCCCAGATGATGCTCGACCACCTGGGCGAGACCGAGGCCGCGGCCGCGGTGGAGCAGGCCATCCGCTACGTGGTGGCCGAGAAGCTCGAAAGCCTGTCGGCCGGAAAGATGGGCTACGGCACCGACGAGGTCGGCGACCTCGTGGCCGGGGCGGTGTGAAGCCGGAAGTCAGAACCCAGAAGCCAGAAGTCAGTAAGCGGTAGGTTACGTATCGGATTGTTGCGGCTCCGGCGTGTTGAGGGTGATTGCGCGTCATGGGCCGGTTGGTGGGAGAGGTAGATGAGCGGTAAGCAGTTCAACGTTGCAGTTGTCGGGGCCACCGGCGCGGTGGGCGGGGCGATGCTCGAGGTTCTCGATCGGCGTGATTTTCCGGTGAATAACCTCCGCCTGCTCGCTTCCGAGCGGTCCAGGGGAAAAAAACTGAAGTTCCGCGGCGAGGAGATCGCGGTGGAGGTCCTGGGCAAGGATTCCTTTGCCGGGATCGACATCGCCCTGTTTTCCGCCGGGGCCTCGCGTTCGCGCGAGTTCGCCCCGGCCGCGGCCGAGGCGGGCGCGGTGGTGGTGGACAACTCCAGCGCCTTCAGGATGGACCCGGAGATCCCCCTGGTGGTGCCTGAGGTCAATCCCCACGCTATCGCCCAATATGAAAGGCGGGGGATCATCGCCAATCCCAACTGCTCCACCATCCAGATGCTGGTGGCGCTGAAACCCATCTACGACGAGGCCGGGATCAGGCGGATCGTGGTCTCCACCTACCAGGCGGTGAGCGGCACCGGGGCCGCGGCCATCGAGGAGCTCAGGCGGCAGGCGCACGATTTCGCCGCCGGCCGCGAGTTGAGCCACGAGGTCTATCCCTGCCAGATCCTCTTCAACTGCCTGCCCCACATCGACGTCTTCCTGGACAACGGCTACACCAGGGAAGAGATGAAGATGGTCAACGAAACCCGCAAGATCTTCGAGGACGACTCCATAGGTGTAACCGCCACCGCGGTGCGGGTGCCGGTGTTCTACGGCCATTCCGAGGCGGTGAACGTGGAGACGGAGAAGAAGATCAGCGCGGCCCGGGTCAGGGAGCTCCTTGCCGCCGCGCCCGGAGTCAAGGTCGTTGACGAGCCGTCGCTTTCGCAGTATCCGCTGGCCATCGACTGCGCAGGCAGGTTCGAGACCCTGGTGGGCCGCATCCGCGAGGACGAGTCCATCGCCAACGGCATCAACCTCTGGGTGGTGGCCGACAACATCCTCAAGGGCGCGGCCCTGAACGCGGTCCAGATAGCCGAGGTCCTGATCGGGAAATACCTGTGATGGCCTCGTAACAAGGCCGCTTTGCGTCCTTGTTACGAGGCCAGAAGCCAGAACCCAGAGGACAGAAACCAGTAAATCGGTAGGTTACGGATTTCTGTCTTCTGTCTCCTGATCCCTGATATGCGTATCATCGCCGGCCATAACCGCGGCCGCCGCCTCGCCTCTCCCCGGGACGGCCGGATCAGGCCCACTTCCGACCGGGCCAGGGAATCCCTTTTCAATATCATCGGGCCCCGGATAACCGGGGCCTGTTTCCTCGACCTTTTCACCGGCACCGGCGCGGTGGGGCTGGAGGCGGCGAGCCGCGGCGCATCCTTTGTGTTGATGGTCGATATCTCCACCCGGCTTGCCGAGGCAAATATTGAAATATGCGGCGAGGCCGAACGCTGCCGCACGCTGCGTTGCGATCTGGGCCGCGGTCTTGCCCCGGTTCTGGGAAAGGCCCCTGCCGGCGGTTTTGACCTTGTCTTTCTTGACCCGCCATACGAATCCGGTCATCATGAGCCGGTGCTCGCCGCCTTGGCCG
>JALWTY010000239.1 GCA_026993265.1 Desulfobacterales bacterium
CCAGGGGCAGTACTCTGACCTGCGCTACTCCGGGGAGGATCCGGCCGCGGCCGAAAAACGGCACGACAAGGTGCAAAAATACTCCTGCGGCCTGCTCTGGCCGTTTTCCCGCCGGTACGCGGCCGGCCTCACCGAGACCCTGGTCCTCTACCGCTCCAACATCGGCCGTTTCGACTACGAACGCAGCGTCAGCGGCCTTTCCCTGATAGCGAGGTTCTGATGATGAAGCGCCTGTTCATCCTGATGACGCTCCTTGCCGCCGCGGCCAACGCCCTCGCCGCCACCGGGGCGGGCAACGTGGTCCGGGTGCGGGGGGACGTCGAGGTGACGGGGCCGAACCGCTCGCTCGAGGCCAGGGTCGGCCTGGTCCTGAACGAGGCGGACCGGGTGCTCACCCGCGAGAGATCCCGGGCCAAGATGCTCTTCCGGGACGACTCCATCCTCACCCTGGGGGAGAACAGCGTCCTCTCGGTCAGGCAGTACCTCTACAGCCCGGAGAACAAGCGGGCCGACTCCATCTACGAGCTGCTGGACGGCCGCCTGCGGGCGGTGGTCGGCCGCGGCTCCTTCCGGGTGGAGACCCCCACCGCCTACGCCGCGGCCCGGGGCACCATCTTCATCATCTGGTACGATCCCGAGACCAGGGTCACAGGGGTGGCGGTGGTGGAAGGCGAGGTCGAAGTGGGAGGCATCACCGCGGATACCGATAACCTGCTCACCCTCACGGAAGGACAGATGACCCTGGTTCCGGCCGGTTCCCCGCCGCAGCCGGCAGAGGGGTTCAATCCGAACAAGATCATGAAGATGACCGGGCTCGGAGACTGGAGCAGGGAGTACCGCCCCATGCGCCAGCCGGGCCCTGCTGCGGCCCGGGAACAGCCTTTGGCCAGCCTCGACCTCGTCCGCCTCACCCTGCTGCCGCCCTTTATCCAACCGCCGGCGGCCGCGGACCAGGCCACCGCGGTGGGCATGACCCTGAATTTTCCGTAACAGCCCGTTGAAAAACGTAGCGAGCGCAGACGAGGCAAGGAAAAATCCGGCGAAAAAGCGCAGTTTACATAGGGTAAATGAGCATTTTGAGCCGGATTTTGACGCCGCATCGTCAAGCGCAGTAGTTTTTCAACGGGCTGGTAAGCGTTGCAGGAGGTGGTGATGAAGAAACTCGTCTTGCTTGCAGTGGTGTTGACGGCGGCGGCCATCGTTTACGCCTGCGGCGCATCGGGCGGAGGAACCTCCCTGGTGACCATAGACATCGGCAATGATGGCGGCAATGCCGCGCTCGCGGCCGAGCCGGCCACCCTCACGGCCCGGATCGAACGCGCCCTCGGCAGTCTTGAGATCGGCACAGGAACGGCCCTGGCCGCGATTCCCTCCAACGTCCAAACCGTGCGTCTCACGGTCACCGGCCCTGGGATGACCCCGGTGGTCAAGGAAGTGGACGCGGCCGGCAAGACCAGTGTGCGGATCGTGGTCGAGGTGCCCAACGGCGCAGGCCGCTCTTTCCTGGTGGAGTGTTTCGACGCTTCCGGCAGTGTGGTCTTCAAGGGCAGCTCGGTCACCGACCTCGACGGAGCCCCGGTCAAGATCGCCATCGAGATGATCGACCTGACCGCCTATTACGTGGATGTCAGCACCGGAACGGACACCCCCTCCTGCGGGGCCTACGAGACCCCGTGCAAGAGCATCACCCAGGCCCTGTCCCTCTCCCCAGGCAACCAGCCCATCTACGTCAAGGCGGGCGTCTATTACGACTCCAGCAACGGCGGGGCCGAGTCTTTCCCCATCGCCTTGAAGCCCGGCGTCACCCTGAAGTGTCTCGGCCCCGATTACTCGACCACGATATCCTACAGCGGCTCGTGGTCCCCCACGAACCCCACCAGCAGCGGCGTGCAACTTGTCACGGGCGCAGCCGGGGCCACGGTGGAGAACTGCCGTTTCCAGGACGGCGCACCCGCGATCTTCGACAACGGCGCGGCCATGACCATAAAAAACAACCTTTTCGAGGGGGCAACCGTATCCCTGAGCGCCGGTTCCCTGGTCACCGGCAACCAGCTTGGTTACGGGCCAGCCCCGAGCGAAACAGCCCCGGCCGCGATTTCGGTACAATCCGGCAGCCCCACCATAAGCAGCAACATAGTGTACTTCAACACCGTCGCCATCGAGGTTACCTGGGGAAGCCCGCAGATCACCGGCAACACCGTTTTCTACAACTCTTTTGGCATTGAAATCAATGGGGGCAGCCCACAGATCACCGGCAACAACCTCACCTGCAGCCTTGTCGCCGACTTCTACAACTATACCAACGGCCCCGTAGATGCCACAGGCAACTACTGGGACCACCTGCCCCCTGACGAAACAAACGTGGTAAACAGCGTGGCCGACGTGGCGAACCCCAACGGCGGCAGCGTCAACACCAGCGGCGCCATCCTTGCGGCCAACGGATGCCCCGTGACCCTCAGGCTCACCGGCGAAACAGGCACGGACTCCGGCGCGGTCACGGTGAGCCCACCGGGGTCCACACTGCCCATAGACAGCAGAAGTGCATTCCAATGGCCCTACCACCAGGACGTGACCGTCTCTCTCGAGGTCATGGCCGGCGGCACCACCACCTTCAGCTCCTGGGGCGGGGACTGCGCAGGCTGCGGAACAAACCCCAGCTGCAAGCTCACCATGGACGCGGACAAGTCCTGCACTGTCAGCTTCTACTGATCCACTGATGAACGCAGGCGGGAAACAGGCATGGCGGCCCATTGCCGCGGCCGGGGCGGGCTTCACCCTGCTCGCGGCCATTCTCGCCCTCCTCTCGCCCCGGGCGGTCGACCACTCGGTGGAGGCCCTGCTCCTCGACTACCGTTTCCGGGTCAGGAACCTGGTGAACCCGCCCCGGATCGATCCCCGTATCGTCATCGTCGCCATCGACGACCCCACCCTGGCCCGCTACGGCCGCTGGCCCCTGCCCCGCTCCATCCAGGCGGCGATAATAAGAAAGGTTCTCGCGGCCGGGCCGCTGGCCCTGGGCATAGACATCTTCTATGCCGAGAAGCAGGGAGAAAAAGAGGATCTCCCCCTTGTCAGGGCGGTGGCCGCGGCCCGAAACCGGGTGGTGCTCGCCGCCGGGTTCGATCCGGACGCGGAAAGGACGGCGGCGACGCCGGAATACCTGTGGGACGCGGCCATCACCCGGGTGCGGCACGCGGGCGACATCGTCTCCCCCCTCACCGCCAGGGGGGTGCGGATAGGGATCGACGGTCTCTACAACGGCGC
>JALWTY010000240.1 GCA_026993265.1 Desulfobacterales bacterium
GCCACGGACCGCGTCCCGGCCGCAGCCGGCGGCCAGGGCCGCGGCCAGGGCCGCGGCCGAATTAAGCATGTTCATCCCGCCGGAAAGCGCGGGATTGTCCACCGTGACCACAAACTCGCTCCTGCGCGCATCCATTCCCCGGACCACAAGCTCCCTGCCGGATACGAAAACGCCTGTCTCGTCCCCGCCGCGGTCCCGGCCGAACCAAACCCTGCGGCCGCGTCCGGGCGCATCAAGGGCGCGGGGATCGTCCAAGTTCAGAACCGCGGTGTCGTCGCTGCTCTGGCGCGCGAACATGGAAAGCTTGGAGGCGACATAGGCGTCGAAATCCCGGTAACGGTCGAGGTGGTCCGGGCTGATGTTCAGCAGCACCCCCACCGCGGGCCTGAACCTGGGAGCGGTGTCGAGCTGAAAACTCGAAACCTCGAGCACCAGCCAGTCGCGGTCCGCCGGATCGCAGAGGTACTCCGACAGGGGAGTGCCGTAATTGCCGCCCACGAAACAGCTCCTGCCGCTGGCGGTCAGCATGTCTTTCAAAAGCTTCACCACCGTGCTCTTGCCGTTGGTGCCGGTGACCGCGATAACCGGGGTCTCCACCAGGGCCGAGGCCAGGGCCAGTTCGCCGGTCACCATGACCCCCTTTTCGGCAAGGTTGCGGAAAACCGGCTGCCGCTGATCCACCCCCGGGCTCAGAACCACCAGATCGCAGTCCTGAAGGAACTCATCCGAGACCCGGCCGAACTCAACGGTCACCCCGTGCCGTTCGAGCCATTCGATGGCCCGGGAGTCGAACTCATCCCGGCCGCGGCTGTCGCAGGCGCGGAGCGCGAGTCCCTGGCGGCGCAGAAGCCTGAGCGCCGCCAGGCCGGAAACCCCGAGGCCCACCACCGCAGCCGCGCCGCCCTTTTCCCTTATCCTTTCAAGATCGCCGCGCCTCACGCCTCTCACCTGATCTTGAGGGTGGCCATGGCGGCAAGGCCAAGGATGATGGAAATGATCCAGAACCGCACCACCACCTTGGGTTCCTGCCAGCCCTTTTTCTCGAAGTGATGATGAAACGGGGCCATGAGGAATATCCGCTTGCCGCCGCTGACCTTGAAGAACCCGACCTGCATGATGACGCTCAGCGCCTCCATGACGAAAATCCCGCCCACGAGCACGAGGAGGAACTCCTGCTTGATGATGATCGCCACCATGCCCAGGGCCGCGCCGAGTGAGAGCGAGCCCACGTCGCCCATGAATATCTGGGCCGGATAGGTGTTGAACCAGAGAAAACCGAGGCTTGCGCCCACGATGGCCCCGCAGAACACCGCCACCTCGCCGGCCCCCGCGACATAGGGGATGCGAAGATAGGAAGCAAGCAATGCATGGCCGGCCAGATAGGCAAAGACCAGGTACACGCTCGCGGTCACCACCACCGGGCCCGCGGCCAGGCCGTCGAGCCCGTCGGTGAGATTGACCGCGTTGGATGCCCCGACCACCACCAGCAGGGCGAACGGCAGATACCAACCGTCCATATAGGGCCGCAGATCCTTGAAAAACGGCAGGCTGAGATGGGTGTCGAAATCGCCGCTCATCAGATACCAGGTGGCGGCGGCCACGCCCAGGCACTGGAAGAGGAGCTTGCCGCGGGCGGAGAGCCCCCGGCTGTTCTGCTTCGATATCTTGCGGTAATCGTCCCAGGCGCCGATGAGACCGTGCCAGACGGTGACCGCGAGCAGAACCCACACCAGCCGGGCGGAGAGATCGGCCCAGAGCAGGGTGGCCGAGATCATGGCGGCGAGGATCAGAAGCCCTCCCATGGTGGGAACACCCTGCTTCTCGAAATGGCTCTCCGGACCGTCCTCGCGGATCACCTGCCCGATCTGACGCCGCTGCATCAGGGCTATGAACCGGTCGCCAAAGATCAGGACGATGAAGAGGGCGGTCAACACCGCACCGATGGAGCGGAAGGTTATGTAACGGAAGACGTTGAAGCCCCCGAAAAGCTCATGCAGCGGATAGAGAAGATGGTAGAGCATGGTTCAGTCTCCTTCTGTCAGGCCGTCGGCCACGGCCTCCATCTGCATGGAGCGCGACCCCTTGACCAGAATCCAGTCACCGCTGCCAAGCTCTCTTTCCTCAATGAGGGCGCGTAACCGTTCCACTATCCCCTCCCTGTCCGGACAGACAAGGGCGCGCTCCGGCGCAAGCCCGGAGGCCACCGCCGCATCCACCACATCCGCGGCATGGCCGCCGTAGGCGAAGAGGAAGTCGAACCCCATCCGGGCAACCGTCTCACCGACCGTGCGGTGGGCGCGCGCGCCTGCATCCCCCAGCTCCAGCATGTCGCCCACCACCACGGCGGCGCGGGACCTGCCGGCGAGATCGCGCAGGGTCTCGAGCGCTGCCTGCATGGAAGCGGGGTTGGCGTTGTAGGCGTCGTTGACGATCATCACCCCGCCCGGCCCCCGGCATATGGCGAACCTCTTGTCAAAGGGCTCAAAACCGTCAAGCCCGGCGGCGATATCCTCGGGGGTCTCGCCCGCGGCCAGGGTCATGGCCGCGGCGGCCAGGCAATTGGCCACGTTGTGCCTGCCGGTGGCCCTGATCCTGATCATGAAATGCAACCCTTCCATCCGCATGGTGAAAGAGGTGCCGCCCGCTTCAAGGAGCCGTACCTTGCCGGCGGTTACCGCGGCGCCCGAAGCAAAGCCGAAATCCACCCGCCGCATCCGGCGCCGCGCCGCCACCTCCACGACCAGAGGGTCGTCGAGGTTCACCGCCATGACCGCGTCATCGCGCATGCCGGCAAACAGCTCTCCCTTGGCCCGCGCAACCCCCCGCACGTCGCCCAGTCCCTGCAGGTGGGCGGGCTGGATATTGTTTATGCAGCCGATATCCGGATCAGCTATCTCCGTGAGTCTCGCGATCTCGCCCGGCCGGTTCATGCCCATCTCGAGAACAGCGAAACGGTGCCTTTCCTCGACCGGCAGCAGGGAGAGCGGCAGACCGACCAGGTTGTTGAAGTTGCCGCCGGTCCTGATCACCGCGTGGTTGCGGGCGAGGATGCGGGCGCACATCTCCTTGACCGTGGTCTTGCCGCTCGAGCCGGTGACCGCCAGCACCCGGAGCCGCTTCATCCGCCGTCTGCGCCAGGCGGCAAGATCGCCGAGCGCGGCCAGGGTATCGGCAACCATGATGAGGGGAACGCCCGGGGGCTCTGCCGGCGGGCGTTCCCCTCATCATGGTTGCCGATACCC
>JALWTY010000241.1 GCA_026993265.1 Desulfobacterales bacterium
CTTACGGCATGCATGCGAAAACTGTTGACTATCGTCAATGCCATGCTCCGAGATGGTGTGTACTGGCAGGCAAATTATGCGTAAAAAATCGCTTGACTTTAAACACAGTTGCTAAACCCCTAACCCCCCTATCATGCCTTGCTGAACTCGAGGCCGTCGGCCGCGGCCCGGACCCGGATGGTGTCGCCGGGGACAAAGGCCCCCTCGAGGATCTTCATCGCCAGCCCGTCCTGGACGTAGCGCTGGATGGCGCGTTTCAGCGGCCTTGCGCCGAACACCGGATCATACCCGACCCGGACCAGGAAGTCACGGGCCGAGTCGTCGAGCTCGATCCGGTAGTCCTGGTCCGCGAGCCGTTTCTTTAGCCCGGCGATCTGAATATCGACGATCCTGGCGAGGTCCTCCCGGCTCAGGCTGTGGAAGATGATGATCTCGTCGATCCGGTTGAGGAACTCGGGCCGGAAATGGCCGTGGAGGATGTCGTCTATCCTGCCGCGGATGTTCTCCGGGTTGCGGCCGCCGTCGGCCATGATGATGTCGCTGCCCAGGTTGGAGGTCATTATCAGGATGGTGTTCCTGAAGTCCACGGTGCGGCCCTTGCCGTCGGTCATGCGGCCGTCGTCGAGGATCTGGAGCAGGACGTTGAACACGTCCGGGTGGGCCTTTTCGATCTCGTCGAAGAGGACCACCGAGTAGGGCCGGCGCCGCACCGCCTCGGTGAGGTAGCCGCCCTCGTCGTAGCCCACGTAGCCGGGAGGCGCGCCGATGAGGCGGGCGACCGAGTGTTTTTCCATGAACTCGCTCATGTCGAGGCGGATCATGGCCTGCTCGCTGTCGAAAAGGAACTCGGCCAGGGTGCGGGCCAGCTCGGTCTTGCCCACGCCGGTGGGGCCCAGGAAGATGAAGGAGCCGAGCGGCCGGTTCGGGTCGGAGAGACCGGCCCGGGCCCGGCGCACCGCGTTGGCGACCGCGGCTATGGCCTCGCCCTGGCCCACCACCCGGCGGCCCATCTCCTCCTCGGCCCGGACGAGCTTCTCCTTTTCCCCTTCCATGAGGTTGGAGACCGGGATCCCGGTCCAGCGGGAGATGACCGCGGCCACGTCCTCAGCGCTCACCTCCTCTTTCAGCATCCTGCGGTCCCTCTGCAGGGCGGCGAGCTTCTCGTTCTCCTCGGGCAGTTTCTTTTCCAGCTCGGCGATGCGGCCGTAGGTTATCTCGGCCACCCGGCCGAGATCGCCGCGGCGCTGGGCCTGTTCGGCCTCGCGCCGGGCCTCCTCTATCTCGGCCTTGATCGCGCGGATACGGTCGATGATCTCCTTTTCCTGGTTCCAGTGGGACTTCATCGCCGCCAGGGTCTCGTTGACGTCGGCCAGCTCGGCCTCTATCGCGGCGAGACGCTCCTTCGAGGCCGGGTCCTTCTCCTTTTTCAGGGCCTCGCGCTCGATCTCGAGTTTTATTCTTCTGCGGTCCACCTCGTCGATCTCGGTGGGCATGGAGTCGATCTCGATGCGCAGGCGGCTTGCGGCCTCGTCGATGAGGTCGATGGCCTTGTCCGGCAGGAAACGGTCGGTGATGTAGCGGTGCGAAAGGGTGGCCGCCGCAACCGTGGCCGCATCCTGGATCCTGACCCCGTGGTGGACCTCGTACTTCTCCTTGATGCCGCGGAGGATGGCGATGGTGTCCTCCACCGTGGGCTCCTGGACCAGCACCTGCTGGAACCGGCGCTCGAGGGCGGCGTCCTTTTCGATGTACTTGCGGTACTCGTCCAGGGTGGTGGCGCCGACGCAGTGGAGCTCGCCCCGGGCCAGGGCGGGCTTGAGCATGTTGGATGCGTCCATGGCGCCCTCGCTCGCGCCCGCGCCCACCAGGGTGTGGATCTCGTCGATGAAGAGGATGATCTCGCCTTCGCGCTTCTGGATCTCCTTGAGCACCGCCTTGAGCCGGTCCTCGAACTCGCCGCGGTACTTGGCCCCGGCGACCAGGGCGCCCAGATCGAGGGCAAGGACCTGGCGGTTGCGCAGGGTCTCGGGGATGTCGCCGTTGACGATGCGCTGGGCCAGCCCCTCGACGATGGCGGTCTTGCCCACGCCGGGCTCGCCGATGAGCACCGGGTTGTTCTTGGTGCGGCGGGAAAGCACCTGGATGACCCGGCGGATCTCGTCGTCCCGGCCGATGACCGGATCGAGCTTGCCCTGGCGGGCCACGTCGGTGAGGTTTCTCGTGTACTTCTCCAGGGCCTGGAACTTGTCCTCCGGGTCCGGATCGGTTATCCGCTGGCTGCCGCGGGCCTCCTTGAGGGCGGCGAGAAAGCCCTCGCGGCTCACCCCGGCGCGGCTCAGGACGGCGGCCGCCTCGCCCTGGGCGTCGTCCAGGATGGCGAGGAAGAGGTGCTCGAGGCTGACGTACTCGTCCCCCATGCCGGAGGCGACGGAAAAGGCGCTGTTTATGAGCCGGTGGGTCTCCGGCGCCAGGGTCACCTGGCCGAAACCGCTGCCGCTCACCCTTGGCAGCCGCTCCAGGCGCTCCTCCACCTCGGAGCGGAGCCCCTCGACCTCGACCCCGATCTTGCGCAGCACCGGCAGCACCACCCCGTCCTGCCGGGAGAGGATGCCGCGGAGCAGGTGAAACGGGGTGATCTGCTGGTGGCCAGCGCCATAGGCATCGGACTGGGCCTGCTGCAAAACTTCCTGGGTTTTGTGGGTCAACTTGTCAAACTGCATATTTTCCTCCTTTTCAGAAGCCGGAAGTCAGAGGACAGAAGTCAGAAGCGGCCGCGATGGAGGCCCTGCCCGGCATCGAGGAACCCGCCCCCCTGTTCCGCTTCTGTCCTATTGCTTCCTGACCGCTGTTTTTTGTTTTCGGTTTTCAGGTTCATAAAGTCAGAAGCCGGAAGGGTGAAAGAGTCGGACAGGGGCGAATCCCTCGACACCTGGCGGTGCCGCATGACGAGCCCCCTCTGACTTCTGTCCTCTGGCTTCTGACTTCTGGTTTACAAAAACGTAAGTTCAGCCCCTGGCGGTGTCAAGGCGGCCACAACCGGCCCATCCGCTGTTGCGGCCGCGAGAAAAGCCCCCTCTCTCCCGCGGCCCCGGCATGGCCAGGCCCCGGATACCGGGCCGTTGCGCCCGGGTCCAGGCAAAATATTTCACAATCGAAATGTTTTGTGAAAAACAATCCCCTTTTAATACATATTTGTAACCACATCGCCACCACCCTC
>JALWTY010000242.1 GCA_026993265.1 Desulfobacterales bacterium
CCAGGGGTGAGCCCTTGGCCTTGTGGGCCATCAGGTACTTTGCCTCGTCGTATGGGCGCCGAGCCTGCCAGCAGCGATACAGGATGTGCATCCACTTGAAAGCAAGCGATCGGACAGCCATCTGGTGGGTCTTTCCCCGTTCCCGCTGCAGTCGGTAGAAGGCCCTGGCCCAGAACGAGAAACGGATGGACTCGTGGGCCCATTCGATGCAGGTCTGGCGCAGAAAGCGTGGACAACTGTGTCCGGGCGCGCATGTTGCACGGCTTGGAGATTGGGCCTGGGAAAAAGGTACGGAGGCATTTCCGGTGTGCAGGATGTGGTGAGCCCGCGAACCGCATCGGGGGATTTCGATGCGGCTCGCTCTTCACCACGAAACCGTATTCCCCCCAGCGGTGCTCAGGGCAGCATCTCCAGCGGGATGGGGAACACCGAATCACCACTCACCGGGCCGCCGTCCAGGCTCACCCACAGGTCGGTGTGGTCGTGCAATGCCCGGTAGTAGGCGATCTTGTCCTCGAGGCGCTGCAGAAACGCAATCTGTTCGCGCGCCGGCCAGGCCTCCCAGTCGTCCAGCGAGAGGCTCATTACCTCGCCGGTGTAGGGCAGGTCCTCGATGTACTCGCGCATGAAGCCGAGATCCGCGAGGCTGTTGCCTTCTCCGGCGGTGGTGGCGGTGGTTTCGCCGAGTTTCTCGGGGTCGCGCGCGATGGTGGCCGCCAGGCTCTTGAGTTCATTCAGGAAGTTGTCCGGTGACAGCAGTCCTTCCTCGGCGGTGGCGAGCACCTGCTTGAGGATGTCATGCAGGTCGGAGAGCTGGTCCCGGGTCAGGAGGACCTGAATGTCGAGGGTGCTCTTCTCCGGGTTGCGGATGTCGTGGTCGAGCAGCCAGGCGTTGAACACGCGCGGGACCTTGCCATTGGTCGTTTTCTGCAGGTAGCGCATGCGCAGGGCGTAGCCCAGTTTGGCGATCTTGTGTTGCAGTTCGGCCAGTTGCGGATTGTTGCCGGCGGCGGGCTCCACCGGCTTCAATGGCTGTCCCGCGCCGGCCATGCGGACCTGCATGGTGATCTGTCCGGCCAGGGTGTCGAGCACGTGTCCGAACTCGTCCACGTCCCCGGTGGGAACGCCGTAGTAGAGGCTGCCGATGCCGGGGAACTGCGACAGGGCCCGATAGCGTTCGGCCGCCCGCTCGTGGTCGGCGCGCGTGGCGGGCGTGAGCAGGTGCATGACGAAGATCGCGATGCCCTTTTCCTGTGCCAGCCGGTTCAGCTGCTCCGCGCTCATGCCGGTGGCGGAGAGGGGGTCATCGGCCTCGCGCGGGCCGGCGTCGGTGATCAGAACGATGTAGCGGGCGGCGTGCCCCTTCCAGTCCATCTTCTCGATGGCCTGCCTGATGCCGGCATAGGCGTCCTCCTTGAAGTCCTTGCTGGACACGGTGGCGGCCTTGAGATTGTTGATCTGGGTGAGAAAGGTCCCGGGGTTCCGTCCCTGCTCCAGGGTCACGTAGGTGCGGGCCCGGTAGTCCAGCCCCGGCGCGCTGCGCGGATCGTCGCGGAACGCCACCAGGCCGAAGTTGACGTTGCCAAGAAGGCCGGCGTCACCCAGGCTGTCGTAGATCTTCATCACCGCCTCGCGGGTACGGTCGATGTAGGGATCCATGGACAGGGTGGAGTCGATGACGAAGGTCAGGCCGGCGGTGTAATGTCCCGCGGGCGCCGCTCCGGGCTTCTTTTCCCGAGCCGTGGACGGAGTGGGGTTGCGCAGCGGTACGCTCGCGACCTGCAGCATGCGTGCCTGCACGTCACCCAGGTAGAGGTCCTGGTGTTGCAGAATGGGGACCAGGTAGAAGTCCTTCCGGATGTCCAGTTTTCCCGGCGGCTGTATGGCCACCACCGGCGAGTCCTCGTCGATCACCCCCGCGACCGCCTTGCGATACAGTTCGTCATAACGTTTCAGGTCGCGTTGGCCGGCCACCTCTTTCAGCGCCGTGGCGCTGCGGAAGAGGAGCGCCCGGTCATGGTCCACCGGTTCGCGGAAGGCGGCGGTCAGCCCCTGGTTCCAGGCGATGGTGTCCGGCCCCCGCAACCAGCCGGTGATGCGGCCATAGCGGCCGGTTCCCACCTGGAGCCATTCGGTGCCATCTCTCCGCTCGCGGGCATAGACATAGAAGGCGGTGAAGGGCACGGCGGGTTTGTCCTTGGTGCCCGGGGCGCGGTAGAGGTCGCTGCCGGGTATGACGAGCACCCGCTGGTACAGGGCCTTCTTGCCGGGCATCAGGAGGGGATGCTTGCCGGCCGCCGCGGCGTTCAGGCCGAGCAGGGCCAGGAGCAGGATCAGGCTCGCGCGTGTCAGTTGTTTCATGATCTGTTTACTTCCATTGCAGCATGATGCGGCGGGCCCGGTCATCGCCGGCCCGGGCCTTCTGCTCGACCGTCGAGCGGAGCTTATCGAGGGCATCCGAGGCATCGGCCACGCCGGCCTCCAGCGCAACGCCATACCACTTGTTGGCCTGCAGCTCGTCCGGGGCCTCGAACAGGCCGTTTGCCTCGAAGGTGGCGGGATCGGCCAGGCGGGCGAGTCTCATCGCGGACAGACCGTGTCCCTCTCTTGCCGCGAAGAAATACAGCAGGTAGGCGTCGTCCAGCTTTCCATTCCTCTCGAAGTCCTGCGCGGCCGCATAGGCCTTGTCGAGATCGGGGGGCATCTGCGAGCGCAATTGACGGATCAGCCGGCGCGCGGCGCTGCCCGGCCCGCCATCGCCCTTTTCCACGGCGTCCGCCGATGCCGGTTCCGCCGATGGCGCGGGCACTGTTCCGGTCTTGTCCCCGTCCTCCGCCAGCAGGCTCGGCTTCTCTCCCGCGGACTGGCCGCCCGGGGTGGGCTCGTCCGCCTCCTTCTGGCCGGGAACCAGCAGTATGGCGAGCACCGTGAGCACGATGACGACGACGATCAACTTGCCGGCGCCGCTCTTGCTGGAGCGAGTCCCTCCGGCCTCGGATGTGGTGCTATTCTGCTCTTCTGTCACGTACTCGACCTGCCCTTTGGTTCCTGATGAGGAGACGGGATTATCCAACCCCGCCCGGGAATGTGCAAAGGAGATACCGAAATGAAAGGCCATGCCATTGCCGGAATGCTGGCGGTTGTGCTGTTTTCACTGACTGCCGGGGCCCGCTCCGATTATCTTGAAGACATCCCTCTTTTCTGGA
>JALWTY010000243.1 GCA_026993265.1 Desulfobacterales bacterium
ACGCTGTAGGGGTGCTTGCTCACCGAGGCGGTGCGCAAGCACCCCTACAGCGTCATCCTCCTCGACGAGATAGAGAAGGCCCACCAGGAGGTGTTCAACATCCTCCTCCAGGTGATGGACCACGCCACCCTCACCGACAACAACGGCCGCAAGGCCGATTTCCGGAACGTCATCCTGATAATGACCACCAACGCGGGCGCAAGGGAGATGACCACCCGGGCCATCGGCTTCACCGGCTCGAGCCGCGGCCGCGAGGACAAGGCAATAAAGGAAATGTTCGCGCCCGAGTTCAGGAACCGCCTCGACGGCATCGTCACCTTCGCCCCCCTCGACCGCAAGGTGATGCTCAGAATAGTGGACAAGATGATCGCCGAGGTCCAGGCCCAGCTCGCGGAGAAAAAGGTGCGCATCGCTCTCACATCCGGGGCGAGGAACTGGCTTGCGGAAAAGGGGTATGATCCGGACTACGGGGCCCGTCCCCTGCGCCGCCTGATCGCAACCGAGATCAGCGACGTGCTCGCCGACGAGATCCTCTTCGGCCGCCTGATATCCGGCGGCGAGGTGCGCATCAGCGCAAGAGGCGGCAGGCTCACCTTCGATTACCGCTGAGGCCGGAATAACTGCGATGGCCGTCCGCCGCGGGCGGCTGTTTCTTTTTTTGTTCATTGAAGGGAAAAAGGGAGAGAGCGATGGGAAAGAAGACCGGAACGCTACTGGCGATTGCGGCCTGCGCCCTCCTTGTTGTTGCGGCCGGATGCAGCCGCGACAGGAAGGAAGCAGGCAAGGCTGAAACCAAGGAGCCGGTGAAGACCGCCCGGCAGGCGGAGAGCAGGCCGCCCGAGACCGTCAACGTCGAAGGCACGGTGGAGGAAGCCATCAATTCGGGGGGGTTCACCTTCCTGCGTATCAAGACCGCATCGGGCGAGAAATGGGCCTCGGTGCCGATGGTGGAGGTGAAAAAGGGCGAGAAAGTCAGCCTGATAAACGCCTTCCCCTTCCCCAACTTCTACGCAAAAAGCCTTGACCGCACCTTTGAGGAGTTGATCTTCGCCTCCGGGATCAAGGGCAAGGAGCCCATACCCAGGCGGCGGATGGTTCCGGCCGCGAAAGCTGAGGAAAAAGCCGAACAGGCCGCTTCCGCCCAGGCCGGAGAAGTAGGGGCGAACACCTTTGCCGCGGCCCTGGCCAGCTCGGGGGCGGCGCCGGCCGGGCCTGCGGCCGGGGGCAGCGCCGCGGCCAGGGTGAAGAAGGCTAAGATAAAGGTGGACCGGGCCCCGGGCGCCAACGGTTTCACCGTGGCCGAGATCTTTGCCAGGGCCGCCGCGCTCGACGGCAAGAAGGTGGTCATAAACGGCAAGGTGGTCAAGGTGTCGCGCGGGATCATGGGCCGCAACTGGATCCACATCCAGGACGGCACCGGCAGCCCCGAGGGCAAGGACCACGACCTGGTGGTCACCTCGCAACAGGCCCCGGAGATGGACGCGCTCGTTCAGGTGGAGGGCGTTCTCCGGGCCGACCGCGATTTCGGTTCCGGCTACCGTTACGCGGCCCTGGTCGAGGACGCGTCCTTCAAGAAACTGAAATAGTCCCGTCTCTCCCGGCAAGGCTTGCCATGCGGCCTGCGATAATCGGTCCCGGCGCCCTGGGCACCATGCTGGCGGTGAAGATGGCCGGGGCCGGTCCGGTGCTGGTCGACCACTATCCGGAGCGGGCCGCGGCCCTGGACGCGAGCCCGCTCGTCCTGGAAGAAGACGGCCGGGAAACCGCCTGCCGGGTCCGGGTCAGCGCTGCTCCGCCGCCATCCTCGTTCGATTTCGTCGTCATCACGGTCAAGTCCCATTCGGTGGCCGCGGCCCTCGAAAGGGCGGATGAAATCGTCCGGCCGGAGGGACTCGTCCTCTGTCTCGCCAACGGCATCGGCCACCTGGACCTCCTCAGAAAGCGGCAGGGGCCGGGCGCCTGCGCCGCCGGGGTCACCGCCATGGGCGCCACCCTGATCCGTCCCGGCCGGGCGCGTTTCGGCGGCGCGGGCGAGACGGTGATCGGCCCGGTATCGAACCGGGAGGAGCGCAAGCCCCTGGAGGCGGCCGCGGAACTCTTCGCCCGGGCCGGGATGCGGGTCAGGGTCAGCCCGGACATCGAGGTAGAGATCTGGAAAAAGCTCCTGGTCAACGTGGGGATAAACGGCCTCACCGCCATCCACGGCTGCAGGAACGGAGAGATCGCCGAGAGCCCGGAACTGGCCGCAAGACTCGCCGCCGCGGTGCGCGAGGCCGCGGCCGTGGCCGCCCGCCTCGGGGTGGCGGTGGAAGGCGACCCGGTGGAGGTGGCCCTTGCGGTCTGCCGCCGGACCGCGGACAACATCTCCTCCATGCTCCAGGACGTTCGCCGGGGGAAAAGGACCGAGATAAGGGAGATAAACGGCGAGATCGTCCGCCTGGCCGCCTCCCTGGGCCTCGATGCCCCGGTCAACCGGGAGATCGTCGAAAAGGTCACGGCCCTCGAGGCGGCGGCCGGGAGCCATCCTCCTGAAAGTTCTTGACATTTCCGCTTCCGGCAGTAAACCTGACAGGTCTTCAAGCAGTCCGGAGAACCAACAACCCAACAAGGAACCAGAAAAGATGACCAATTACCTCTTCACCTCGGAATCGGTTTCCGAAGGCCATCCCGACAAGGTGGCCGACCAGATCTCAGACGCCATCCTCGACGCCATCCTCGAGCAGGACAAGGGGGCCCGGGTGGCCTGCGAGTCGCTCGTGACCACGGGACTGGCCATGATCGCGGGCGAGATCACCACCAGCGCCTGGGTGGACATGCCCGAGGTGGTGCGCCAGACCATCAAGAACATCGGCTACACCGACCCGGAGATGGGGTTCGACTACAAGTCCTGCGCGGTCATCACCACCATAGACAAGCAGTCCCCGGATATCGCCATGGGGGTGAACGAGGGCAGCGGCCTCGACCTGGACCAGGGCGCGGGCGACCAGGGGCTGATGTTCGGTTACGCCTGCAACGAGACCAGGGTGCTGATGCCCATGCCCATCACCTACGCCCACCGCCTGATGAAGCGGCAGGCCGAGGTGAGAAAGAGCGGCCGGCTGCCCTGGCTGCGGCCGGATGCCAAGAGCCAGGTCACCATCGAGTACGAGGACAAGAAGCCCAAGCGGATCGAGGCGGTGGTCCTCTCCACTC
>JALWTY010000244.1 GCA_026993265.1 Desulfobacterales bacterium
TAACGGCACCTGGCAACACCGCCGAAATCTATCGCCGAGACGCCGTCCACGGCAGATGATTCCCCGCCGCCGGCCACGCCAAGGGCAACAGCCCACACCAAAGCGACCACGGCTGCGAGACACGCGATGTGAACCCTGCGTTCTCCGTATCTCCTCTCCCTGCCCCGGCCGGTCATCCTACCTTATCAACCTCAGCCTGATCTTCTGCGCCGCGGCAGGCGGAAACAGCCCCCTGGCCGCAGCTATCCTCTCCACCCTCTTCCGCCCGCCCAGCAGGCCAATCTCCCCGGCGAGGCTGTCACGCTCGGCCGTCAGGGCCGCGATCCTCGCCCGGCCTGCGGCAATATCCCGCTCTGTCCCACTGATGCGCCAGGACAGCCAGAAACTGACAGACGCTGTCAGGACGACAAGAACCGCGATCACAGGCAGAAACGCTCCTGCCGACCTGGTCGCGGCCACCCGCCGCCGGAACGTCCGGCGGGGACGAACGACAAACGCGCCCGCAGGCAGACAGGGGCTCAAAGCGGCAGGCCGCAGTATGTGGCGGCCCGCAGCCTGGCGCTTCTTGATCTGGGGTTTTGCGAACATTCCTCCTCCCTGGCCCGGAGCGGTTTTTTTGTCAAAGGCCGGAAAAGGCTCCGGTCGGAAAAACATCTCTTGACCAGCCGATCCTCGAGCGAATGAAACGATATGACGCAGACCCTGGCCCCTCCGGCCATGATCCGCGGCAACGAAGCAAGCAGTTCCGCAAGGTTGTCGAGTTCGCGGTTGACCGCGATTCTCAGGGCCTGGAATGTCCGGGTAGCCACATGAATCCTGCCCGGATGAAAGCGGCGGGGAACCGCGCGGTAAACGATATCGGCCAGTTCCTTTCCGCTTCTTATCTCTCCGGCCTTTCTCTCCGCAACGATGGCGGCGGCGATCCTGCGGGCCTGCCTCTCCTCGCCGTAGTTGTAGATTATGTCGGCCAGTTCGGCCTCGCTGCAGCGGTTGACCAGGTCACGGGCGCTCTCGCCCGCCCTGTCATCCATGCGCATGTCAAGGCTTTCGCTGTCCGAGAAGCTGAACCCCCGGTTGGCGGCGAGCTGCAGGGAAGACAGGCCGAGATCCAGCAGAACCCCGTCTACCGGCCCGAGCCCCAGCCCGTCCAGGACCGCGGCGGCGCGGGCAAAATTGCTCCGTACAGCAATGGCGCGTCTGCCAAAGCGGGACAATTTTTTCTTGGCCATGGCCAGCGCCTCCGCGTCCCAGTCGAGCCCGACGAGGACTCCGTCCGGCCCGCTGCGTTCGAGAATCAGCTCCGCGTGCCCGCCGAGACCGAGGTTGCAGTCGAGATAGACGCCGCCTGAAACCGGGGCGAGCAGCTCAACGACCTCGTCCGCCATCACCGGGACATGCAGCGGCCGCTCCGCCTCACCGCCCGGCATCATCCCATACCCAGTTCGACAAGGGCCTCCTCTACCTCGGCAAAATCCTCCTTGGAAGGCTTCTTGAGCTCGTTCCAGACCTTCTGGTCCCAGATCTCCACATAACTGCTCATGCCGGCGGCCACCACCTCCTCGCCGATCGAGCACTCGCTTCTGGCCGCGTGGGGCAGGGAGATGCGGCCCTGCTTGTCGATCGGGTATATATTGGCGCCGCTGACTATGTACTTGAAGGTGGCGTGCACCTTGCGGTCGAGATTGGAGGCGGAACGCATGCGGTCCACGGTCTCCTCCCACTCGGAGACAGGGTAGAGCCGGAGGCAGTCGAACCAGGGCACCACCACCAGGGAATTGTCGCCGTTGCGGACGAGCTGGTCGCGGAAACGGGCCGGGAGATTGAACCTGCCCTTGTTGTCAAGGACATGCTCGCTCCTGCCCATGAATCCATATTTTTTCCGGTTCACCGTCTCCATCCGACACCATCACCCCACCTTGCACCAGTTTACTCCTATTTGTCCCTTATAAGAGGTCGCTGGCTGGGGTGTCAAGGAAAAAGCAGAATTTTTTTATTTCTTTCAGCCAGTTGCCGGACACGTCTCCGCGCCGTTCCTTTTCCCTTGCCATGTCCTGGCGTCCCTTATATCATCACCCCTTCCCGCAAGAAGGAAGCCGGCGGAGAACCGTACAACAGCCTGAATCCGTGATGGCTCAGTGCCGACGGGGCCCGCAACTTCTGCATATCGTACGGTTTATGGCAACCCGCAACGGTGACGGAACATTCACCCCGCCGCCCTGCGCCGCTCCCGAACGCTCACGGATCCAGGAACAGGAGAAAAAATTGCAGCAGGAAAGCATCAGAAACGTGGCCATCATCGCCCACGTGGACCACGGCAAGACCACCCTGGTGGACCAGCTCTTCAAACAGGGCGGCAGATTCCGCGACAACCAGGAACGGGTGGAACGGCTCATGGACTCCATGGACCAGGAGCGCGAGCGGGGCATCACCATCACCTCCAAAACCGGCTCCTTTCCTTATAAAGGCTACCGGATCAACATCATCGACACTCCGGGCCACGCCGATTTCGGCGGCCAGGTGGAGCGGGTGCTGCGGATGGCGGACGGCTGCCTTCTGCTGGTGGACGCCCAGGAAGGCCCCATGCCCCAGACCACCTTTGTGGTGAAAAAGGCCCTGGCCGCAAACCTCCCCATCGTCCTGGTGGTCAACAAGGTGGACAAGGACGCGGCCCGGCCCGAATGGGCGGTGGACCAGACCTTCGACCTGCTCGCATCCCTGGGCGCGCCGGACGAGATCCTCGATTTCCCGGTGATATACGCCTCGGCCAAGGCCGGTATCACCGGAACGGAACCGGATGCGCTCACAGAGAGCATGGAACCGCTGTGCGAGATGATCGTGCACCACTTTCCACCACCGGCCGGAGACCCGGACGCGCCCCTGCAGCTCCAGGTCAACACCATCGGCCACGACCGTTTTCTCGGCCGCCTCGGCATCGGCCGGGTCATGAACGGAGCCTTGCGGAAAAACGACCAGGTGGTGGTCAGCGACCGGCAGGGCCGCCTGATTCCGGTGCGGGTGGCCAAGCTCTTCAGGTTCGATTTTGATCAAAGGGTGGAGACCGACATCGCCGTCTGCGGCGACATCGTCGCGGTGGCCGGGCTCGAGGAGATCACCGTGGGCGTGACCTTCACCTCGCCCGACGATCCCCGGCCCCTGCCGCCCATCGAGATCGACCCGCCGAC
>JALWTY010000245.1 GCA_026993265.1 Desulfobacterales bacterium
CGAGACGCCGACGATGGGCAGCGGGCTCTTGAGCATGGCCCGGCACACGGTCTTGATGCCCTTGCGCACCGGCCCGGCCATGTCCACCTTTTCCGGCACCTCGGCCAGGTAGTACATCCTGCCCCTTGGCGCAAGCGTGCCCTTGGTGAACCTGGCCTTGGCCAGGTCGTCGCCGTTGCAAACCACCGGTTCCGGGAAGACCGGGTCGCTGATGAGGTAGTCGTCCCCCCTCTTGCCGTAGACCACCAGGTTGTGCATGTTGAAGTGGAAGCGGTAGGCCTCGGGGAAATAGGGCAGCCACCAGGCCCCGGTCTGCAGCCCCACCGGGATTCCCCGTTCCAAGAGCTCATCCAGGGCGCGCATGGAGGCGGCCGGGTCCCGGAACGTCCGGGTGACGGTCCTTATACCCAGCAGCCTGGTCACCCGGCGGAAGATCGCCCCGGTCACGGTCCTGAAGGTGGTGAGCGGCAGGTCGTTCAGGCGCATGAAGGGAATGTAGCCGAAGAACAGGCCGCCGCCGATGCCAAAGGCGAGCGGCTCGGTCATGGGGATGCCGTGATGGCTTATGAGGTTGGCGGTGACCCCGTTTTCGCAGTGGGCCGACTGCCGGTGGGTGAAATCAATCTCCATCGCCGTCCTTGAGTCTGCCGGGGATCCTCATCTCGCCGGCAAGGGAAATGTCGCGCAGGGCCTCGACCGTGGTCCTGAGGGTCCGGGCGTACCTTTCGAGCAGCTCCGGTTTCAGCCGGGCAAAGACCGCGGGTCTCAGGTGACGGCGCACCTGCCAGCGGAAAAGCCCCATGTACCGGGCGAGCAGCCCCGCGTCCATCTGGTTTCTCGCCATGTGGAAGGCGAGCGGCGACACCCGCCCGGCCTCGACCTCGGCCCGGGCCTGCTCCACCTTTTTCAGTATCTGCTCCCAGGCCTGGTAGTTGGAAATATTCTTGGGCTCCCAGCCCGCGCTCGGAACCGGGGCGTATCTCCCCCTCTCGTCCACCGCGTAGGTGACTTCCTTCAGCCCTTCGGCGATACCCACGTCCTGGGGAACTTCCTCTTTACGCATCTCGCAAGTTTTTCCGGACATCAATCGAAATACGCCAGTATATCAGCAATGGCGCAAATTACCACGTGATTCCCCCGGCCGGGCCAAAACAGCTCTTGACTTTTGCGCCTGTTCTTTTATTCTCATTCCCGCTCGGGGCGCATGTCCCCGAAAAGACATAACTCTTCAGGTTTTCGTTGGAAATTAAAAGGGAATCCGGTGCAAGACCGGAACGGGCCCGCCGCTGTAACCGGGGACGAATTCCGCAAGCAAAGCCACTGTCCTTGTCTGGATGGGAAGGCGCGGAAGGAGGATGATCCGGGAGTCAGAAGACCTGCCTGACGAGGAATGCCCCGCCCCGTGGACAAGGGCGGCGGTCTGCGAGGGATAAAAACGGGAAATCCCCGGATCGGCAGTATTCGGTCCGGGGATTTTTTTTATTTTCCTCCCCGGACGTTGACCCGTACGGAAAAACAGAGGAGGAAACCATGAAAAAGCTCGTAACCGTCACCGCCGCGGCCCTGAGCCTGGCCGCGCCCGCCCCATCACCGGCCGCCGATACCCCGACGGCCGCCATGCCCGAGGTGGTGGTCACCGCCACCCGCACCGAAAGCACCCTCGACCGGGTCGGCGGCAGCGATGTCACGGTCATCACCCGCGAGGAGATAGAGAACAAGAACCCGGCCACCCTGGCCGAGATTCTCAGGACCGTGCCCGGCCTCGAGCTGCAGGGCAACGGCGGCAAGGGCACCCGGACATCCATATTCATGCGCGGCGCGGACAACAAGAACACCCTGGTCCTGGTGGACGGCATCATGTACAACGATCCCTCGAGCGCCAACCGCGGGGCAAACATCGGCTCCCTCACCCTTGACAACGTCGAGCGCATCGAGATCATCCGCGGCCCCATGAGCGTGCTCTACGGCAGCAACGCCACCGCCGGGGTGATAAACATCATCACCAGGAAGGGCGAAGGCAGGCCCGTGGTCCGGGCCGCGGCCGAGGCCGGCTCGGAGAAGAGCTGGAAGCTCTCCGCCGGTTCGAGCGGCCGGATAGCCAGGCTCGACTACTCCATATCGGCGGAAAAGAGCGCCACCGAGGGTTTCTCCACCGCGGACGACGACAACGACCGCATCGCCCATGCCGGAAACACCTCGGAAAAGGACGGCTGGGACGGCCTCACCCTCTCCACCCGCATCGGCTACGACCTCACCCCTGATTTCCGGATCGAGACCGTCATCCGCCACATCGAGTCCACCGTTGACCTCGACGACTACAACTACTTCACCGGCGCCCTCGGCGACCGTTTCAATCCCTCCACCTATGCGCCCGAACCCAACGGCAACAAGGACAAACACACCGACAACAAGCAGTGCCTGGCCCGGCTTGCCTTTCACAACGAGTTCATGGACGACCGTCTGACCTCTGACCTGGCCGTGCAGTCGAGCCGGCTCGACCGCGACTCCTTTGACAACGACGGCCGCAAAAGCTACGACTACACCGGAACGACCCGCGAGGCCACCTGGCAGGCAAGCGCGCGGGTGTTCGACAGCAACCTGATCACCGCCGGAACCGGTTACCTGAAGGAAGAGATGGACAGCGATTCCAGCGCCATCAACGACAAGACCGCCGAGACCGTGAGTCTCTGGCTCCAGGACCAGATCATGATCGGCGACGCGCTCGACATCGTCGCCGGCGTGAGAAACGACCACCACGACCGTTTCGGCAGCAAGACCACTTTCCGCATCGCTCCGGCCCTGCACCTCGGCGGCACCACCACGGTAAGGGCCAGCTACGCCACCGGATTCCGGGCCCCGTCGCTCTATGAGCTCTACTCCGCTTACGGCAACGAGAACCTCGGGGCGGAGAAGAGCGAGGGCTACGAGGCCGGAGTCGAGCAGAAACTCATGGACGGCAAGCTGCGCTTCTCTCTCACCTGGTTCGCCCTCGACTTCGAGGACCGGATCGACTACGACTTCGTCCTGTGGAAATACGCGCAGCAGAGCGGCACCACCCGCACCCGCGGCCTCGAATTCACCGCTGACGCCGCCATAACCGACGACCTCGGCCTGCGCGTATCCTGGACCTACACCGACACCGAGGACCCGGACGGCGAGCGCCTTGCGAGGATGCCGCTCAACAAGGCGTCCCTCGGCGCCACCTACCGTTTGGGCGAAAAAGGCGCAATCGACTGCGACGCCGTCTGGACCGGCGAGCGCGACACCATTTCGAGCGCCCGCGACAAGGACGGCAACCGGGTGTACACCCTGGACAGCTACACCGTGGTCAACCTCGCGGCCCGCTACGAGGTGCTTGACCATGTGGAAATCTACGGCCGGGTGGAAAACCTGTTCGACGAGTACTACGAAGAGGCCTGGAGCTACGCCACCCCGGGGCTGTCGGCCTTTGCCGGAATCAAGGTCGGCTATTGACGCGGCATCAACCGGTCCGGTCCCGGCCGTCCCCCTTCCCGGCCGGGACCGGATTTTTCCTTGCCTCGTCCGCGCCCGCGTTCGTTTTTCAACGGACCGTCAAGTTGTCAGAAGGCCGCGAAGCGCGGTTTTTTACGAGGCCATCACCGATGGAGGACGAAAATGTACCAGCTCATGACAAAAGGCGGGCCGGTGATGTACCCGTTGATCGCCTGTTCCCTGCTGGTTCTGTTCGTGGTGGTGGAAAGGGGCCTGTTCTGGGCCGGAATCAGGCGCGGCCGCGACCCCGCCCTGCTCGACGAGGTGCTCGAACTATGCCGCCGGGGGGAATGGGAGGTGGTGCGGGAAAGGGTAAAGGGAAGCCGCGACTTTGTCGTCCGCATCCTGGTAACCGGCATCGTCCACCGCGAGTTTTCCCTGGGCCGGGCCATGGAAGCGGCCGCGGCCGAACAGATAAGGCGGATGAGCCGATTCATGAGCCTCCTCGACACCATGATAACCGTGGCCCCGCTGCTGGGGATCTTCGGCACCGTGGTCGGGATAATCGATTCCTTTGACATGCTCGGGGCGGCCGGGCTCGACAACCCGCGGGCGGTCACCGGCGGCATCGCCCAGGCCCTGATAACCACCGCGGCGGGCCTCGCCATCGCCATCTTCTCCCTCTTCCCCTACAACTACTTCAACTCCAGGATCCGCAAGGCGGCCCACACCATCGAGCAGTACGCCACAAGCCTCGAGATCGTCCACGAAAAGCTCAAGGAAAACAGCCCATGAAGGTAACCCTGCCCGAACAGCGCCGCGCCAGGGTGGAGATGCTGCCGCTCATCGACATCGTCTTCCTGCTTCTCGTGTTCTTCATCTACGCGATGATGTCCATGGCGCTGCACCGGGGCCTGCCGGTCGAGCTGCCGGAGTCGGCCGCGGCGCAGAAGGAGCGGGAAAACGCCACCATCGCGGTCACCCTCAGGAAGGACGGAAGCGTGTTCATCGACGAGGTGGAAACCGGCCTCGACGGGCTGAGGAGCGCGCTCAGGGCGAGGACGGCCGGAAACCGGAACCCGGCCGTGCTCCTCTTTGCCGACCGTGAGGTGAGTTACCAGCGCGTCTTCGCGGTGCTCGACCGCATCAACCAGGCCGGCATCAGCCGCGTCTCCATGCAGGCGGACGCCGGAGGGCCATGACGAAGATGCTCCAGGCGGACGAGAGAAAGAGGATGGCCGCGGCCATTGCCGTCTCCATTGCCGCGCACGCGGCCCTGCTGACGGTTACCGGAACCGGCAGCAGGACGCGGCCGCGCCTGACCATGCCGCAGGCCCCCAGGCGGGTGACCCTCGACCTGCAGGCGAGACCGGCCCCGCAGCCGGCGGAAAAAACAATAAAAAAAAGGCCGGTCAGAACTAAGGCCGCGCCCCCCAGCGCGACAAGGCCGGTCACGAGAGCCGTAAGGGAAATCCCGGCCCCGCCGGCCCCATTCCTGCTGCCGGAGACAGGCCCTGCGGCAATGGCCACGCCTGCGGCGGTAAATATCAGGGCGCCGCAAAAAAAAGAGGAAAAGCCCGGCAAGGCCACGGCGGCGCGGAAAAAAAACGCACAAGAGGCATTTGCCCCAACCGTCCTTGCCCGGCCCATGTACCGCCGCAACCCGCCGCCGGAATATCCGCTCCGGGCCAGGCTCATGCGCTGGCAGGGCACGGTGATGATCACGGCCAGGGTGAACGCGGCCGGCAGGGTGGAAAAGGCGTGGATCGCGCAGACGAGCGGCCACCGTGTCCTCGACCGCTCCGCCCTGGCCGCGGTGCGGGGCTGGCTCTTCTCCCCCGCGGCCCGTAACGGAACCGCGGTGCCCTGCGAGGTGACCGTGCCGGTGAGGTTCGTAATCAGATGACAAGAGCAGCAAAAACCGCGCCCGCCGCAGCCCTGGTCCTGTTCCTCCTCCTGTGCGCCTGCCCCCAGGCCAGCGGCCGCGAGGCGACCGACCAGGCCGGCCGCAGGGTAATCGTGCCGGAGCGGGCCGAGCGGCTGGTGTCGCTTGCGCCGAGCATCACCGAGATCGTCTTCGATCTCGGCCGCGGCGACAGGCTCGTGGGCGCGACCATCTACAGCACCTGGCCCGAGGCGGCGAAAAGAATCCCCAGGGTGGGATCGTACGTGAAGCTCGATCTCGAAAAGATCGTCTCCCTGCGGCCGGACCTCTGCCTCGCCATAAAAGACGGCAATCCCGAGCACACGGTCGAGCGCCTTGCCGGCCTCGGCATCCCGGTGTACGTCATCGATCCCAAGGACATGGACGGCATCATCGCGGCCATCCGCGGCATCGGCGCGGTCATCGGCGCGAAAAAACGGGCAGAGAAAATCGCGGCAGGGATGCGGCGGGCGATCGACAGTATCAGGGCAAGGACGGACAGGGCGGAAAAAAGGCCGCGGGTCTTCTTCCAGATAGACGCGGCCCCGATAATCTCGGCCGGCAACGGGACCTTCATCAACGAGTTGATCGCCCTGGCCGGGGGAGTGAACGTGGCCGCAGGCCCCGATCCCTACCCGCGCTTCAGTTGGGAAGACGTGATCGCCCTGGCCCCGGAAGTGGTCATCATCGCCTCGATGGCCGGAGGCTACAGCCCGGAAGAACTGAAAAAAAGCTGGCGCCGCTGGCCGCAGATCCCGGCGGTGCGCAACGGGAACCTGCACGTGATCGACGCAAACCTGGTGGACCGGCCCACCCCGAGGCTTGTCGAGGGCCTTGCCGCCTTTGCCCGGACAATCCACCCGGAGCTTTTCAGGTGACCACCGCCAGGCCCGCATCCATAATCATGCGGCTGGCTGTCGCGGTTCCGGTTCTCGCCGCCCTCCTCGTCATCGCCGCGGTCGCGGCCATGACCACGGGTTCGTCCGGCGTCACCCTGGCCGATCTCTTCCATCCCGCGGGAAACGGCGGTGAACTCGCTGCCACCATCATCTGGAAGATACGCTTCCCACGGGTGGCGCTCGCGGCCACGGTGGGGGCCACCCTTGCCACAAGCGGCCTCGTGCTCCAGGCCCTGCTGCGCAACCCACTGGCCGAACCCTATATCCTCGGGGTCTCGGGCGGGGCGGCAATCGGCGCGATAAGCGCATCCATCATCGGCCTTTCCCCATTTTTCGGCGTGCCGCTCTCGGCCTTTGCCGGCAGCATGGCCACCCTGGTCCTGGTGATAATCCTCTCGGGCGGGGCGGCCGGACGTTTCAGCCGGGAATCCCTGCTTCTCGGCGGAGTCATGGTCAACGCCCTGTGCAGCGCGGTGATAATGTTCCTCATCTCCATCACCAAAAGCAGCCAGGCCCACCGCATCCTCTTCTGGCTGATGGGCGACCTCTCCATGTTCACCGCCGACCGCATGGCCCTGCTTGCGGTAATCCTTCCCTGCTTCGTCTTCATCATGATCATGGCCCGGCCCATGAACCTGCTGCTGCTCGGCCGGGAGAGCGCGGCCCTGCTCGGCGTCAACGTGCCCCGGGTCTTCCATTCCCTGCTCGCCGTGACCTCGTTCATGGTCAGCCTGGTGGTGTGCCAGTCCGGTCTCATCGGTTTCTGCGGCCTGGTGATCCCCCATATCCTGCGGCGCATCCTCGGGCCGGACCACCGGGTTCTGGTTCCGGCCTGCCTGCTCGGCGGCGGCGCGTTCCTGGTGGTATGCGACCTGATCTCCCGCACCCTGCCGGAACACGGCGAGATGCCGGTGGGGGTGATCACCGCGATGATCGGCGCGCCCCTGTTCATCTTCCTGCTGTGGAGGGAGAAGAAATGTTAGAGGCCAGGGCCGTCAGCATCGCCCTGGGCAGCGCGGAGATAGTAAAAAAAATATCCTTCCGGGTGGCGGCCGGAGAATTCTTCGTGATCATCGGCCCCAACGGTTCGGGCAAGACCACCCTGCTAAAGGGGCTGTCGGCAACGGCGCCCCTTGCGGCCGGAGAGACGAGGCTAAAAGGGCGGCCGCTCGCCTCCTTTTCCCGCCGGGAGCTGGCCCGCACCATCGCGGTGGTGCCGCAGCAGATGCCGCAGGACTTTCCCTTCACCGTGACCGAGACCGTGCTCATGGGCCGTTCACCCCACCTGGGGCTGCTCGGAATCGAAACGGGGAAAGACCACGGGATCGCGGCCAGGGCCATGGATACCACCGGAGTTTCCCACCTCGGCGGCCGCAGGCTCGCAGAGCTGTCCGGCGGCGAGCTGCAGCGGACCGTGATCGCCCGGGCCCTGTGTCAGGAGCCGGAGATCATTCTTCTCGACGAGCCCACCGCCTCCCTCGACCCGGCCCATCAGACCAGGATCATGGACATACTGGCAAAACTGCGCCACGAACAGGGGATGACCGTGATCATGGTATCCCACGACCTCAACCTCGCGGCCATGTACGCCGACCGGGTTCTGGTGCTGGAAAAAGGCCGGGCCCGCGCCTGCGGGGCACCGTCAGAGGTGATGACCGCGGAGCTCCTCGAGCAGGTTTACGGCTGCCGGATGCTGGTGGAGAGAGTCGGCGAATCCGGCCTGCTCACCGCCATCCCGCTGCCGGGACAGCACCTATCAGCCCGTTGAAAAACCACCGCGCTTTCCGCTTTCAACGGGATCATGGTCTGATGGTCTCGTAACAACCCGGAACAGCTCCGAAGGCTCAAGATATCTGATTCGTAACCTGCCGATACTTTTGACTTTTTACTTTTGACTTTTGCCTTCGGACTCGTAACGAGGCCACGCAGCGGACTTGTTACGGGTCCGTCATAGTCTGGACAACGGAATATCAGAAAGGTCAACCGCACGTTCGCGCATGCCTGGCAACCGCGGCGAGCAGCTCTTCCCGGCTGAAGGGTTTGGTAAGGTAATCATCCATGCCCGCGGCCAGGCAGCGTTCCCGGTAGCCGCTGACCGCGTGGGCGGTCATGGCGATCACCGGGGTGCGGGGCCGGTTCTCTTTGTTTTCCAGTTCGCGGATTCCGGCGGTGGCCTCGAAGCCGTCCATCACCGGCATGGTGACGTCCATGAGGACGATGTCGAACCGCTCCCGGGCAAAGGCCTCCACCGCCTGGGCGCCGTTATCGGTCATGGTCAGCCGCCAGCCGGTGTCCTTGAGGTATCCCTCGACCACGGCGCGGTTTATGGGCTCGTCCTCGGCCATGAGGATATGGCAGGCGGCGATGTCCGCCGCGGCCAGATCATCGTTCTTCTCCTCCCCGGCCGCCGGGGGATCGGCCGCGGGCAGGCGGGCGGTGAAACAGAATTTCGACCCCTGCGGGCCGGTCTCGGCCAGCCGGATGTCGCCGCCCATCAGGGAGGCGACCTTCTTCGCCACCGACAAGCCCAGGCCGGTGCCGGACTCACCGCTCCTGACCCCGCCCGCCTGGACAAAGGGATCGAAGATCCGTTCCCGGTCTCTCTCGGCGATGCCCGGGCCGGTGTCGCTCACCTCGAAAAGCACGGTGCCGCCGCCGGCCGGGAAGACCCCGAGCCGGACCCGGCCCTCCTCGGTGTACTTGACCGCGTTGCCGACCAGGTTGTTTATCACCTGGGCGAGGCGGCCGGGATCCGCCCTGACCCATTCCGGCACCGCGGGGGCGATCTCGAGTTCAAACCCGAGCCCCTTTTCCCGGGCCCGGAGTTCCAGGGGATGGACTATCTCGCGCAGTTCCCGCCGCAGGTTGAAGACCGTGGGGACGAGCTTCATCACCCCGGCCTCGATCTTGGAGAAGTCGAGGATGTCGTTTATCACCGTGAGCAGACGCTCGCCGGAATTCAGGATCATCCGGGCCTGGCGGCGCTCCTCCGGGCCGAGATCAGCCTGGAGGAGCAGGCGGGCCATGCCCATGATACCGTTGAGCGGGGTGCGTATCTCGTGGGAGACGTTGGCCAGGAAGGCGTCCTTGAGCCGCCCGGCCCGCTCCGCCTCGATCACCGCCTCCCGCATCCGCGCCTCGGCCCGGCGGCGCTGGGCGATCTCCTGCTCGAAGGTGAGCTGGACCCAGCGGAAATGAAAGCTCAGGAGCGCGACCACGGCCAGGGCCGCCAGGGCGATGACCCAGGGTGCCCAGTAGGTGTCCTCCTCCACCATGGTGTAGCCGATGAGCCCCACCGGCGCGCCGTCCGGGCCGCGCACCGGCCAGGTGATGTCGATGCAGTCCCGGCCGGCGAAGGTCTCCTCGAGGATGACGGTGCGGTTCTCCCGCATGGCCTGGTAGTCCTCGGGGTGGGCCTCCTTGCCCACACGCGCCCGCATGCTGCTGGCCACGTGGCGCAGCGTACCGTCGCGGCCGCGGGTGATGAAACTCAGGCGCACCACCCTGGGGTTGGTGGCGATGAGGTCGTCGACCCGATGCTGCAGGGAGGTGTAATCGTCGGTTCCGTGACGGATGACGTCGAGGAAGGCGACCTCGAGGGCCTTGACGTTGTAGATGCCGTCCTCGAGGTACTCCTCGGCGATCTCCTTCTGCACCGTGTGGAGGGCAAAGGCCGAAAGGATGACGAACACGGCCATGGCCGCTATCGGCATGGTCCATATCCTCGCCCGGCTGACGTCGTCCCGCGGGGTCATGCTCACCTCACGAAACTGAAACCGATCCGGGTGGCGTCGGTGCGGTCGCGGTAGTCGAGCAGGCTCTCGGCCAGGGCGTTGACGTACTGGACGTGCAGGTAGATGCGCAGGTTCTTGGTGTAGTCGGTGCGCAGGGGGTAGGTGAAGTTCAGTTCACAGGATCCGCCCTCCCGGGCCCAGCCGAGATCGGCGGCGAACACCGGGCCGTCGGCCTTGCCCATCTTGAGCTTGAGCTTGAAGAAACCGCGGTAGTAGCGAAGGTCGGGGTTGCCGGAGGTGCTGTTCTTCACGTAGGCCCACACCTCGGGGGAGATGCGCATGCCGTAGCGGCTTTCCGGGTTGTAGAAGATGACGACGGGCTCGATATAAAGGTAGTTGGTGCTGCGGGAGTCGGCCCCGCCGCGGCCGTTGGACTCGTGGCGGATGCCGCCTTTCAGGAAGAGGCCGCTTGCGCCGATGAGCCTGCGGGAATCGAGGTTGTCGCTGGCGTAGAAGAGCTCGGGCTTGTAGCTGGTGTCCTTGAAGGGAAGGGACTCCTCCTCGAGATCCCAGAACGAGGTCTGGGTGTAGCCGAAGTTTATCCCGTTCATCCAGCGGTGCTCCTCGTCCGGGGCGTCGAGGAAGTGGTACTTGAAACTGAACTGGAACTTGCTCTTGGAAAGACTGGTGCCGAAGAGAAAGTATATGGGCTCGTAGGCGGAGATGTTGGTGATGTAGGGCTGGGAGAGCATCATGAAATCGTCGAGGCTGCGGCCCTTCGGCGCCAGGGGCTCTTTTCCGGCCGCGGCCCCGCCGCCCTCCTCCGCCCACACCTGCGGAACACAGATAAACACGGCCGCAACGGCCATAATCAAGGCGGCAAACAGCTTGTCACGATGTCTCATTCATCTCTCCCTTGAAGAAACGCTCGGCCGTGTCCACGTCGTGCTTGCAGCCGATGATGAGCGGCACCCGCTGGTGGAGGCTTTCCGGCTCGATGTCGAGGATGTCGCGGCCGTCGTCGGTGATGGCCCGGCCGCCCGCCTGCTCGGCGATGAAGGCCAGGGGCGCGGCCTCGTAGAGGAGGCGGAGCTTGCCCGAGGGCTTGAGCGGGTTCTTGCTGTCGCGGGGGTAGAGGAAGATGCCGCCGGCGATGAGGTTGCGGTGGAAATCCGCCACCAGGGAGCCGATGTAGCGGGCGCTGTAGGGCCGGCCGCTGGCCTTGTCCTCCTCGCGCAGGTAGTCGATGAAGGCCCTGACCTCGGGGTTCCAGTAGTTGCGGTTGCCTTCGTTGATGCTGTAGTACTTGCTCCGGCCGGGCATCTTTATATCGGGATGGGAGAGGTAGAACTCGCCCACGCTCGGGTCGAGGGTGAAGCCGTGGACCCCTTCGCCGGTGGTGAAGACCATCATGGTGGAGGAGCCGTAGATGATGTAGCCCGCGGCCACCTGCCTGCGGCCCGGCTGCAGCAGGTCGGCCTCGTTGGGGGTGGAGTTGGTGGCCCGGTGGATGGAGAAGATGGTGCCGATGGAGACGTTGACGTCGATGTTGGACGAGCCGTCCAGGGGGTCGAAGGCGATGGTGTAACGTCCGGACGAGTTCTCCACCGCCACCGCGTCGGCCTCCTCCTCGCTGGCCATGATCGAGACGTAGCCGCTCGCGGCCAGGCGGCGCTTGATGGTGTTGTTGGCGAACTCGTCGAGTTTCTGGACGTACTCGCCCTGGACGTTGATGTCGCCGCTCATGCCGAGGATGTCGGCGAGCCCGGCCATGTTGACCTCGGCGCTGATGGTCTTGGCCGCGACGATGAGCTCGTTCAAGAGCCCGGTCAGGTAACCGGTGGCCTCGGGATGGAGGCGCTGGCTCTCCATGATGTGGCCGCTGACGGTGACTCCGAATTTCTTCATCCTCTCTCCTCTTCTCCTTTTCCTTTGCCCTGGCTGCGCGCCGGTTGTTAGAATTGATGGTCCCGTAACCCGGCACAGCTCCGAAGCCACAATATGTCCGATCCGTAACCTGCAGATACTTTTAATTTTTGCCTTTTGCCTTCCGGCCCGCAAGAAGTCCGCGACGCGGATTCCCTGCGGATCGGCCAAGAATACCTTCCCGGCCCGCTGTTAGCAAGCGTGGCAGCCCTGTGACCGTGATGACACCGGCAAAAAAAATGAGCTCCTCCGAGCCGCGACACGGACGCCTGCCGGTCTCCCGGCCCGCGTCCTACCTGATATTTCTCCGCCGCAACCCGGTGTGGCGCCGTTTCTGGGCCGCCGGGGTGATAAGCCATCTGGGCAACTGGTTCAACTACATCGCCATCTTCGTCCTGATAAGCGGCCAGGGCGGCGGGGGCCGGGCCGTGGGCTGGTTTCTCATCGCCAAGTTCATT
>JALWTY010000246.1 GCA_026993265.1 Desulfobacterales bacterium
CGGTACCGGTCGCTTGCGCCGCTGAAGGCGCGGGCCTGCCAGAGCATGATCCGCTCGCCGCCCGAGGCGGTCCGCACCCGGCATTCCCTGGCGTCCCCCACAAGGCTTGCGGCAAGTTCTTCGAACTCGGTCTGCCGCTCGCCGGAAAAGACGCGCGCGACAAAGTCCGGTATGCCTGCCCCGCCCAAATCGGCCGGAACAAGGCCGGTTATCTCATCGCGGCCCCGGCCGCAAAGGTCTTCGAAGGCGCGGTTGCATCCCATGAAAGTCCCCTCGGCGGTGATGAAAAACACCGGCAGGGGCACGGCGTCGAGCAGGGTTTCCTGCAGGACGTACTGTTCGTTCAGGCGCTCGTATGATTCATTCAGAAGTTCCTCGCGGCCCCGGACGGTCAGGGCCATCCTCCGCACGCCCTCGGCCAGGGTCTCGAGTTCCCGGTAGGGCTGCACCGGGATATCGAGTTCATATGATCCCCGGCTGACCTCTGACACCGCCCGTCCCAGCTCATCGATAGGGGTGGCGAGCATGCCGCTGGTCACCAACGCCACCATGGCGGCCAGGCCCACGGCAATGGCTATGCTGCCGCCGAAAAGAAGGGCCATGATCCGGCTGTGGGCCTGGATATCGGTCTTCTTTTCCATGACCACCACGGCCCATTCCGGCCCGGCCACCGGCACCGAGGCGCTGACGTAATCCTCACCCCCGATGCACACGTCGTAAACGCCGCTTTTTCCGGACAGGGCGTAACGCACCGGAAACAGCCCGGCGTAGTCTATACTGCTTGTGTCACCAGCCGAATGCTGGAAAACCAGGCGTCCATCCCGGTCGACAACCAGGACCGACATGGGGGAATCCGGGTTTATGGTGCGGATCTGTTCGGCAAGATCGTCGAGATCTATATTGGTGGCAAGAACCCGGTCGCCGGAGGAAAGGGCGACCGTAACCACGTCCTTTCCGGTAAGCCATGAACGGCGGACATCGCTCCATACCACGCCAACGCTGTTCCTGGCCCGACGGAACCATGAAGCAGAGGAAAAGTCTGTTCCATCCGGAACTAAAGCGGCGCCGCCGCGCGCCTCCCGGCTGCCGGCAGCCACCACCCGGCCGCGGCCGTCCACGACCATGATGCTGTCAACCCCTGGAGCCACCGCGGCTGCGGCCGCAAGCACACGCCCAAGCTCGCCGGAGTCGAGGTCTAACAGGGTCAGGAAACTGACGCTCTGGCTCAGAACCGTCCTTGGTCCTTTGAGGATATTTTCGAACCTGGCCTTGACCTGGCGGGCAAGGAGCCTGGCCTTTATCCTGGCCTCGTTGCCCTCGTGCCGCCACTGGAGCGCGACCACCACCATGGCGGCAAGCAACAGGGGCACTATGGCGATTACCACCAGACGGCTGAGGATACTCGAACGCAGGGAGACCGTCTTCTTCATTCCAGCCGCCTCCCGGTAAACCGGAAACCGTGGCAGGGCAGGCGGAAACAGCCCGCAGCGATTGGATATCCACTACCGATTGCCGTAAGCATTCCCCCCCCCCGTAGCCAACAGCATTTTAAAAAAGTCCGGAAAAATTCTATCACGGCGGCAGCGGCGAACTCAAGCGCGCAGGCTGCGGCTCTTCTCCACCACCTCGGCCAGATCGGCGGAAAGGTCGCCCGCGGCCAGCTCATCTATGCATTCGCGCATGAGCCCGGCCCGGACAGGATCGTAACGCTGCCAGCGGCTCAAAGGAGAAAAAAGCCGGGAAGCGGTCTGGGGATTTTTCCGGTCAACCGCCGCGACCTGCCCGGCCAGCAACCGGTAGCCGCGGCCGTCGGCCCGGTGAAAGGCAACGGGGTTGCCGCCGGCAAAGGAAGAGAGAACGGCCCGGAGCCGGTTGGGATTGGGGTCCTTGAAAAAAGGCGAGGCAATGATCTCTTCCACCACGGCAACAGCCGATTCTTCCGGAACCGTGACCCTGGCGGCGAGAAGTTTGTCAACCAGCAGGGGCTCGTTCTCCCAGCGGGCAAGGAAACGGGACACGGCCCGCGCCGATTCCGGAGCGCCGCGGTGCAGGAGCAGGGTGAGAGCGGCGAGTTCGTCACTCATGTTGTCGGCGCTGGCAAAGATATCCCATACCCGGCCGAACCCTGCCCCGGTCCGGGCGAGGTAGTCCAGGGCCAGCCAGGCGAGCCGCCTGCGTCCTGCGGTTTCGGGCGAGAAACGGTATGGCGGCGGCGGGAAGACCTCTTCCGCGACCATGTCCCAGCGTTCCGCAAGCATCCGGGCCAGGCATGCGGCAAGGTTGTCTCTGACCGTGGCGAGGAGAACCGGATCAAACCCGTCCTCAAGCCCGCCCGCGAGGGAATCGAAATCAGGAACCCGCAGCAGCAGGGAAAGAAGATCGCAATCAGCGCCGGGCAGGGCGTCCAGCAGCCGCGCCCATGCGGCGGCAATGGTCTCCGCCTCCCCGCCGCCGACCGCCTCCCGCCCTTGCCTGACCGCGGCAAGGATGAAACGGGAACAGAGTTCATGGCCGGCCCGCCATCTGGCGTAGGGGTCGTTGTCACCGGCCAGGATCAAAGCCAGTTCGTCCGCTGTTTGGGAATAACGCAACCGTACCGGTGCGGAGAATCCGCGCAGAAGCGAGACACGGGGGGATTCCCGCACGCCGGAGAATACAAACTCCCCTCTTTCCTCTGTGAGCACCACCGTGGCGGCGGCGACGGTGTCATCGCCGCCGGGCGGCATGAAGGTCATCTTTTCGCCGCCGGACGTGAACATGGCAAGGGAAACCGGCACCGGCACCGGCCTTTTTTCCGGCTGCCCCAGCGATGGCCGGTGGCGCTGAAACAGGCGCAGGGTCAGGGTCTCAGCCTCGCGGTCCCACGAGGTCTCAGCCTCGAGCTCAGGGGTTCCGGCCTGGCCGTACCAGGTGAGCATGGCGGAAAGGTCGCGGCCGCTGACCTCTTCCATGGCGCGGACGAAATCCTCCACCGTGGCCGCGGTGCCGTCGTTTTCCTCTATGTAGCGCCTGATTCCGGCGATGAAGGTTTCGCGGCCGAGCAGGGTCTCGAACATGCGAACCAGTTCGGCTCCCTTCTCGTACACGGTCAGGGTGTAGAAGTTGTTTATCTCCAGGTACTCGGACGGCCGCACCGGATGAGCCAGGGGCCCTGCATCCTCGGCGAACTGATGGGCGGTCATCAGTCTCGCGTCGCGGACCCTTTTCACCCCGCGGGAAAAGGTATCGGCCGTGAACTCCTGGTCACGGTATACGGTGAGCCCTTCCTTCAGGCTCAGCTGGAACCAGTCCCGGCAGGTTACGCGGTTGCCGGTCCAGTTGTGGAAGTACTCGTGGCCGATGACCGCGGTGATGTTCTCGAAATCGCTGTCGGTTGCGGTCTTTGGGCTTGCGAGGACGTAACGGGAGTTGAAGATGTTGAGCCCCTTGTTCTCCATCGCGCCCATGTTGAAGTCGTCCACGGCCACGATCATGTACTGGTCGAGATCGCATTCGAGGCCGAAGACCTCCTCGTCCCACGCCATGGCCTTCTTCAGCGACCACATGGCGTGACCGCAGCGGTCGCGGTTGTGGGGCTCCACGTATATTTCAAGACGGATATCACGGCCGGAGGCGGTGCGGAAGGTGTCGGAGATGCGGACCAGGTCGCCCGCCACCAGGGCGAACAGATAGCACGGCTTGGGGAACGGGTCCACCCAGCGGGCCCAGTGGCGGCCGCCGGAAAGATCACCGGAATCCTCCAGGTTGCCGTTTGCGAGCAGAACCGGGTAACGGCCGTGGTCCGCGGCCATGGTCACCTGGAAACGGCTGAGCACGTCGGGCCGGTCGAGGAACCAGGTGATCCGGCGGAACCCCTCGGCCTCGCACTGGGTGCAGAGCTTGTTTCCGGAAAGGTAGAGCCCCTCGAGGCGGGTATTGGCCGCCGGAGTTATCCGGGCCACGGTTTCGAGGACAAGAGAATCAGGCGGCGCGAAAATGGTTAGGGACGCTGAATCGAGCCGGAAACGGTCATCAGCCAGCGGACGGCCGTCCACCAGTATCTCTTCGAGAACCAGGTCCTCGCCGTCGAGGACCAGCTCTTCCGTGTATTCCGCGGCCGGGTTCCTGCGGAGATGGAGGCGGCAGCGGACCAGGGTGGTCTCGGGATCGAGATCGAAGTGGAGATCGGTCCGCTCGATGAGGAAACCGGGGGGGCGGTAGTCGGCAAGGCGCACCGACCGGCGTTCAGCTTCCGGCACGGCCGCCTCCGGCAAGGCTCGCGTAATGGAGATCCCGCCTGACCACCACCGGCACCAGGATTTCCTGGCTGGGACGCATCCTTTCGGGATCGAGTTCGCGGTTGAAACGGTAGAGAAGCCAGAAAGGCAGATCGAACTTGCGCGAGCACAGGGCCCAGACGCTGTCGCCCTCCTTGACCCGGTATGGCCGCAGCTCCTCGATACGCCAGGAGGCGAAAAAATCCTCCAGCAGTTCCCGGTGGTATTCGTAGCGCTTTTCGACGAACGCCTCTGCCTGGCCGGGAGCAAGCGGGATACGCAGACGCTGGTTGACGTGGATGGTTGAACCGTAACGCAACCGGTTCAGACGGCGCAGCTCCCTTGTCGGCACCCCGAGCCACTGGGCGTAGTGCCCCAGGGTCTCGGCCGCGGCCACCCGGATGAAACCGTATTCCGCTCCCTTGGCCGGCTCAACCGAAAGATCCTGGGCCACCTCGATGGAGTTGAGTATATCCTCGTCCGCTCCCGGCGCGCCAACCGCCGCCTGATAGAAACGCTCGCTCCGGGGCAGGCTCCAGGAAGAGGGGTCATCGGAAAGATTGTGCGGCACGTGGGACTGGGCCATGACGAGCACGGCGCGCGCGGCAATGACCGGGGCCTCGTCAGGAGGACCGGGCTGTTCGACAACCGGCGCCGCCGGAACAGCCGGGCGCGCCACCCCGGCCAGCCTGACCGCAGGCGGCGGGGAAAGCTGCGCCATCCGCACCGGCGACGGCGCTGTCTTCGCCTTTGCGGTAATGACCGGGATATCCCCGCCGGCGCCGCCGGGCAGCCGCAGCCGCTGGCCCGCGTAGATGGTGCCGCTGCGGCCGAGCATGTTGATCCGCATGATCTCGCCGACCCCGACCCCGTACAGCCTGGCTATATGCGAAACCGTCTCGCCCCGGCGGACACGGTGATAGCGGCTGGGCCGCTGATGCGAACGGTACAGGCTGTCCGGAATCCCGGAGGCCACCGCAGCCATCCGGCCCATGTCGTCGGGAACCCTGAGGCGGTACCCGGGGGGGACGTACTTCCGGCCGCTGAACACCGGCGGCCGCAAGGCCGGGTTCAGCTCCTTCAGCCGGTCCACCCCGACACCGAAATGTTCGGCGAGATCGGTGATCGCCGCATATGCAGGCAGGCGGAACTCGAAAATCCGTTCTGGCCTGCTCAGCTTAAGGCCTGGGAAGTACTTGCGGTAATTCTTCGCCACCCTGCGGGCAGCCAGGAATTCGGCATAGAAGTTACGCGAGGCGAACCCGAAGCCGGGGCCGCAGTATTCCCGGTAGATGCGGCAGTAATCGTTGCCCTTGACCTTGACCGCGCGCAGCATGCCGCCGACTCCGTGGTTGTAGGCGGTCACCGCCAGGGGCCAGTTCTTCAGCATCCGGTAGTTGTCGGCGAGGAGACGGGCCGCCGCCCTTGAGCTGGCCAGGGGATCGCGGCGCTCGTCCACCACGTAGCCGACCTTCATGTAGAGCCTGCCGGTGGCGCGGGTGAACTGCCAGATGCCGGCCGCGCCGAACTTGCTGTAGGCCTTGGGGTTGAACGACGATTCCACATGGGCGAGGTAGACGAGATCCTCGGGCACGCCCTGGCGGCGGAATATTTCCCTGATCCGGTCTATCCAGGCGCCGGAACGGACAACGCCGCGAGCGAAACGGTCCTTCTGGCCGAGCTGAAATCTGACATCCCGCGCCGCCCTGCGGAAACGCTTTTTCGATGCCATGCGGCCGAACAGGGCGTAGATCCGCCGCTCCTCACTGTTCGAAGGCTTGCCCGTACGGGCAAGGCGTTGCAGAATGCGGCGGTATTTGCTTTTGGCCCGCTCGATCCGCCTGCGGTTCGTCCGGCGGTCACGCGAGTTCCTTTCAGCAACCAGCCGCACGACTCCATAGACGATGTAGGGATCACGTTTGTCGTGGATAATGGCGTCGCGCAAGGTGTAACGGGAATAGACCTTCTCCCAGAAAGACACCGTGGGGGCGATCTCATCGTACTCCGGCAGCGCAGAGGCGCAAACCCGGCCAGCGGCGATGAAAAAGAAGGCCGCAACCGCGAGGGCCGCCATCATGTATGCCGATCTGCCAGTCATCATCCCGGATCCGCGACGGTTTCGTGTCTCTGTTTAGTGTAACCGCCTGACTTCACGCGCTTGCAACCATCTCAAGCCCTTGGCGAAAAAAACGATGGCGTTTCCGTGGCGGAACCGCAACGCATCACAATCTGTCAACACCATCGTCCCCTTGCGTCTGGCCCGATCTCGAACGCTCACGGATTCAGGATTCTATCAGAAATCCGGCCGGAATTTAACCTCTCTCTTTCACTCCACGGCCGCGGTAACCGCCTTGAGCTCGTCCGCTGCCAGCACCTTGTCAATATCGAGGAGGATGTTAACCGAGCCCTTGACCTTGGCGATGCCGAGGATATAGGCGGCGTCGAGGGCGGCGCCGAACTCGGGCGGAGGCTCGATCTCGTCCTCCGATACCTGGAGAACCTCGGAGACGGAATCCACCACCAGCCCCATCAGCACCTTGCGGCCGGAGCTGCTGTTCACCTCGGTCACCACGATGCAGGTGCGGTCGGTTATCTCCGTCTCCTCCAGCCCGAAACGCAACCGGAGCGAGACCACCGGGATCACGTGATCGCGCAGATTTACAACCCCCTTGGCAAATGAGGGCATGCGCGGCACCTCGTGTATCTCCTGGGTGGAGGCGCCGATGATCTCCTTTATCTGCATGATGCTGATCCCGTAGACCTCGGAACCGACATTGAAGGTGAGATACTTGCCGGCCAGATCGCCGGTCTGTTTTTTTTCCGCCGTCGCCGCCTCAGCCATTGCTCCCTCCTTTTTCTCGCCGGTTTCAGTCCAGTGCCAATCAAGACACGGCAGAAAAATCATATCAGAGGTAAAAAAAGGGTGTCAAACCTCTATCGGTACAACAGAGGCAGGAATTCAACGGGCCGCCAAGCTCAGGCAGAGGCGGCGACCATGGACACCTCTATCCCGGCCTGGCGCAGGAGTTCGGGCACCGGACCGTCGCACAGTTCGGGGATGTTGAAAATATCCGGCTTGTGGGAAAGGATCCAGCCGCCCAGACGGATCTTGCGATCCACCTCGGTTTCAGGAAACGGATTTTCCAGAAACTGACGGCTGACGACCGCGCCGCTGCCCGCCTCGACCTCCTCGAGCAAAAACCACGGGGCCTGCTCCGGCGGGCAGATCTCGTCCCGGTCGAGTCCGGCCACCGGAGTCATCCGGCGCAGGATCTCGGCCGGGCCGAAGTGGGGCCTGACCCGGGCCATGACCACCCGGGGGAAGGCGGCCGGGATCTCCTCCTCGAGCCGGTCGGCCACCTGGTCGGCAACCCGGTGCGACGGCGTCTGCATGATCACGTCGAGATCCACGAGGAACCGGCCGCCGGCCTTGCGGCTGAGGCACCTTTTCACCCGGGTTACACGGGGATGGCTCTCCACCATGGCGACGATCTGCCGCTCCGTTTCCCGGTCGATGGCACCGTCCATAAGATCGCGCAGGGAGTTGAACAGGAGACCTCCACCGCTCTTGAGCACGAACAGGGCCACCACGGCCGAGCCCCAGCGGTCGAGGTCGATCCCGTAGGCCGATCCGGTCAGGGCGAGAAAGACCACGGTGGTGCTCATGGAGTCGGCCAGGTAGTCGCGGCCGTCGGCCTCGAGCGCGGGCGAGGAGAGGCGGCGGCCGCCGTGGAGCTGGTAGAGGCCAAAGCCCACGGAAACGAACAGGGTGACGGCCGCCACCGGCAGGGCGATGCCGACATCCGGCGAGCTCGCGCCGCCAAGCACGGCCCGGCGGGCGATCTCGTAAGCGACCATCAGGATGCCCACCGCCACCACCAGGGTGGCCACGGTCTCGGCCTTGTAGAGCCCGTAATGAAAGGATGGATGCCTGCGGTCCGCGATCCAGAGACCGGCGTATAGGGCGACCGCGGCGAAAAAATCGGTCAGGGAATGGATGCCGTCGGCGACCAGGGCGCCGCTCCTTGCCATGATTCCGGTGGCTATCTTGACCGTGGAAAGGGCCAGGTTCACGAGTACCGAAACCGCAACCCGGCGGCGGGCCGCCTTTATTTCCTTGTGCCTGTCATCACCGGCCATGGCTGTCTCCAGTCGGTCGCCGCTAGATGTCAACGGCGACTATACGGTCGCGCCCTTCCTCCTTTGCCCGGTAGAGGGCGGCATCAACCGCGTGGAGCAGGGCGTCAGGGTCGTCGTCGCGTTCCGGCACCAAGGCGGCGACGCCGATGCTGACCGTGACCCGGTCCCCCACCATTGACGCCCCGTGGTTGATCCCGAGGTCATGAACGGCCCGGGCGATGCTTCCGGCCACGGTCATCGCGCCGTCCATTCCGGTATGGGGCAGGACCACGGCGAACTCCTCGCCGCCATAGCGGGCCACGAAGTCCACCGGCCGTTTGAGGCTCCCGGCCACGGCCTGGGCGATGCGCCCCAGGCATGCGTCGCCGGCCTGATGCCCGTAGAAATCGTTGTACGCCTTGAAGAAATCGATATCCAGAAGCAGAAGGGCCACGGGAGATTTTTCCCGCCGGGCCCTTTTCCATTCCTTGAGGTAGAGCTCGTCGAAGTAGCGGCGGTTGCCCACCCCGGTAAGCCCATCGATATAGGAAAGGCGCTCCAGGGTGGCGTTGGCCTTGCGCAGCTTCATGGTGGTCTCGAGAAGTTCGGCCTCGCGGGCGCGGCGCAGATCCATCTCGGCTTTCAGCCGGAGAAAGGCCCGGACCCTGGTGACGAATTCCACCTCGTTTGCGGGCTTGACTATGTAGTCCAGCGCCCCGGCATCGAAGGCCTTTTTCAGGTATTCCACCTCGGCGAGTTTGGTGACCATGACCACGGGAACGTCGCGGAAGCGGTCCCTCGCCTTGATCGCCCTCAAGGTCTCGATGCCGTCTATCCCGGGCATGACGATGTCCATCAGGATGATGTCCACGTCGAGATACCGGTTGCCGGAATCGTTGATCCCCAGTAAGCTGATGGCCTCCTCGCCGCTTCTGGCGTGGTGGATGGACTCGAACCCCTCTTTTTCAAGAATTGAGCCGAGAAGTCCGTGGATATCGTCGGAGTCATCCACAATCAAGATGCTTTTATTCCTGCTCATCATCGCCCCCCCCGGTGATTATGCCCCGGCCAGCGCCGGCGCTGTACCCTCTCCCGGAAGGTCTATTTAGCCAGAGCAAGCCAGACGTGTCAATGCAGCGGAGATATTACCAGCCCATAATCGGAACCCTCGGATTCGTCCTTTCGCCGGACAGGCACCGGGTGCTCATGGTGCACCGCAACCGGCGCATCAGCGACGACCATTACGGAAAATACAACGGCCTGGGCGGCAAGATGCGGCCGGACGAAGACGTTGCCGCATGTCTGAAAAGGGAAATAATGGAGGAAGCCGGAATAGAATGCCTCGAGATGCGGCTGCGGGGCACGGTGAACTGGACCGGGTTCGGCCCCAGAGGGGAATCATGGCTGGGATTCATCTTCATCATCGACCGTTTCCGGGGGGAGCCGTTTTCCGCAAACGAGGAAGGAGACCTGGTCTGGGTGGAGATATCCCGGATGAACGAACTGCCCATGTGGGAGGGGGACCGCTTCTTCCTGCCCCTGGTCTTCGACCAGGACCCGCGCCCCTTCCACGGCTTCATGCCCTACGACGGCGGCCGGGTGGTGTCGTGGAGCTTCACCCGCCTGTGACGGTCCTGTCGAAAGCCCCCCAAAGAAAACGGGCGGCCGGGCCGCCCGTTTTCTTGATCTCTTTCCCCCGACCGGGGGAATCGCGGGTTTATCACCCGCAGTCCTCGGCGTCGTTGGGATCGTAGCTGTTGCTGGCGTTGCGGTAGAGGTAGTCGTTGATCTGGGCCAGGTCTTCCTGGTCTATCCTGTCCCAGAAACCGTCACGGGCGCATTTCACATAGCGCTTGTAAAAGATGCGGTTCCACCCCTTCATGCTCTTGCTGCCGGAATGGAGAAACTTTGCTCCCTTGTCGTTGCCGCGGAAGTGGCAGGACTTGCACTCCTGTTTGAACAGTTTGGCCCCCCGGCTGACCCAGCCGGAGTTGTGAAAGGTCAGAATGCGGCAGGTCTGGGTGGTGCGGTCGAACCGCTTGGTCGGGCTGGCGTCCGCAGTTGCGGCCCAGATCAGGGCGACGGCCGCGGCCAGCGCGAAAACGACACTCTTTCTTCTCATCTCGTCACCTCCTTGACGACTTGCCGGGCACGACACCCGGTTACTGCTAACGAACGGCCACCAACCGGCCACAGGCTATTCCATGTCTCCAGCCCTGACTCCTTCCCAGGCGCATCTCCAGACATCATCGGCCATCGGCGTAAGCGGTGGTTCTATCACCCCGTCCAGGAAAAGATGGATCATGCGTATGCAACCGCCGAACAGGGCGGTTGCCGCGACAACGGTTTCCACCTCTCTGGCCTCTCCTTTCCCCGTTCCCTCACGCACCATGTCGAGCATCATGGCGAAGGGCGCGGACGAACAGATGGGTTTTTCGTCCGGCATGAACTCACGGTGGCGGGCATGGAGGATGAAGGCCATTGCCGCCGGCCGCTCTTCGGCCAATCTTAAAAAGTATCCGATCAGGGCCCGGCTGCGGCCGGCAAGGGTTGAATGATCGCGGCCAATGGCGGCGATATCTGCGGCGAGCCCGTCGATGAGCTTATGGTACAAGGCCCGGGCCAGCTCCTCCTTGGAGCTGAAATGATGGTAGATGAACCCGGTGCTGACCCCGGCCGCCTTCTGGATATCCTGGACCGAGGTATTGAAGTACCCCCGGCTGGTAAACAATTCCAGGGCCGCGGACAGGACTTCGTCCCGGCGGGGATTTTCCCGGCCAAACGGCCAGAAGGCCGGTGGTTGCGCTCCAGTATGTGTTACCGTGTCCATGACCTGCCCACCTACAGAACGAATACTCGTTCTGTATTGTAATAACCTTTCTCAAAAAAAGCAACGAGCTGAACAGAGAAAGTTCCATCAGGCGGGAATATGTTCCACCCCGTCGCCCCTTATCACGCGGCCTGGTTCAATGACCCTGGCGAAAATTCCTTCCCTGGGCATGATGCAGTCGCCGGTGGCCTTTTTTATGGCGCAGCCGTCGTTGTGGCATTTTTTTCCTATCTGGGTGACCTCGAGGATGACGGAATCACCCAGTTTCAGCCGGTCCCCCACCCGGACGGCGGCGAGGTCGAGGCCGCGGGTGACCACGTTCTCGGCAAAGGCGCCGTTCTTGAGGGTGGGCAGCTTTTCCTTCACCTGGTCAATGGATTCCCCGGCCAGCAGCGACACCTGGCGGTGCCAGTCGCCGGCGTGGGCGTCGCCCTCGATCCCGGTGGCGGTGAAGACACACTCTTCCTGCTCCCGCTTGACTATTCCCTTCCTGCGGCTCGTGCAGAGCGCCTCGATATGGGCCATTTACCTACCTCCGTCGTCTCAGAAAACAAACACCTCGACAGCGTCTCCCGTCTCCATGACCTCGCCCGGGCCGAGATGCACGTAACCGTCGGCCGCGGCAATGGATGTAAGCATGTGCGAGCCCTGGCGGCCGAGGGGAAAGGCCCGGGGCGGGCCCTCCCCCCCCTCCTCGATCCGCACCCGCGCGAAATTGGGCCGGCGGCCGCGGTTCTCCATGGGCCCGCCGCAAACACAAAACATCCTCCTCCAGCCCCATTCGCCGCCGCCGAGCACACTCAGCGCGGGTTTTATGTAGTGCTGGAAACAGACATAGGCGGAGACCGGATTGCCGGGCAGGCCGAAGAGAAGCGTTTTTCCGCTTCCGGCCAGAAAAAGCGGTTTTCCCGGTTTCTGGCGCACCCGCCAGAATATTTCGGAAAATCCGGCCGCAACGCTGGCCGCCCTGACGTGGTCGTGGGGGCCGACCGACACGCCACCCGCGCATACTATCACCTCCGGCCGCGCCGCCATCGCCGTCTCGATGGCCGCGGTGGTGGCGTCCAGATCGTCCCTGACCCGTCCCTGGTGCACCACCTCCCCCCCGGCCTCGGCAACGGCCGCGGCCAGCATCAGCCGGTTGGAATCACGGATCTGGCCGGGGC
>JALWTY010000247.1 GCA_026993265.1 Desulfobacterales bacterium
GGTTCTCGTTCCGGGTCAGCATCATCTCGAGCGCGAGCAACAGCCCGATGTAGGCGTCCTTTTCCGGGGTGTGGCCGAGGATGGAGATACCGTCGCTTTCCTCGTAGAAGACCAGGGCCCGGCCGAGGTACGGCTTGAACTCCTTGAACCCGACCCTGGTCTCGGCCACCTCCTCGCCCAGGGCGGCGGCGATGCGGTTCACCAGGTTGCTCGTGCCCACGTTTTTCGCAACCATGCCGGCGAGCCCCATGTCCTCGTGGAGGAAGTGGAAGGCCAGGGCGCCGAAGAAGTTCATGTCCACCTCCCGCTCGCCGTCGGTGAAACGGATGCGGTCCGCGTCCGGGTCGATGATCGCCCCCAGTTTCAAGGGTTCATGTCTTGCCGCGAGCAGTTCGGTGACCGGCCGCATGTTGGCGCTCGAGGGCTCCGGCGCAACCCCGCCGAAGGTGACGTCCGGTTCGCTGCGGAGATGTATCAGCCGTCCGGCGGCCGGACCGAAGAGATCCCGCATGTGGATGCGGCTTGCGCCGTGGACCGAGTCCACCGCGACCACAATATCGTCCCGCGCGGCCAGCCGCTGCATAATGCTGTCAGGGTCGAGGCGGTGGCGGCTCCTGTTTTTCCGCACAAAGTCGAGCCAGAGGGAAAGGGCGTCCACCTCGGCGATGAGTTCCCTGCGCGCCGCCGCCTCCGGAGCCTCTTCTCTTGCGAGCATCTCCCTGGCCCGGGTGGTGATGAGATCGGTAAGCTCGGGCTGGGCCGGGCCGCCGTCTGCGGCGTTGAACTTGAAACCTCCGTACTCGAGCGGGTTATGGCTGGGGGTGAGGTTTATGGAAAAGGCGGCCCCGAGTTCGAGCAGAGCCGCGGAAAGCACGCCGGTGGTTGACTCTCCGGCATAGTGGACCCTGAACCCTTCCGAGCTCAGAACCTCTGCCGCCCGCCTGGCCATTATTCCCCCGCCGAAACGGTTGTCGTGCCCGACCAGGCAGCCGCGTTCCCTCGCCTCTTCCGGGCTCTTCACCATCAGCAGGTGGCCCAGGCGCGAGATGATCCCGGGATCGGAATAGATGGAGCATATGGCCCTGGTCACCCTGGAGACGCTGTGGCAGTTCATGTCCTTGCCGAGAATGCCGCGCCATCCCGAGGTGCCGAATTTCACCGGCGAGGCCGGCGGCAGGCTCTCCTCCCGTATCTCCCGCTCAAGGAGGCTGTAGGCGGCAGCCAGCCTGTCCTTGTCAGCCCGTTGAAAAACTACTGTGCTTGATGATTCTGCGTCAGAATCCGGCTCAAAATGCTCATTTACTCCATGTAAACTGCGCTTTTTCGCCGGATTCTTCCTTGCCTCATCTGCGCTCGCGTTCGTTTTCAACGGGCTGTTATCCCTGTCTTCTGCGAGGATCTTGCGGATCAGTCCGAAATAGTCTGACTCCCTGTGGCTTGCGGCCAGGAATCTTTCTTTGTCTCCGAGTTCCGTCATCGTTCCTCCGCGTCGTTTCACGGCCGTTTTTTGCGGGGCTGGCCGCTGTTTGCGGCAAAGGTTGTTGACCCCTGACCGAAGATTAGATATAAGGTTGTGGCAAGCCGGTGATGGGACCGTTTTTCAGGTTTTTATCCCGGCGGCGGGAAGGTGGTCGCCACCGTGCCGTACTTGACTGATAATTAAATAGGTTACAGGCCAACTTTTCAAGATCAGGAGCGAGAAATGGGAAAACATGACAAGGAGCTGATCCTCTGGTTCGAAGATATAGGGATCGAGGACGTACCGCTGGTCGGCGGCAAAAACGCATCTCTCGGCGAGATGTACCAGAACCTTACCTCCAAGGGGGTTGCGGTGCCGCACGGTTTCGCCATCACCGCCTACGCCTACCGGTACCTCCTCAAGTCCGCGGGCCTCGAGGATGAGATCAAGAAAGCCCTGGACGGCCTCGACACCCATGACATGAAGAACCTGCAGGAGCGCGGCGAGGCGGCCCGCAACGTCATCCTCAACGCCGAGTTTCCCGAGGATCTGAAAGAGGCGATAATCTCCGCCTACCGCAAGATGGAGGAGGAGTACGGCAAGGACGTGGACGTGGCCGTGCGTTCCAGCGCCACGGCCGAGGATCTTCCCGATGCATCCTTTGCGGGCCAGCAGGAGACCTACCTCAACGTCCGCGGCCCCGAGGCCCTGCTCGACTACTGCCGCAAGTGCTTTGCCTCGCTTTTCACCAACCGGGCCATCTCCTACCGTCACGACAAGGGGTTTGGCCAGTTCGACGTCTATCTCTCCATCACCGTGCAGAAGATGGTGCGGAGCGACTCGGCCTGCTCCGGGGTCATGTTTTCCATCGACACCGAGAGCGGCTTCCAGGACGCGGTCTTCGTTACCGGCGCCTGGGGCCTGGGCGAGAACGTGGTTCAGGGCGCGGTCAACCCGGATGAGTACTACGTGTTCAAGCCCACCCTCAAGGAGGGCAAGCGGCCCATCGTCGGCAAGAGGGTCGGCAGCAAGGAGATCAAGATGATCTACAACGACGATCCCGCCGCTGCCGAGCCGGTGAAGAACATAGACACCACTCCCGAGGAGCGCGGTTCTTACGTCCTCACCGACGACGAGATCCTCAAGCTCGCCCGCTGGGCCTGCATCATCGAGGACCATTACGGCAAGGCCATGGACATCGAGTGGGCCAAGGACGGCGACGGCGACAAGGTCGGCACCGGAGAGCTTTTCATCGTCCAGGCCCGGCCCGAGACCGTCCATTCCCAGACGTCCAAGAAGACCATGGAGACCTACGTCCTCAAGGAGACCGGCAAGGTCATCGCCCAGGGCCAGGCGGTCGGTGCCAAGATCGGCCAGGGAGTGGTCAACAACATCGCCGATGTCGCGGACATCCACACCTTCAAGGCAGGCGAGGTCCTGGTCACCGACATGACCGATCCCGACTGGGAGCCGATCATGAAGATCGCCAGCGCCATCGTCACCAACCGCGGCGGCCGCACCTGCCACGCCGCCATCATCTCCCGCGAGCTCGGCATCCCCTGCGTCATCGGCACCGAGAACGGCACCGAGATCATCAAGACCGGCCAGGAGGTCACGGTCTCCTGCGCCGAGGGCGAGACCGGCAACATCTACGAAGGCCTGCTCGATTTCGAGGTCGAGCGCCTCGACCTCGACAGCGTGCCCGAGACCC
>JALWTY010000248.1 GCA_026993265.1 Desulfobacterales bacterium
GAGCCGGGCCGCGAGCCCGGCGGCCGAGTTGACCCAGATGAAAAAGGCCCCGCAGGCGGAGGCCTCCTTCTGGCTGCCCAGGCCGAAGATCACCACCAGGGGCACGAGATAGATGCCGCCGCCAAGGCCCAGGGCGCCGCTGATGAAACCGAGCCCGGCCCCGGCGGCAAGGGATATCGCGAGCCCGGCCCGCGGCCCCGGGGACAGGAGCGGCTTCAGCCGGGAGAAGAGATAGATCCGCGCCGCCACCACCGCGAGGAAGATGAAGAGCAGGATGTGAAAGGTCCGGGAAGGCAGCCGCACCCCGCCGCCGATCCAGGCCATGGGGATCGAGGTGAGGAGGAAGGGGATGATCAGCCGGGCCCGGGCGTGGCGGCCGCGGAAGAAGTTCCACGCCCCCACCGTGCTGACCACGATGTTCATGGCCAGGGACAGGGTGGGGATCAGGGTGTAGTCCATCCCCGAGATGGTCAGAAGCGCGATGTACGAAGACCCCCCGGCCAGCCCCACCGACGAGTAGAGAAAGGCGATGGCGGCGAACAGCGGCGCAAGCAGCCAGGGGTGTGCGGAAAGCGGGATCATGAGGGACTTATGTAACAGAGAACGGCGGCGATGGCAAAGATGACCGTCTCGTAAAAAGCCCGCTATTGCGGCCTTTTTACGAGACGGAAGGCAAAAGTCAAAAGTAAAAAGTCAAAAGTATCGGCAGGTTACGGAACAAATGAACGTCCAGATCATCGAGAAAGAGGGCCGGAAAGGTGCGCGCCCATGGTTCCTGGGCGTGGCAAGGCAAATGGATTATTAAAGATGCGCAGCGACGGAAGAGACAACGATGAGATGCGGCCGGTATCGGTGGAGTACGGGGTGCAGATGCACGCGGCCGGGTCGGTTTTGATCCGTTTCGGCAACACCCATGTGCTCTGCGCGGCCACGGTCGAGGGGAAGGTGCCGCCCTTTCTGGAAGACAGCGGTATGGGCTGGATAACCGCCGAGTACCGGATGCTGCCCGCCTCGGTGGGCAACCGGGTCAGGCGCGAGGCCGACGGCCGGGCCCGGGAGATCCAGCGGCTCGTCGGCCGGTCCCTGCGGCGGATGGTCGATCTCGCCGCCATCCCCGGCTTCACCATCCGGGTGGACTGCGACGTGATAAACGGCGACGGCGGCACCCGCACCGCGGCCATAACCGGCGGGGCCCTGGCCGTGGCCCGGGCCCTGGAGTCCATGGCCGCGGCCGGCGATATCGCGGCCATGCCGGAGGTGACCCCGGTGGTCGCGGTGAGCTGCGGCATCGTCGATGACGAGCCCATGCTCGACCTCGCCTACGAGGAGGACAGCCGCGCCGCGGTGGACGCCAACTTCGTCCTCGCCGGGGACGGCGCGATCATCGAGGTCCAGGCCACCGGCGAGGAACGGGGCTTTTCCGATTCCGAGCTGGCCGCCATGCTCGCCCTGGCCCGGAGCGGAACCGGGGAGATCTTTTCCCGGTTCTGGGCGGGGAGATGAGCGCTCCGGTCTTCAGGGAGATAAAGGGGGATCCGCGCTGCCGGGCCCGGCTCGGCGAGCTGCGCTGCGCCCACGGCACGGTGCCCACCCCGATCTTCATGCCGGTGGGCACTTTAGCCACGGTCAAGGCCGTTCCCCCCCGCGATCTCGAGGAGGCCGGCGCGAAGATAATCCTCGGCAACACCTACCACCTCTTTCTCCGGCCCGGCCACGAGCTCATCGCCGCCCTCGGCGGCCTGCACCGCTTCATGGGCTGGGACCGCCCCATCCTCACCGACAGCGGCGGGTTCCAGATATTCAGCCTCGAGGAGCTGGCCGAGATCAGCGAGGAGGGGGCCGCGTTCAGGAGCCACATCGACGGCAGCAGGCTCTTTCTCTCGCCCGAGAAGGCGGTGGAGGTGCAGCAGGCCCTGGGCTCGGACATCATGATGGCGCTCGACACCTGCATCCCCTATCCGGCCGGTTACGACACCGCGGCCCGGGCCACCGAGCTCACCGGCCGCTGGGCCCGGCGCTGCCGCGCGGCCCATACCCGGCGCGAGCTTCTGCTCTTCGGCATCGTCCAGGGCGGCATGTTCCCGGAACTGCGGAGGATGGCGGCAGAGGAGCTCGTCGACATCGGTTTCGACGGCTACGCCATCGGCGGGGTCAGCGTGGGCGAGCCGGTGGAGGAGATGCGGGAGATGACCAGGGTGTCGGCCGAGCTCCTGCCGCGGGAGCGGCCGGTGTACCTGATGGGGGTCGGCACCCCGGAAGACCTGGTGGAATCGGTGTCCATGGGGGTGGACATGTTCGACTGCGTCATGCCCACCAGAAACGCGCGCAACGGAATGCTCTTTACATCCACCGGCCGTATTGTTATAAAAAACTCGCGTTTCCGCGACGATCCCGGCCCGGTGGACGAGGAGTGCGACTGCTACAACTGCCGCAACTTCTCCCGCGCCTACCTGCGCCACCTCTACGTTTCCCGGGAGATACTGGCCTCATACCTGAACACGGTCCACAACCTGCGTTACTACCTCAGGCTGATGGAAGGGATGAGGGAGGCGATCGCGGCCGGACGTTTCATCGAGTTCCGCGAGGAGTTCTACCGCAAGAGGGGCGCCACCCCTCCTGTTCGATAAAAAAATCAAAAAAAGGAAAAAAACATGTTCGCCGTCGCCCTTGCCGCAAACCCGGCCCCGGCCGCGGCCCCCCAGGGTGGGGGGCTGGTGTCGCTTCTGCCGCTGATCCTCATCTTCGTCATCTTCTACTTCCTGCTCATCCGGCCGCAGCAGAAAAAGGCCAAGGCCCACCAGGACTTCGTCGCCGGGCTGAAAAAGGGCGACAAGGTGGTCACAAGCGGCGGCCTCTACGGCGAGATCACCGGGCTGACCGACAAGTTCGTCACCCTGGAGGTTGCGGACAAGGTCAGGATCAAGGTGGTGCGCCAGCACATCGTGGGCCCGGCCGCAAGCGCCGACCAGGACGCCTGCGCCCCGAGCGGCGGCTGAGCCGTGGGCAGGTGAACCCCGCCGGGCGCGGGGGTTTTTGTTTCCTTCCAAGATGATGGCCTCGTAAAAAGTGTCCCCTCCGGCTTGAAACGGCATTTCCGGGTGCTTTTCGCGCCTGACGCTAAAACTCGCAAAACTCGGGCTAACGCCCTCAGACAAGCGAGTTT
>JALWTY010000249.1 GCA_026993265.1 Desulfobacterales bacterium
CCGGTCGCCTTTTTCAGCACCCGGTAACTGTTCTCCCGCAGGATGAGGCTGACCTCGCTGTTGGGATCGTCGAGGTCGCCGAATATCCTCGACCTGCCGATGCAGGTGGCCACGCAGGCCGGCTTCTTGCCGGCCCTGACCCGGTGCTGGCAGAAGGAACACTTGTCGGCGTAACCGTGTTCCTCGTTGATGTAGCGGGCATCATAGGGGCAGGCGGCGATGCAGGCCTTGCAGCCGACGCATTTTTTCCGGTCGATCTGGACCGTGCCGTCTTCCTCCTTGTGGGAGGCGCCGGTGGGACAGACGGTGACACAGGGCGAATGATCGCAGTGGTTGCACAGCTCGGAACGCAGCTCGCTCTTCAGCTTGGGGAAACGGCCGTTGACGATCTCCACCACCCGGGTGCGGTAATGCTCGGGCGGCACGTCGTTTTCACGCTTGCACGCCACCACGCAAGCCATGCAGCCGACACATCTTGACTGGTCGATGACCATTGCGTACTTGGGCATATCAGGCCTCCTTTACTATCTTGACAAAGTTGACCCGCATCCCGGTCGAGCCGCAGATGGGATCCACCTTGTACCTGGTTATGAGGTTCTGGTCGTCGGCGCCGCGGTTGTAGGCCCTGGTCATGACCGGGGAATCCTGGCCGAACCCGTGGATCATGAAGATGCAGTCGCGGCGGATGCGCTCGGTCACCCGGACCCGCACCGGCTCGCTCATGACCCGGTCCTGGTTCTCCAGCCGGATGATCTCGCCGTTTCTTACGCCAAGCCGCCTGGCCTCGTCCGCGTTGAGCCAGACCTCGTTTTCCTTCTTGAGCTCCCACAGCCACTGGTTGTTGACCGTGCGGGTGAAGGTATGCACCGGGCTGCGGCCATAAAGAAGCCGGTACTCGCCCCGCTTCGGCTGCTCCACCGGCTCGTACCTGGGCACCGGATCGAAATCCTCTTCCTCGAGCTCGGAGCTGACCAGCTCTATCTTCTTCGACGGGGTATTGAAGACCGGCTGGTTGTCCGCGGTGATATACGGCGTGGCGCTGCCGGGCAGGGAGATATAACCGGTATCGGCCAATTCGTCGTAGTCGATGCCCCACTTCTTCGCCTGGCGGCGCATGCGCGCCTCCCAGGAATCCTTGACCGCATACTGCCCGAGCCCCATCCTCTTGCACAGTTCGCTGCCGATCCACCAGGCCGGCCTGGACTGGTAGAGGGGCTCGATCGCGGGCTGACGGATGGCGACACCCGCCTCACGGGTGGTGATGGTGAAAAGGCCGTCGTGGCGCTCGAGGTAGGTGGCCTCGGGCAGGATGACGTCGGCGAGCATAACCGTGTCGGTGGGCATGACATCGACCACCACCAGGAGATCGAGGTTGTCGATGGCCTTGCGGGTTAGTTCCGGCTTGGGCAGGGTCTTCATCAGGTTGGTGCCGGCCACGAACCAGGCCTTGATCGGATAGGGATCGCCGGTGATCGTGGTCTCGCGCAGAAGCTGGGTCAGTCCTTCGCCGCCGGCAAAGGGGTAATCGCCGAAGACCACCGGATCGTTGTTGGCTTCGGGATGTTCCGGCGTCTCGCTGAAGGCGGGCAGGTTCACCTTTGGTGGCAGCCAGATGCCGCCGGGACGGCCCCAGGTGCCGAGCAGGGCGTTGATTATCGCCATGGCGCGGCCGCGCTGGACGTCGTTGCCATGCCAGGCGAAATGGCGGCCGGGATGGAGGATGACGTTGGGCGCGTAGCGGCCCAGCTCGCGCACCGCCTCGATGATGTCGCGCATGGGCAGGTCGGTCTCCTGCGCGGCCCATTCAGGCGTGTACCTGGCCACCGCCTCCTTGAGCTCCTCGAAGCCGGTGGTGTACTTTTCCACGTACTCCCGGTCGTACCAGCCCTCCTTGATGATGATGTTGATCCAGGTGAGCAGCAGGGCCAGATCAGTGCCCGGCCGGATCGGCAACCACATGGATGCCTTGGACGCCGCGGTGGAGTAACGGGGGTCCACGCAGATTATCTTTGCGCCCCGGCCGACGGCCTCGGCGAACTCCTGGGTCTGGGAATTGTGCATGTTCTCGCCCAGATGGGTGCCGAAGAGCACGATGACCCGGCTGTTGGCGAGATCGACCCGCTCGCAGGTGGAGTTGGGCCCCTGGCCGAAGGTGAGCTCCCAGGCGACCTCCCTGGCCCCGAGACACTGGGAGAACGAGGGATAGGCGACATTGCCCGAGCCCATGGCCCGGACCAGGTTGTTGAAGTAGGTGCCGGGGGAGCCGTGGGCGAACAGGGCCACGGCCTCGGGGCCGTGCTTGGCCGCGATCTCCTTGAGCTTGCCGGCCACGAAATCCAGGGCCTCGTCCCAGCTCGCCTGGCGGTAACGGTTCTCGCCGCGGGGACCGGTGCGGATCATCGGCACCTTGAGGCGGTCGCGGTCGTAGAGCAGGCCGATACCCCCCTGGCCGCGGCCGCACAGCCGGCCCCGGCTCTGGGGATGGAGCGGATTGCCCTCGAGCTTGACCACCTTGCCGTCCACCACCTTGGCGATGACTCCGCACTTCCAGAAACACATCTCGCAGGTGGTGGGCACGTAACGGACCTTGCCACCCTCCTTCCTCTCCCTGGCCCTGGCCGAGAAGAAGGAGGATTCGGCAAGCATGGTACCCCCGGCGCTCATGGCGGCGTACTTGAGAAAATCTCTCCTCGAAAAAGCCATGACATCCTCCTTGGTTAGGTAAAAAACAGACCGGAGACGCAATCCGGCCGCCCCGTCTAAGAGTTTAATTAAATTTTTAATCTTTCGTTTTTATTTTTTTTACACCCGTTTGTGGTACCGCGTCAACTGCCACAATGTCATATCTCCTTGAAATCACAATAAAAATTACCACAATGTGACAGGAGGCGCGTTGCCGGAGGGCTCAAGGCCCTCAAAACAACTGGCTGAAAACACGGGATTACGCCGGAACGGCAAGAGGAAAAACGGAACAGGAAAGCGCACCACAAAAAAACCCGGCCTGAGAACCAGGCCGGGCATGTACCCCATGGTCGGGACGAGAGGATTTGAACCTCCGACCCCCTGAACCCCATTCAGGTGCGCTACCAGACTGCGCTACGTCCCGACGAGTGCTGAAATGAAAGGAAATGCGAATCTATCACCTGCGGCCGCGGGTGTCAAGGATCACGGCTGCATGAGTTTCTTTCTTATATCCTCGAGTTCTTCCCGGATACGGCGGAGGACAGAGGCCGAATCCTGCGGAGCGGCGGGAGCGGGAGCGCCGGATGAAATGAGCTTCCTCGCTCCGGCCAAGGTGTAGCCCTGTTCGTGGACGAGCTCCCTTATCCTCACAAACAGCTCAACATCGCGGCGGCGGTAGAGACGCTGTCTGGAGATGCCCCGCTCCGGCCGGATCATGGGGAATTCGCTTTCCCAGTAGCGCAGGACATGGGACTCGACGCCAACGATCTCGGCCGCCTCGCCGATCCTGAAATACTTCCTGTCGGGTATTCCATTTTCAGCCGTTGCGCTCATCCGGGAAACAAGCCCCCCGTATCATCCGGACATCCTATTCATTGATTCTGTCACGTAACGCCTTGCTCGGCTTGAAGCTGACCATGTGCCTGCGGCAGATCTCCATGGTCTCGCCGGTTCTGGGGTTCCGCCCCTGGCGGGCCGATTTCTCGCGGACGTTGAAGGTGCCGAACTGCACGAGCTTGACCGGCTCAAGCGAAATCAGGGCGGCCCTCATGTGGTCGAACATCGCGTCGACGATGTCGCCGGCGCTCTGCTTTGGCAGGCCGGTACGCTCGTGGATGGTCTGGGCCAGCTCCTTGCGGGTAAGGTTCGGTTTCGCCGTCTTTGCCATTTATCAGCTCTCCCTGAGTTTACCGCCAAGTTCGGCGGAGATGACTTTCAATATCCCGTCGAGCGCCCGGTTCACCTGTTTGTCCTTGAGGGTGGAGTTGCCGCTCCTGAAGACCAGGCGGACGGCGACGCTCTTCTTGCCCGGCTCCACGTTCCTGCCGGTGAAGACATCAAAGATTTCAGCCCGTTCCAGCAGCCCGCCGCCGCCCTTTGCCACCGCGTCCATGAGCGCGGCCGCCGGGGTCTGTTGCGGCAGGATGACCGCGATGTCGCGGAACACGGCCGGAAACTTCGGCAACGGCCTGAAAGAACGCTCCTTCTTCTTTACCCCCATAAGAAGGTCGAGGTCAATATCCAGGAACCAGGCCGGCTGTTTTATTCCGAAGCGGCGCAGCACTTCCGGATCAAAACCGCCGCAGGAGCCCGCCCTGACGCCGTTCACGCGCACCGCGGCCGCGCCGCCGCGGCCAAAGGGAACGCTGCTGTCCCATTCCGGGGCGTCGGCCTCGTACCCCATGAAGTCGAGAAACCATTCCACCGCGCCGCTGGCGTCGAAGAAATCCATCTGCTCGCGGCCGTAATGAAGCACAGGCGCGCCGTCGGTCCGGCGGCCGGCCATGACCGCGGCCATCCTGGTGTTTTCGTCCGGCTGAACGTCCGGTCCGCGGGAAAAGAAGACCTTGCCGACCTCAAAGAGCCGGACACCTTCGCTCTGGCGGTTGAGATTGTGGGCCAGGTTGGCGAGCAGGCCGGGGAGCAGGCTCGTGCGCATCACCGACTGTTCCTCGGCCAGCGGGTTCAGCAGCCGGACCATGAGACCGTCATCCGCCTCAAGCCCCAGCTTCTCCCGGTGATCCGGAGAGACGAAACTGTAGTTGACCGCCTCGAGGAACCCGGCCGCAACCATGGCGCGGGCCGCCTTGAGCCGGAAGAGCCGCTCCCCGCTTTCCCGGGCCGGAGCAAGGGTGACCTTTGGCAGGGTTTCGCCGATCCTGTCGTAACCCACCAGACGGGCGACCTCCTCGATCAGATCCACCTCCCGCTCGATGTCGATCCTGAAGGTGGGAACCGTGACCTCAAGCGCGCCGCCGGCCGCGGTCCTGCATTCCATGCCGATGGCGGCGAGCATCCCGGCGATATCATCCGGGGAAAGGGCGGTGCCGAGCAGCCGGTTGCAGCGTTCCGGCCGCAGCCTGAGGCTTGCGCCGCGGAACTCTCCCTCTTTCACGTCAAGGGCGCCGTCGACCCGGCCGCCGCAGATCTCGAGGATCAGGTCCACGGCCCGGGAGAGCGCGGCCGCGGTGTTGCCCGGATCAACGCCGCGCTCGAAACGGTAGGACGAATCAGTGGCAAGGTTCAGGTTTCTCGCGGTGCGCCGCACCGATACCGGCGAAAAACAGGCGCTCTCGAGCAGGATGTCCACGGTATTCTCACTCACCTGGCTGCCCTCGCCGCCCATGACCCCGGCCACCGCCACCGGACCGCGGGAGTCGGCGATCACCAGCATCCCGGCGGAGAGTTCGCGTTCCCTGCCGTCCAGGGTGACGATCTTCTCGCCCTCCCTGGCCGGCCGGGCCACCACCCCACCGCCCTCGATGCGGGCGAAATCAAAGGCATGCAGGGGCTGGCCCTGCTCGAGCATAACGTAATTGGTGATATCGACCACGTTGTTGATCGGCCTCAGCCCCACGCTCAGAAGCCTTTTCGCAAGCCACCAGGGCGACGGCCCCACCTTCACCCCGCGGATGAGGCAGCCGCAGTAACGGGGGCAGAGGCCGTAGTCGTCTATGCCGACGCTGAAAGGAGCCTGGTCCGCGAACCGCGGCCCCCTGACCGCGGGCCTCTTCAGCTCCGCGCCGGAAAAGGCCGCGACCTCGCGGGCAATGCCGATGACGCTGGCGCAGTCGGCCCGGTTCGGGGTCAGATCGACCTCGATCATGGTGTCGGCAAGCCCCAGGGCTTCGGCGACCGGAACGCCGGGCACAAGGGCGTCTTCCACCTCCATGATTCCCCGGGCCTCCTCGGCCAGGCCGAGCTCGGCCTCGGAGCAGAGCATGCCGAACGACTCCACCCCGCGCAGTTTCGCCTTCTTTATCCTGAACCCGCCGGGGAGCTCCGCCCCGATCCGGGCGAGGACCGCGTTCATCCCCGGCCGGACGTTGGCCGCGCCGCAGACGATCTGCAGCTCGCCCTCGCCGTCGTTGACCCGGCAGACGTGAAGCCGGTCGGCGGAGGGATGGGGCTCCACCGCCTCTACCCTGGCGATGACCACCTGGTCGAGTCCGGCCCCCAACTCCTCGACGCTGTCCACCTCGAGACCGGCCATGGTCAGGCCGGCGGCAAGCCTGTCCGCGGACAGACCGTGGTCAACGTATTCCCGCAACCAGCTCAGGGTGAATTTCATCTTTGCACGTTTCCTTCAGAACCTCGCCGCAGGGCTCAAAACTGCTCGATGAACCTGCGGTCGTTTTCGTAGAAGAGACGGAGATCGTTGATGCCGTACTTGAGCATGGCGATACGCTCCACCCCGAGGCCGAAGGCGAAGCCGCTCACCTCCTCGGGATCGTAGCCCACGCTCCTGAACACCTCGGGGTCGATCATCCCGGCGCCGAGGATCTCGAGCCACCCGGTCTGCTTGCATACCCGGCAGCCCCCGCCGCCGCATATGACGCAGCCTATGTCCACCTCGGCGCTGGGTTCGGTAAAGGGGAAGAAACTGGGCCGGAAACGGATGGGGGTGTCCGGGGAAAAGGTCCGGGTGATGAAGAGCGACAGCACCCCCTTGAGATCGGCGAAACTGACCGATTCGTCCACCAGGAAGCCTTCCACCTGGTGGAACATGGGCGTATGGGTGACATCGGAATCGCAGCGGTACACCTTGCCCGGCGCGATCATCCTGAGCGGCGGCTTCCGCTCTTCCATGGCCCGCACCTGCATAGGCGAGGTATGGGTGCGCAGGAGAATGGACTCCGAGACGTAGAAGGTGTCGTGCATGTCCCGGGCCGGATGGTGGGCCGGGATGTTGAGGGCCTCGAAGTTGTAGAAATCGGTTTCCACGTCCGGCCCTTCCGCGATCTCGAACCCCATTGCCGAAAAGGTTCCGCATATCTCGTCCATCACCAGGGAAACCGGATGGAAATGACCCCGCGGCAGCCTGCGGCCGGGGATGGTGATGTCCACCGCGTCCGCGTCGCCGCCGCCGGAACCGCCCATTTCCTTTTCCCTGGCCGCAAAGGCCTCCTCGAGCTCGCGCTTGAGGAGATTTGCGTCCCGGCCGAAGGCGGGCCGCTCTTCCGGCGGCAGTTCGGAAAGACGGCCGAGCAGCCCCTTGACCGCGCCGTTGCGCCCGAGATAGGCGACCCTGAACTCCGAAAGAGCGGCTGGGTCACGGCACGCCTCAAGCGCGGCCAAGGCCTCCTTCCGCAATGATTCTATCGCCTCGTCCATGCTGATTGTGTTTTCTTTGGATTCTGGTGGCCCCGCAATATCCCGGAGCGGACCGGCAGGCACGGGTCAGCAAGCTGCCGGCAATCGTATCCCCGCTGCTGTCATTCGAGTGAGGAACAGAGCACACCAATGGCTCCGTGTCAATCCGAGGTTCCGCCCCGGGGAAGAAAAATCACTAAAAAAAACGGCGCAGCCCTTTGTGGAGAAAAGGGCCGCGCCTGATCTTTCGTCCCTGTCAGGCCAGCCGCGGAACACGCGGCCGATTGCCTGCGGGATTTCCGAGAAAAAAATCACTCCGCGGCCAGTTTGCACACCTGGCTGAAGGTCTCGGGATCGAACACCGCCATGTTGGCGAGCACCTTGCGGTCAAGCTCCACTCCGGCCTTCTTCAGGCCGCCCATGAGACGGCTGTAGGACATGCCGTTCTGCCTGGCCGCGGCCCCGATCCGCACGATCCACAGCTTGCGGAAATCACGTTTGCGCGCCTTGCGGTCCCGGTAGGCGTAGGCCAGGGCGCGGTCAACCGCCTCGACCGCGGTCCGGTACAGGCGATGCCGCCCGCCCACATAGCCGCGGGCCATCTTCAGCACCTTGTTGCGCCGCCTGCGGGCCTTGAATCCTCTCTTAACTCTGGGCATCTTGCTACCTCTTGAAAACCTTTTTGTTCACGAATCCCGCCTTACAGATAAGGCAGCATCCTCTTGACCGAACGGGTGTCGGCCTCCGACACCATCGCGCCCTTGCGCAGGTTGCGCTTGCGCTTGGAGTTCTTCTTGGTCAGGATGTGGCTGGTGTAGGCCTGGTTGCGCCGCACCCTGCCGCTGCCGCTGGCGCGGAAACGCTTGGCCGCGCCTCTTTTCGTCTTCATCTTGGGCATTGTTCCGCTCCTATTCTGTATTTCTCCCGAATCCGTGACGGCTTCGCGGGTTTTGATGAGGCACCTGTCTGAAACAATATGCTTTCTCGAACGCTCACGGATTCAGGTTTCTGAACCCCCTGCAAACCATGATCAACTCTTGGGCCCAAGGAACATCGACATCTGACGGCCCTCCATCTTGGGCTCCTGCAGGACCACAGCGACGTCCTCGAGCTCGGCCGCGATCCGCTGCAACACCCCGGCTCCGAGGCTGTCGGCGTAAACGATCTCCCGGCCCCGGAACCTGAGGGTGACCTTGACCTTGTTGCGGTTGTCGAGGAATTTCCTGATGTTCCTTATCTTGAAATCGAGGTCGTGCTTCTCGGTCTTGGGACGGAGCTTGATCTCCTTGACCTCGATTACGGTCTGTTTCTTCCTCGCCTCCTGCTGTTTCTTGCGCTGCTCGTACCGGTACTTGCCGTAATCCATGATCCGGCACACCGGCGGATCGGAATTGGCCGCCACCTCGACCAGGTCGAGCCCGGCCTCGTCGGCCAGCTCCCGGGCCTGCGCCACCGGCATGATGCCGACCTGCTTGCCGTCGGCGTCTATGACGCGGACTTCCCTTGCCTTGATCTGCTCGTTGACCCTGGCCCGCTCCTCGCGGCCGCCGCGGGTACTGACTTTTCTCCCTTTGATACCCAAAGCCTCCTGTGGTTGTTTTCCCTGGATCCGGTCTCAGGCGCGGGACCCGGCAGCTTCCCGGACCATCTGCGCGAACTGTTCCGGCGTCATGGGATCGAGGTTCCTGCCGCTGCGTTCCCGGACCGTGACCGTGCCCTCCTCCTTCTCCCGGTCGCCGATGACCACCATGAACGGCACCTTCCTGACCTGCGCCTCCCTGATCTTGTAGTTCAGTTTCTCGTTGCGCAGATCCTTTTCCACCCGGACCCCGGCGGCCCTGAGGATGTCGAAGACCCCGGCCGCGTACTCGCGCTGGCTGTCGGTGATGTTCATCACCACCGCCTGCACCGGCGCGAGCCACACCGGGAAGGCCCCGGCGTAATGCTCGATCAGCACCCCGAAGAACCGTTCGAGCGAGCCCATCAGGGCGCGGTGGATCATGATCGGCCGGTGGGTGGCCCCATCCGCGCCAGTATAGCCGATATCGAACCGTTCCGGGAGATTGAAATCGACCTGGATGGTGGAACACTGCCAGGAACGGCCGAGGGAGTCCCGGATCTTGATGTCGATCTTGGGGCCGTAGAACACCCCCTCGCCCGGATCTATCTCATAGGCAAGCCCCTTCTTTTCCAGGGCCGAACGCAGGGCGCTGGTGGCCGCGTCCCAGTTCTCGTCGCTGCCCACGTACTTTTCCGGCCGGGTCGAGAGATAGATATCATAGGTATCGAACCCGAAGGTGGCAAGGATGTGGAGGGTGAGGTCGAGGATGTTGAATATCTCCCCGGCCAGCTGGTCGGGCCGGCAGAAGATGTGGGCGTCGTCCTGGGTGAAGCCCCGCACCCGCATGAGCCCGTGCAGGGCCCCGGTCTTCTCGTAGCGGTACACCGTGCCCAGCTCGCACCAGCGGATGGGGAACTCCCGGTAACTGCGTTTCCTGGTGTTGTAGAGGGCGATGTGGAAGGGGCAGTTCATCGGCTTGAGCTGGAAGGCGACCCCGTCGATCTCCATGGGCGCGTACATGTTCTCGCCGTAGAAATCGAGGTGGCCGCTGGTCTTCCACATGTCGCGGCGGGCGATGTGCGGGGTGAAGAGGAGTTCGTAGCCGTGGCGGTAATGCTCGTCGCGCCAGAAGTCCTCGATTATCCGGCGCATCATCGCGCCCCTGGGCTGCCAGAGGATGAGCCCGGGGCCGACCTGGTCGTCGATGGTGAAGAGCTCGAGCTCGCGGCCGAGGCGGCGGTGGTCGCGGCGCTTGGCCTCCTCGAGCCGGGCGAGGTGCCCGGCCAGTTCCTTCTTCGAGGCAAAGGCGGTGCCGTAGATCCGCTGGAGCATCTGACGGTTCTCGTCCCCGCGCCAGTAGGCCCCGGCCAGTTTCAGGAGCTTGACCGCCTTGATCAGCCCGGCGTGGGGCAGGTGCGGACCGCGGCAGAGGTCGAGGAACGAGCCCAGCCGGTAGAGGCTGACGGTCTCGGCCCCGATGCCGTCGAGAAGCTCGAGCTTGTAGTCCTGCCCGGCCGCGGCGAAGATCTCCCTGGCCTCGGCCACGCTCACCTCCTCGCGCTCGAAGACCGCGCCCGAGGCGATTATCTCCTGCATCCGGGCCTCGATGCGCTCGAGGTCCTCGGGGGAGAAGGTTTCGGGCAGGTCGAAATCGTAGTAGAACCCGTCGGCCGTGGCCGGGCCGATGGCCACCTTGACCTCAGGGCCGAAGAGGTCGATAACCGCGTGGGCCATGACGTGGGCCGCGCTGTGGCGGATGAGTTCGAGCCCTTCCGGGCTGTTGGCGGTGACGATCTCCACCTCGCAGTCGGAGACGGCCGCGGCGGAGAGGTCACGCAGCTCGCCGCCGACGCGCACCGCCAGGGCCTGCTTCGCCTGCTTCTTGCTGACGAGCCCCCTTACGATCTCCGCGAAACTGCTGCCGGCCGGGCAGGTGAGACTCTTCTCCCCCCCGGCGAGGCCGACCGTGATCTCCGCCATCGCGTTACCAGTCTCCACAATAAAAAAAAGCCGGCGAAGCCGATCTCACCGGCGAAAGATTCAGTTGGTAGGCGCGGGCGGTTTCGAACCGCCGACCTCTACCGCGTCAAGGTAGCGCTCTCCCACTGAGCTACGCGCCTGTATCCGATTTCCTGTAACCGCTGCAACAAGGCCTTCCGGGCGAACACCGCCGGGAAGCCCTGTCCGGTTGCCGCATCCCCGCGCCGCTTCGGGTGCGCGGTGCGAACCGCAATGAGATACCAGCAAACCCGGCGCGTGTCAACCATAAACCGCCACCGGGAGGTAATCATCCGGCCGGCGGTTTCGGCGGCGGTTCCTGGATCGCCTTCCTCTCCTCGATGGCCCGGGCCAGGGTCATGCTGTCGGCGTAACGGACGTCCATGCCCATGGGCAGGCCGCAGGCGAGCCTGCTTATCCGCACCCCGCTGCCGGCGAGCCGCTCGATGATGAAGGAGGCGGTGGCCTCGCCGGGCACGGTGGAGCTGGTGGCGATGATCAGCTCGCGCACCCGGCCGCGGGAGACCTTTTTCAGCAAGGCGTCGATCCTGAGCTCGGCCGGGCCGATGCCGTCCATGGGCGAGAGCGCGCCGTGGAGGACGTGGTAATGGCCCGGGAAACTGCCGCTCGCCTCCACCGCCATCATGTCGTCCGGCCCCTCGACCACGCATACCGTGGCCGGGTCGCGCCGCGGGTCGCGGCAGAGGGGACACGGGTCCTCCTCGGAAAAGGCGAAACAGTTGGAGCACAAACTGATGCGCCGGTGGAGCTCGGCGATGTCCCGGGCCAGGGCGGCGGCCTCGGCCGCGGGCCGCCTGAGGAGATGCAGGGCAAGGCGGGTGGCGCTCTTTTTGCCGATCCCCGGCAGGCGGGAAAGCGAGGCGATGAGGTTTTCCAGGGCAGGGGGCAGGGTGTTCATGGCAACGCTCACCTGCTGCGCGGTCCGGTTCTCACGTCGGTTATCCGGCCGTCGAGGACTTCCACCGTCATCGCCACGAGCGGATCGTTGCGCAGGGCCTGGCGTTCCTGCCGGGTCTCATCGTCGGCCGCGGCCTCGCCCTCGCCCACCACCCTTATCCGCAGGGTAAGATCCTGCTGAAAGAAATCCTGAACGAACTCGGTGAGAAGGTGCAGGTTTTCCTTTTCCTCAAGTATGGCGCAGTCGCTCCTTTCCTCGTAGCGCAGCTCCAGCTCGTCCCCGTCCTGAAGCGGAGTCGCGAGCTTCAGGGCCGCGGAAATGGCGATGCGGCGGTCGGCCACGTAGGTGACAAAATCGTTCCAGGCCCGGCGCACGTTCCGGACCGGAGGCCGGGCCACCCCATCCTTTCGCGGGGAAGCGGGCCTCTTTTCCGGCGTTTTTTCCGGCTCACCGCTCCCGGCCGCGGAAACAGGCTCCTGCTTCCCGGTTCCGGAATCCGCCTCCCCCCGGCCGGATACGCCATCCCGGCGGACGGGAGCCTGTTTGCGCCCCTCCTGCCTTTCCGGGCCGGAG
>JALWTY010000250.1:0-8881 GCA_026993265.1 Desulfobacterales bacterium
GGGCCGAGCTCCCTGACCATGGCGGTGAAGTCGGTTATCAGTCTGACAAAGCGCGGGGCTTCCGCGGCCGAGGCCCACTCGAGGTCGTAGCGGTCCGGATTGATCCCCACCTCGGAAAGCAGCTTGCGGATGAGGGCGTTGACTCCCATGGCGTCGTAATTACCAACCTGGTAATGACATTCGCCGAGTTGTCACCCGCCGCCGAACACCCCGGCCGCGCCCGCGGCAAACCCCTTGAGCACGAAGAGCGGGTCGATGCGGCCGGTGCACATCACCCGGACCGTGCGCAGGTTCGGGGGGTACTGGAAGCGCGACACCCCGGCCGCGTCGGCCGCGGCGTAGCAGCACCAGTTGCACAGGAACCCTAATATCTTGGGATTGTATTCCTGACTCATGTCGTCATCACTCCTTTGCCCCGGCGTCGTCGACAGCGCCGAAGGCGTCTATCTGGGCCTGGATCTGGTCGTTGGTGAACCCGCCCATGCTGATGGCAAAGGTCGGGCAGTGGGAGGCGCAGATGCCGCAGGCCTTGCACGAGGCCACGATGGTCCGCGCCTTTCTCTTCTTGTCCACCTTGATCATCTCGATGGCCTGGTAGGGGCACAGGCTCGCGCAGAGACTGCAGCCGATGCAGGCGTCCTCGTTGACGTGGGAGACGATGGGCTCCACCGCCACCTCGCCCTTGACCAGCGGCATGGCCGCCTTGGCCGCGGCCGCCTGGGCCTGGACGATGATCTCGTCCAGCGGCTTGGGCGAATGGGCCAGGCCGCAGAGATACACGCCCGAGACCGGCATCTCCACCGGCCGCAGCTTGACGTGGGCCTCGAGGAAGAACTTGTCCGCGTTCACCGGAATCTTGAGCATCTGGCTCAGCTCCTCGGTGCCCTCCGGGACCATGCCCACGGACAACACCACGAGATCCGGGGCGATGGTCACCTCCTCGCCGAGGATGGGATCGTCGTAGGTCACCTCCACCTTGCGGGAGGTGGCGCCGAGCCTGGGCGGATCGGCGAGGCTGTAGGGCACGAAGATCACCCCCAGCTCGCGGGCCTTGCGGTAGTACTCCTCGGCGAACCCGTAGGTGCGCAGGTCGCGGTAGAGGATCACCACCTGGGAATCCGGGTTTATCTCCTTGATCTTGAGCGCGTTCTTGACCGCGTCGATGCAGCAGGACTTGCTGCAGTAGTTGAGGTCGTCCCCGCGGGAACCGGCGCACTGGATCATCACCACAGAGCCCGGGGCCCGGTTCTTGGCCCGGCCGGCGAGCCGCTGCTCGAGCTCGAGCTGGGTGATTATCTTCTTGCTCGCGGGCAGTTTCCTGCCGAGCACCTTTTCCGGCGCATGGGGTCTGGCGCCGGTGGCGACGATGACGACCCCGTGGTCGATGGTCTGCTCCCTGGCCTTCTTGCCGCTGCCGCTCTTGACCACCGAGGTGAAGTTGCCGACGAACCCGCTGGTGTTGACCAGCTCGCTGCCGGTGAGCACGGTGACGAGCTTGTTCTTCTTCACCCTGGCGGTGACATCCTTGAGCAGGTCGGCGGTGTTCCCGCCGGTTATGGTGTAGCGGGTGTCGAGCAGGTGGCCGCCGAGTTTGGCGTTACGCTCCACGATCACCGAGGAGAAACCCTGCTCGGCCAGGGACAGGGCCGCGGTCATCCCGGCGATGCCGCCGCCGATGACGAGCGCGCTCTTGGTGACCGGCACGGTCTGCTCGGGCAGGGGTTTCAGCAGCCTGGCCTTGGCCACGCCCATGCGCACGAGATCCTTGGACTTCTCGGTGGCCGCGTCCGGCTCATTGGCGTGGACCCAGGAGCATTGGTCGCGGATGTTGACCATCTCGATCAGGCAGCGGTTCAGGCCCGCGTCGCGCAGGGTCTCCTGGAAGAGCGGCTCATGGGTGCGCGGCGAGCAGGCGGCGATGACCACCCGGTTGAGCTTGTACTCCCTGATCTTCTCCTTGAGCACCTCCTGGGCGTCCTGGGAACAGGAGTAGAGGCTGTCGGTATGGTAGACCACGCCTTCCATGCCCTCGACCGACTGGTCCACGCCGGGCACGTCCACAACCCCGCCGATGTTGATGCCGCAATGGCAGACGAACACGCCGATGCGCGGCTCCTCGTCGGCGATATCCACCTCCTCGGGATAGTCCTTGACCACGATGCCCTTGTTGCGCTGGGCCTTGATCAGGCCGGAGGCCAGGGCCGCGGCCGCGCTCGACTGGGTGACGCTCTCCGGGATGTCCTTGGGGCCCTGAAAAGCGCCGGCAACGGTGATGCCCTTGACCGTGGTCTCGAGCGGGGCAAAGGTGGAAGTGCTGGCGAAATCGAAGCTATTGAGCTCGATGCCGGTCATGTCGGCGATCTTTTTCGCGTCCGCAGGCGCGTCGAGACCGACCGAGAGGACCACCATGTCGAACTGCTCGAAGTGATGGCCGCCGTCGAGGGTCGAGTAGGTCAGCTTGAGGCCGTTTTCGCCCCAGTCCACCACCTCGGCCACCCGGGAGCGGACGAACCTTATGCCGAACTGTTCCTCGGCCCTGGTCCTGGCCGCGTCAAAGTCCTTGCCTTGGGTGCGCAGGTCCATGTAGTAGATGGTTATCTCGCAGTCCGGGTCGTGCTCCTTGGCGACCATGGCCTCCTTGATCGCGTACATGCAGCAGACCGACGAACAGTAGCCGTTGTCACAGCCGAGGTCGCGGGAGCCGACGCACTGGATGAAGGCGATCTTCCTGGGATGCCTCTTGTCGGAAAGACACCTGACCTCGCCCTGGAAGGGGCCGGAGGGGTTGAGGAGCCGCTCGAACTCGAGGCTGGTCACCACGTCCGGGTGTTTGCCGTAACTGTACTTCTCCAGGGCCTCGTCCGGCACCCGGCCGAAACCGGGGGCCACGATGACCGCGCCCACCGAAATCTCGCGCTCGGTCGGCTTCTGGGAGAAGTCGATGGCCCGGCTGCGGCACACCGGCACGCAGATCTTGCAGGTGCCGTGCTGGATGTGCATGCAGGCTGAAGGATCGATGAAATAGGTCGCCGGCACCGCCTGGGGGTAGTCGATGTGGATCGGCCTGGTGATGTCCAACCCCTCGTTGTAGCTGTCGGTGAGGTGCTTGGGGCAGTACTTGGTGCACAGGCCGCAGGCGGTGCATTTGTCCGCGTCGATGTAACGCGGCCGCAGGCGCAGCTTCGCGGTGAAGTCACCGGGCTTGCCCTCGAGCCCCAGGAGATCGGCGTTGCTCAGAATCTCGATGTTTGGAGACCGACCGGCCTCCACCAGCTTCGGCGCGAGTATTCAGAGCGAGCAGTCGTTGGTGGGGAAGGTCTTGTCGAGCTGGGCCATGGCCCCGCCGATGGCGGCCGACTTCTCCACCAGGTAGACGTAGAAGCCGAGCTCGGTCAGGTCCAGGGCGGCCTGGACTCCGGCCACGCCGCCGCCGAGGACCATGACGGCGCCTTCTCTCTTTGCACTCTTCTTTGCCATCACTAGTTCTCCGTGAGTATTGCTCTTTTTTCCTTATTATCAGGGTCGGCGCCGAGGTTCTCGATGCGCACGGCGCAGATCTTGTACTGGGGGCTGCGGCTCAAGCGGTCGAGGGCGTTCAGGGTGAGCCGGTTCACCGGGGCCTCGACAAAGTGGTACGGCACGAACACCGTTCCCTCCTGGGAGTTGTCGGTCACTTTCGCCCTGATACGGATGCTGCCGCGGCGCGAGGTTATCTCGAGCCAGTCGCGGTCCTTTATCCCCATCCTCTCCGCATCGGACGGGTTGACCTCGGCCAGGGCCTCGGGGCAAAGCTCCTCGATGGCCGGGGTCTTCCTGGTCATGGAGCCGAAATTGTACTGGGCCACCTCGCGGCCGGTGGTGAGGATGAAGGGGTAGTCACCGTCCGGGAGCTCCACCGGCTGGGTGTAGTCCTCGGGGATGAAAAGCCCCTTGCCGCGGACGAACTTGCCCACGTGCAGCACCGGGGTGCCGGGATGATCCTTGTCCGGCACCGGCCACTGCAGCCCGACCCTGTCGATCCGCTCGTAGCTCATGCCGCGGTACTGCGGGATGAACTCGGTGATCTCGTCAAAGATCTCCTCGGCCGAATCGTAGTGCATCCGGTAGCCCATCTTGGCGGCGAGGGCGCAGAGAATCTGCCAGTCCGGCCGGGCCTCGCCCGGCGGGTCCACCGCCTTCCTGACCCGCTGCACCCGGCGCTCGGTCGAGGTGAAGGTGCCGTCCTTTTCCGCGTAGCAGGCCGCGGGCAGGACCACGTCGGCCATCCTGGCGGTGTCGGTGAGGAAGATGTCCTGCACCAGAAGGAAATCCAGTTTCTCCAGGGCCTCGACCGCGTGGTTGGCGTTGGGATCGGCCAGGACCGGGTCCTCGCCCATGATGTAGAGCCCGCGGATGTCGCCCTCGTGGATGGCGTCCCACACCTCGGTGGCCGCCCTGCCGGGCCGCCGGGGCAGTTTCACGCCCCAGCGTTTTTCATACTTCTCAAAGGTCTCTTCCGAGACCAGGCCGGTGTAACCCGGCAGGGTGTTGAACAGGGCCCCCATGTCGCAGGCGCCCTGGACGTTGTTCTGCCCCCGCAGGGGGTTGACCCCGCATCCGGGCTTGCCGAGCTTGCCGCAGAGCATGGCCAGGTTGGCCACGCACTTGACGTTGTCGGTGCCGGTGGCGTGATGGGCCAGGCCCATGCCGTAGAAGATGGCGCTGTTCTTGCCCGGGCTCGCGTACAGCCTGGCCACGGCCCGGATGTCGTCCGCCGGTACCCCGGTTATCTCGGAGGCGTATTCCGGGGTGTACCTGCTCACCGTCTTCTTGAGATCGTCAAAGTCCTCGGTGCGCTTGCGGACGAACTCCTTGTCGTGGAGATCATCCTCGATTATCACCTGGCACATGGCGTTGAGCAGGGCCACGTCGGTGCCGGGATTGATCTGCAGCCAGTGGTCGGCCCGGCGGGCGAACGCGGTCTGGCGCGGATCGACCACGATCAGTTTCGCGCCCCGGTCCGCGGCCTGGTGCAAACGCAGGCCGATGGTGGGATGGCCGGTATCGGCGTTCGAGCCGATGAGGAACAGCACATCCGCCTCGGCTATGTCGGCGATGGAGTTGGTCATCGCCCCGCTTCCGAACGAGATGGCCAGACTGGCCACCGTGGGAGCGTGTCAGAGCCGCGCACAGTGATCGATATTGTTCGTACCGATCGCCGTGCGCATGAACTTCTGCATGAGGAAGTTTTCCTCGTTGGTGCACCGGGCGCAGGAAAAGCCCGCAATCGAGTCCGGCCCGTACATGGCCTTGAGGTCGAAGAACCGCTTGGCCACCTCTTCCAGGGCCTCGTCCCAGCTCGCCTCGACGAGCTGGCCGCCGCGGCGGACCAGCGGCGTCTTCAGCCGGTCCGGATGCTGGATGAAGTTGAATCCGAAACGGCCCTTGACGCACAGGGCCCCGTAATTGGGCGCCTGCTCCGGATCAGCGGTGACCTCCATGACCGTGTTGCCCTTGACCTTGAGAACGATCTGGCAGCCCGCCCCGCAGTAGGGGCAGGTGGAACGCACGTCGCGGACCTCCTCGTTGACCACCGGGACGATGGCGTCTTTTTTGGAAAGCGCGCCGGTGGAACAGAAATCCACGCACTTGCCGCAGCTCACGCAGTTCTCCGTGAAGCGGAAGGAAATGTCCCTGGGACGGCCGTTGTCGGCAAAGGAACCAGCGGTTATCTCGAGGCCGTCGTACTCGCAGGCGTTCTTGCAGCGCTGGCAGAAGACGCATTTGTTCATGTCCACCGCGATTGCCGGATGGGAGTAGTCGCGGCTGTAGATGGGCGCCTTCGGCTGGCCTGTCTTGTTGGGATCGACCCCGTTTTCGATGCAGCGGCTCTTGAAATCGCAGCGGCCGTAAGCGTTGCAGCCGCAGGAGAGGCAGCGTTCCGCCTCACGCCGCGCCATCTTCTCGGTGAACCCGAGCTTGACCTCGTCGAAATCCTGTACCGCCCGCTCCGGCGGCCTCTCGGGCATCTTCTCCCGCAGCTTGACCTTGATCCCCTCGAAGTTGCGGAGATCCACGTCGTCAAAGGAGCGGCCGCGGGTGAAGTTGAACCGGCTCTCGGTGACCTTGACCGCGTTCTTGTCGAGCTGGACGTGGATATTCTCCGCCGCCCTCCTGGCCGAGACCACCGCCTGGATCACCGAGCGGGGACCGCTGGTGGAATCGCCCGCGGCGTAGATGCCCGGGATATTGGTCAGCGATGTGCGCGGATTGGCCTTGATGTTGTTCTTCGGCGTAAGCTCGAGCTGTTCCTCGAGCGCGCCGGCCGGTTTTTCGTCGAATGCGGCCTGGCCCAGGGAATGGACCACCGTGTCCACGTGGATGATGTTGGTGGAGCCGGGAATGGCTTCGGGATGACGGTTGCCGCGGGCGTCGGGCTCGCCCAGGCGCATCCTGATGAGCTCGACCTCGAGGCCGTCCTCTCCCTGGCTTATCTGCACCGGCGAGGCCGCGGTCAGGAACTGCACCCCTTCCTTTTCCGCCTCGCGGATGTTGCGCTGGTTCGCCGGCATCTCGGTGACCGAGCGGGGGTAGATGACCGTAACCTCCTCGACCCCGGAACGGATCAGGGAGCGGGCCGCCTCCATGACGATGTTGTTGCCGCCGAAGACCGCGGCCCGGCGGCCGTAATCCCTGGCCCCGCCCTCGTTGATCTCGCGCAGAAACTCGATGGCGCTCATAACGCCGGGGTTGGTCTCGCCCGGGATGTTTATCCGCTCGGCCACCGGCGAGCCGATGGTGATAAGGATGGCGTCAAAACCCTGGTCCTGCAGGGACTGCAGGGTGAAGTCCTTGCCCCAGCGCTGGTTGAGGCGCACCGCGATCCCCATCCTAAGGATGGTGGCTATCTCGTAGTCGAGCACGTCTTTCGGGATCTTGTACTCGGGGAAACCGTAGCGCAGCATGCCGCCCAGCTTGGCCTCGCCCTCGAACACGGTGACGTCGTGGCCCTTGCGGGCCAGGAAATATGCGCCGGTGAGCCCGGCCGGGCCGCCGCCGATAACCGCCACCTTCTTGCCGGTGGGCGGCTCCTTGGGGATCTTGAGGTCGATCTTGTTGGCCATGCACCAGTCGGCCACGAAGCGTTTCAGGTGGTTGATGGAGACCGGCTCATCCACCAGGATGCGGCGGCAGCGGGTTTCGCAGAAACGGGGGCAGACGCGGCCCACCGAGAAAGGAAACGGGTTGCGCTCCATCACCAGCCGCAGGGCCTCCTCGTACTGGCCCTTGGCCACGTGAGCGATATAGCCCTGGACGTTTATCTGTCCCGGACAGGTGAGGTTGCAGGGGGCCTTGCAGTCGCCGAAATGGTCCCTGGCCATGTCGGACAAACGTTCCTTGCGGTATGCAGCCGTGGCCTCGGTGCGGGTGGCGACGACCATCCCCTCTTCCACCACGGTGTCACAGGCGCGGACAAGGCCGTCGCGGCCTTCCACCTCGACCACGCACAGGCCGCAGGGGACCTCGGAGTTCTTCTCCCCGACGCGGCACATGGAAGGGATGTCTATTCCCGCTTTTCTGGCGGCCTCGAGGACAGTGGACCCGGCCCTGGCCCTGACCTTCTTGCCGTCGATTACGATATTCATTGGATAACGCTTTTCCTGTTTCATTGTTCCGCGCCATACCGCGGTTTTGCGGCGGACGACGCGGGGATGCGCCCCTGATCAGGATCAGGCGGCCGGCTTCCACTCCTTGAGGAAGGCGGGCAGGTGCCCGGCCTCGCGCGGACCGATGGTGATGGTCCACTCGGACAGCTCCTCCTCGAGCTCGCCCTTCATCGAGGCGAGGTAGCCGGGGATGATGAGCTCGCGGTGCTTGACCTTGTCCTCGATGCCGCTCTTCTTGATGAACTGGGCGATGAGGTCGGCCCCGAACTTGCCCGCGGCCCAGGCGGTGAGCACCGAAAGGCCCTCGGTGTCCTTGATCAGCAGCCAGCTCGGCACCTTGCTGCCCTCGATCTCGCCGGAGACGATGAAGTAGGTCAGCGAGAAGTTGCAGGTGATGAGCACCGGCGAGTTCTCGTCCGGGCCGTTGATGTTGTAGACGTCCTCCTGCACCACCATCGGCCGCTGCGGGTCGGTGAAGATGTTGAGCCGCTCGAGCAGCAGGGGGAAGAGGATGTCGCCCTGGAGATCGGAGAGAATGACGATGCCGGCGTACTTGGCGATCATCACCGAGGCGATCATGGCCTCGAGCAGGGGATCGTCGGTCATCTCGCAGGGGAAGTTGATGGTGGGGAAGCCCAGCGGCTTGTACTTCTGGGTGATGGCGGCCTTGCGGGCGACCACGTTGTCCTCGAAGGCGGCCCGCACGCTCCTAGCGCCGGTGTCGAGCACCAGATCCTTGTGGCCCGCGGCGATGAGCTTTTCGCTCACGGCGATGGTGTCGTCCATGTTCTTGCCCCTGACCGCGAGCGGGCAGCCGGCGTCGTTTGCGACCTTGCTCATGTCGTCGGCGTTGTCCGCGGTGGCGGCGTAGATGAGCGGGGTGCGCTCGCCGCAGGCCGCGGCCGCGTCAGCCAGGTGGGCCGGGGTCTCGCTCATGAGGATGATCTTGGCGTCGGACGCGCCGGAGAGCACCTTTTCGACCAGGGCCTTGAAGCTGGCGCCGTCGTTCTTCTCGTCCTTGACCGCGATGCAGTCGGCCTTCATCATCACCCCGACCCGCTCGTAGCGCAGCTTGTTGAAACGCTCGATGCGGCCGTCCACGTCGGCGTCGCTCATGGCGTTGGTTACCAGAACGCCGATGCCGGTGGGATTCTCGAACCTCTTCTCGTGACGGTAGAGGCAGGTCTCGCCGCCGATGGTCATGGCGTCGTCGCCGCTGCCGAGCTTGACGGTCC
>JALWTY010000250.1:8891-12283 GCA_026993265.1 Desulfobacterales bacterium
GTCAAGGAGCAGATCGGCGGAGCGCTGGCCTCGCCGATCTGCTCCTTGACCTCGTCGCTGACGTAGGGGCACTCGCCGATTTCAGCCTGCCCGGCCGCCACCTTCATGGCAAAGGCGAGACAGGTCGGGATGCCGCATTCCCCGCAGTTCTTCTTGGGGAGCATCTTCAATATCTGGATACCTGTGAGAGCCATCTGTCCTTTCCTCTTCTATATATGGAAAAAGTTGAAACCTTCTTGTTCGCGCTCCAGCGGATCAGACCGCGGCCTCCATGGTCAGGGCAGGGTGCCCCTTCTCCTTGAGGAACTCCAGGATCTCCTCCTCGGTGGTGCCGTTCTCCTCGGTGGCGATCATGTCGAAAAGCTCGGGCATGCCGATCTCCTCGCAGCGTTCCTTGAGCTTGTCGGCGATCTCCTCCTTGAGCATCTTGGGCAGCCACACCACCCTCTTCAGGCCGCCCTCGGCCATGAAAAGCTTGCGGCTGGTGAGGTAATGCTTGCTGACCCCCATGAAGCCCGGGGTCTGGGCCCCGCCGCCGGCCATGCCGGCCAGGGTGGTGAATTTCATGCCCGAAGGCGTCATGCCGAGGTAGTCGCGGTTGACCACCATGATGCCGTTGCACTGCGGCAGCATGGCGGCGATGGCCTCGAAGCAGCCGCAGGCGGTCATGGGATTGTTCATCAGCGAGTAGCAGGCCAGCTCGGTGACCGCGCCCCGGGAGGCTTGGGCCACGAAATCGTTGATGCCCTTGAATATGCCCAGGGTCTCGTCCAGGCATTCGCCCTTCTCGATGGGCTGGTTGGGGCCGGTGGGGTTGATCTGGTAGCTGGCCTTGCCGTCGAGCCAGTTGTAGGCCCCGCACATGCCGATGCGCTCCGGAGTGATGACGCAGACGTGGCTGGGCGCGAACGACTGGCACAGGGTGCAGGAGTAGAACACCTCTTCGGTCTCGTCGGTCATGGAGCCGAGCCGCTCGTCACGCTCGGCGTAGACCTTGCGGGCCAGCTCCTGCACCTCCTCGACCTTGTCGGGATCGGTGTAGATCTTGACTTGGATCTTGTCGACGATGGCGCCGAACTCCTGGTGGAGCTTGCCGTGCAGCACCTTGCCGAAATGCTTGAAGGAAAAGCCCTTCTCCACCGCGGCCTTGCCGATGCGCACCCACATGATGTTGCGCTGGCCCATGTGCATGATCCCCTGAATGTAGTTGATCAGGTGATGGAACTGGCGCTCGAGAATGGGCTCGAAATCGGACTGCATCTCGCGGCCGGCCACCTCGACCAGGATGGCGAGCGGCAGGTTCTGCCCCTGCTCGATGTCGCAGATGTCCGGTCCCTCCAGGGTGACGAGGCCGTCCTCCACCTCGGAGAGGTCTTTTGAAATCAGAACCTCGACACCGCTGGTGCGGCCGCCGCCGCACTCCATGAACAGGTCGTCCTTGCGGATGCGCTCGCCCTCGAAGGCCGGGCCAAAGGACATGGGGATGTCGATCTTGGAGACCGTGACCTTGAGGCCGCGGACCTCGATGGCCTTCTGGACGATCTCGTCATGCGGCACCTTGCTGACCACGTGCTCGTAGGTGCAGATGCCGGTGGGCAGAACCTCGGGGATGTCCCAGTCGGAGATGGTCGGGAAACCCCAGTTGATCGCGCCGGCGGCGTTGGCGTACCATTCGTCCGACACCGGGCCGAAGGCCATTGCGAATGCGAAGGTGCGGTCCTTGTTGTAAAGCAGGTTGCCCTTGTAATCGCCGGGCTGGATGCCGCCGAAGGCCAGGGCCACGCGGCAGGCGAAACCCATGGCGAAAACCACCGAGGTGTAGTCCGGGCCAAAGGGAACGAGACGGGTGTTCCAGCCCACCTGAACGTCGTTGTCCACCAGCTGATCGGCCATGCGGACCCCGTCGGTGGCGTCGTGCATGAAGATGTAAAGGTTCTTCTCCTGGAGCTCGAGCGCGATCTTGCTCGCGGTCTCCTTGTCGGGCGGAGCACCGAGGATGGCGGCGAAACCGGGGGCGGTGCCATCGACGAACTCGACCCCGCGCTTACGGAAGATGACGTCGTCGGCCGCGCCGAGCCAGATGTTCGAGTCGGTCGGATCCTCGGTCTTGGTGTAGTAGTCGGGTTCATCCAGGTAGCGGATGGCCTCGTACATCTCCTCGGCGAAGAAGGTGGCCATGCCCGCGTCAAGGGCCGGGGCCAGATAGGGCAGCCAGTTGTGCTCGCTCACCTCCGGAGGCATGAGCTTGCGGCACTCGGCGAAAATGTCCTTCATGTCGCCGAGTTTCTCGACCTTGGCCCCCAGCATGGAATAGATGACCGGCAGGAAGTAGGCGGTGTTGGGAAAACCCACCTCCTGACCGGGCCCGTACTTCTCGATGGCCTGCTCGTATTTTTCTTCGGCCATATCGAGGATCTTCTTGGCTCCTCTGATGGCGGCGGAACAAATTATCTTGGACATGATTGAAACTCCTTGAAAGCTTTGTCTTTGATTCTGCTTTCTCTCATCAGGAAGTCAGGCCGTTGATGAGGGCCCGGGTGAGATTCACCGCCTGCGGATGGCGCATGATCAGAACCTCGCCGCCCGCCATGAGCATACAGGTGGCGGTAATGGCCTCCATCAGCACCCCGCGGCGCTCCTGGTCGCCGAGCATGTCGTCGCTTTCGAGCCGCACCTCCTTGGCCTTCCAGACCTCGCGGCCGAGGTTGCAGATGAAGGGCACCTGCAGTTTCTCGTCCTTCTGGGTCATGGCCGCAAGCCGGATGCGCTCCATGACCGAGTAGGAGTACTCGATGCCGTAGCCGAGCGCGCCGATGGACGGGTCGATGAGCACGGAATCGAGCTGCATGCCGAGGTTCTCGAGCAGGATGTTGAGCTGTTTGGCAAGGTTGACGTCAATGGGCGAGGCTGCCACCACCGGATGGCCGAAGGCCATTGCGGTGGCGCCGATGGCCTTGTAGTTGGCGTCGGAGAGCGGCGCAAGGCAGACCTTGCGGTCTGAGACCATGGCGGTCACCTCGCGCAGGGTCTCGGTGTCCTTGTCGGCGTTGCCGCAGCCCCAGAGAATGACCGGCACGTCCACCGCGGCTATCACCTCGGAGGCGGCCTTGGCCGCTTCAGAGGCCGGACGGTTCATGCCGTTGGGATCGGTGCTGACCAGGGAGAGGCAGATGGCGTCGGCGTTGTATTCGGTCACGCATTTCTTCGCCCAGGCCACCGGATCGCCGAGCACGCCGTCAAAGTGGCACCTGAGGGTTTCGGGCCATTCCTCTGGCTCGACGTCAACGATATCCATGGCGATCACCGGCTTGTTGGCCAGTTCGCCCTCAAAGAGATGGAACGGCAGGCTGGTCTCGCCGCCGACCTTGAGGTCGCCACCCGCGCTTCCAAGG
>JALWTY010000251.1 GCA_026993265.1 Desulfobacterales bacterium
GGCTGATCGGAACCGCCCCGGCGGCCACCTCCCCCGGCCCGGTTCCGATCAGCCTTATTTTCGTCTCCGCTGCCGGCATTGTCAGACCACCTCCCTAACCCGGCCGCCGCTCTCCACCAGATAGACCGTGACCTCGCAGCCGGACACCGATTCCGCGTACCTTTTCGCCCGTTCGCACACCGCGGCCGCCGTCTCCTTGCGGCCCGCCGCATCGAGCCGGGTCAATATCTCCCTTGCGGTGTTGCAGGCGCGCATCTCTTCCGCCTCTTCCCGGGGCAGGCCAAGCCCGGCAAGAAGATCCACCGCCCGGGCCACCTCCAGGGCCCCGTTTCTCACGTGGGTCTGGGGCACCCCCATGGCCGCCTTGAGGAGCTTGGCCCACATGCCGGCGAGATGGATCCTGGCAAATCCGTGCGCGGCCGCCTCTTTCAAGGAGAACTCCAGGTAATCGCCCATCATCACCCCGGCCTCCTCGGGCAGGTGTTTCAGGAGAGCGAATACCCCCTTTTCCGAGGTGCGGCCGGTGGAGAGCACCACCTCTGAAAGCCCCGCGGCCCGGGCCACGTCCATGGAGGCGGTGATGGTCGCGGTCCAGGCCGCGGCCGAGATGGGCCGGACAATGCCGGTGGTGCCGAGGATGGAGAGCCCGCCCACGATTCCGAGGCGGTGGTTCAGGGTTTTTTGCGCGAGCTTTTCCCCCTCTGGGACGCTGATCTCCACCGCGATTCCTTTTCCCCCTCCCGTGACTCCGGCCTCGGCCAGGGCCGCGGCGATCATCTCCCGCGGCACCGGGTTTATCGCCGGCTCGCCCACCGCCACCGCCAGCCCCGGCTTGCTCACCCGGCCCACGCCTTCGCCGCCGTAGAGGAACACCCCCCTGCCAAGGGAAATCCCGCCGGCGGCGGGGGAACCGCATTCCCGGACCGTGGCCCGGATCTCGGCGCCGTTGGTCACGTCCGGGTCGTCGCCCGCGTCCTTGATGATCCCGGCCCGGTACTGTTTTTCCCCTTCCCGGCCGCAGAGCCGGGCCACGGCCGCCACCCTGAAACAGTGGCGGCTGCCGTCCGGGAAGGGTATCTCCATCTCGTCCGGGGCCGCGCCGTCACGCATGAACAGGGCCGCCGCCTTGGCCGCGGCCGCGGCGCAGGCCCCGGTGGTGAAGCCGGAGCGCAGTCTTTTTTTTCTTCCGCTCCTTTTCATCTCCGGCTGAACCAGTCGGCGGCCTTGGGGTTTGAGCCGAAGTGGAGATGGACGTAGCCGGCAACGGTGTTTTTTATCCGGTATCCCGGGCTGCCGCTGCTGAGGAATATCCGCTCCACCTCCTCCGGCATGGGGGTGATGCCGGAGTAGTGGAATTCGTGGCCGCCGATCTCATCCCCCGCATCCCCCAGGAAACAGGGGGCCGCGAGCCGCGCCCGCCGGTACCCCAGGGAGACGAGCCTTTTCTCCATCCTGGCTGCCGCGGGAAACAGGCCCGCCATTTCGTGTTTCCCGCCTTCCGCGTCTTCAACCGTTTCGCACAGGTACATGAACCCGCCGCATTCGGCCAGACAGATCCCGCCGGCAAGACAGAACCTTTTTATCTCCTCCCGCATGGCCCGGTTGGCCGCGAGCCCTGCCGCGAACAGCTCCGGGTAGCCGCCGCCCAGGTAGAGGGCGTCCGCGCCCGCGGGCAGCTTATTGTCTGCGAGCGGGCTGAAACAACACAGTTCCGCCCCGGCCGTGGCAAGGAGATCGAGGTTGTCCTGGTAGTAGAAACAAAAGGCCCGGTCCCGGGCCACGGCTATTTTTTTTCTTCTTTTTATCCCGGCTCCCGGTGTCCTCTTGGAAGCGGAAGGACGCGCGGCCGCGGCCAGGAGACGGTCCAGATCCAGGTGCTCCTCCACCAGGTCCGCGGCCTGTTTCTGCCACTTCCGGTCCAGCCCCTGCTCCGGGCCGAGGTGCAGCCCCAGGTGGCGCGAGGGCATGGCAACCCCCGCGTTTGCGGGGATCGCCCCCAGGATCTCCGTCCGGCAATGAGTCTCCACCGCCTCGCGCACCAGCCGCAGATGGCTCTCTGAGGCGATCCGGTTGAGCACCACTCCGGCGATCTTCACTTCCGGGTCGAGTTCGGTGAACCCTTTTATGACTGCGGCGGCGCTTTCGGCCTGGCTGTTCACCTCCACTACCAGGAGAACCGGGATGGAAAGATGTTTCGCCAGGGCCGCGGCCGAACCCGCGCCGCCGTCGAACATGCCCATGACGCCCTCCACCACGGCCGCGTCCGCGCCCGCCAGGTTGCGGTGGAAGCACTCTCTGGTCCATTCCGGGCCGCACATGCGGAGGTCGAGGTTGCGGCTCACCCGGCCGCAGATCTCCCGGTGCAGGGTGGGATCAATGAAGTCGGGGCCGCATTTGTACGGCTGCACCACAAGCCCGCGCCGGACCAGCGCGGCCATGATCCCCAGGCTGACCGTGGTCTTGCCGCACCCCGACCTGGTCCCGGCAATGATGAAGGCGGGAACCCCGGTCATCAGACACTTCCCCCTGACCGGGCGCTACTTCGGTCTGTCTCCTGTCTCCTGTCCCCTGTCCCCTGGACCGCCATCCTGATGATGGCGTTGACCGCGGCCACGGCCGCCGGAGTGCCGCCCTTCCTGCCCTGCACGGTGATGTGGGTGAGGGGGCTTTCCGTTAGCAGTTCCTTGCTCTCGGCCGCGTTGACGAATCCCACCGGCATGCCGATGACCAGCGGCGGCCGGATTCCCTCTTGTGCCATCCGCAGAAGTTCGATCAGGGCGGTGGGAGCATTGCCAATGGCGACGATGCCGGTGTCTTCGTCCACGGCCCGGCGGATGGCGACCTCGCTTCTCGTCTTTTTCTCCGCCTTTGCGGCCTCGGCGACTCCGGGCGCGGCAAGGGTGGGAATCACCCGGCCGCCGAGCCCGGCTAGAAGCGTGCCGCTCACCCCGGCCGCGGCCATGCCGGTGTCCACCACCACGTTCATTCCCTGCCGCAGGGCGTCGATCCCGGCCGCCACCGCGCCGGGGGAAAAGGAGATCAGCCCGGCGTAGGCGAAATCGCCGGTGGCGTGGATCACCCGCCTGACCACGGCAAACTCCTCTTCACCGAAACCGTGTTCCCCGATCCCGGCCTCGATG
>JALWTY010000252.1 GCA_026993265.1 Desulfobacterales bacterium
GGCATGCTCACCAATTTCCAGACCATCAAGAACAGCATCGAGCGCCTCAAGAGAATCGAGGCCATGCAGGAAGACGGCACCATCGCCCAGTACAAGAAGAAAGAGGCCCTGATGCTCGAGCGCCAGGCCGAAAAACTGCGCCGCAACCTCGGCGGCATCAAGGAGATGAAGACCCTTCCCGATATGATCTTCGTGGTCGATCCCAAGCGCGAGGACATCGCGGTGGATGAGGCCCGCAGGCTGGGCATTCCGGTGGTGGCCATCACCGACACCAACTGCGATCCCGACCTCATCGACTACGTCATTCCCGGCAACGACGACGCCATCAAGAGCATCAAGCTCGTCTGCGGCGCCATTGCCGACGCGGTTATCGAAGGGCTCGAGGCCCAGCCCCAGACCGGCGAGGAGGCCGGAGAGGAGGCTGCCGCCGAAACCGGCGCGGAAGAGGCTCCGGCCGCGGCCGAAGGCGAATAATCCTGCCTTTTCTGATAAATAAAGAATCCGCGCCGTTCCCGGCTGGAAGCGGCGCGTTTTTCCATCCCAAAAGATCACAAGTAATGGAGTAAGACCGTGACGACCATAACCAGCAAGATGGTAAAGGAGCTTCGGGACAAGACCAACGCCGGCATGATGGACTGCAAGAAGGCCCTCACCGAGACCGGCGGCGACATGGAAAAGGCGGTGGACCTGCTGCGGCAGAAGGGCCTGGCCGTGGCCCAGAAACGGGCCGGCCGCGCCACCAGCGAGGGCTACATCGCCACCTACATCCACGGCGACGGCAAGCTCGGGGTGATGGTGGAGGTCGGCTGCGAGACCGATTTCGTGGCCAAGAACGACGATTTCCGCACCTTTGCCCGCGAGATCGCCATGCAGATCGCCGCCGCCAACCCGGCCGCGGTCAAGCGGGAGGACATCCCCGGAGAGCTCATCGAACGCGAACGTGAAATATACCGCAATCAGGCCCTGGAATCGGGCAAGCCCGAAAACATCGTCGACAAGATCATCAGCGGCAAGATGGAGAAGTTCTTCTCCGAGGTGACCCTGATGGAGCAGAAGTACATCAAGGATCCGGATCTCACCGTCCAGGATCTCCTGAACGAGCTGGTGGCCAAGCTGGGCGAGAACATCAGCGTCAAGCGTTTCTCCCGTTTCCAGGTCGGGGCCTGAGGTGGCGGCTGACAGCGGCGGACCGGTCTACCGCCGGGTACTGATAAAACTCTCCGGCGAGGCCCTGATGGGGGAAGACGCCTTTGGCATCTCGCCTGAGGTGCTCGACTACCTGAGCGGCGAGATCGGCGGGCTTACCGGGGCCGGGGTCCAGGTGGCGCTGGTGATAGGCGCGGGCAACATTTTCCGCGGCGTGGCCGGGGCGGCCGGCGGCATGGACCGCCCCCTGGCCGACAACATGGGGATGCTGGCCACCACCATCAACTGCCTGGCCCTGTGCGACTGCCTCAAACGCGGCGGCATCGACGCGGTGGTGATGAGCGCGATCCCCATGCCGACCGTATGCGAATCCTACAGCCGCGACGCCGCCCTCGCCCATCTGCGGGAGGGCCGGGTAGTGATCTTCGCCTGCGGCACCGGCAACCCGTTTTTCACCACCGACACCGCCGCTGTCCTGCGGGGTCTCGAGATAGATGCGGACATCGTCTGCAAGGCCACCAGGGTCGACGGCGTCTATGACCGCGATCCCCTGAAACACGAAAACGCGGTCAGGTTCGACACCCTGACCTTTGCCGAGGTCCTGGCCCGCAACCTCAAGGTCATGGACGCGGCCGCAATCTCGCTCGCCATGGACAACGGCAAGCCCATCCTGGTCTTCGACATGAACCGCAGGGGCAACATGATGGCGGCGGTGGAAGGAAAGAAGGTCGGCACCATAGTCAAAGGAGAATGAGAAATGCCAACCCAGGAAATCCTTGATGAAATGACCCTCGAGATGGAAGAGGTGTGCGAGAAGTTCAAGAACGAGATCGCCAAGGTCAGGACCGGCCGCGCCACTCCGGGCCTGCTCGATTCCGTCCGGGTGGACGCCTACGGCGCGAAAACGCCCATCAACCAGGTGGGCACCATCACCGTGCCAGAAAGCCGCCTGCTCCAGATCCAGGCCTGGGACACAAGCCTGCTCGGCGCGATCGAGAAGGCCATTCTCAAGAGCGATCTCGGCCTCACCCCCATGAACGACGGCAAGGTCATCCGGATAAACATTCCGGCGCTGACCGAGGAGCGCCGCCGCGAGCTGGTCAGGCAGATAAAGAAGACCGCCGAGGAGTTCCGGGTCAGGATCAGGAACGTCCGCCGCGATGCCAACGAGGCGCTGAAAAAGAAAAAGAACGCCAAGGAGATAAGCGAGGACGACATGTTCCGGGCCCAGGAGGAGACCCAGAAGGCCACCGACCGTTTCATCAAGGAAATCGACCGGATGCTGGCCGAAAAGGAAAAGGAGGTCATGGAGGTCTGACGGCCCCGTGCAAAGGCCTCTTCGCGGCCTTTGCACGGGGGCAGAAGTCAGAAGACAGAAGCCGGTAATCGGAAGGTTACGGATCAGAACGCGGCCGGAGGCCGCACCCGCTCTCCTGTCTCCTGTTTCCTGCCTCCTGCCTCCTGACAAGCCGTCACGATCACAAGGATTATGGCATCCGCCGGGGAAAACAGGGAAAACGCCCCCCTGCACGTGGCGATCATCATGGACGGCAACGGCCGCTGGGCCACGCGCCGCGGCCTGCCGCGGATCATGGGGCACAAGAAGGGGGTGGAACGGGTCAGGGAAATCGTCCGGGCCGCGCCCGCTCTCGGGATAACCGCCCTCACCCTCTACGCCTTTTCCAGCGAAAACTGGCGCAGGCCCGCGGACGAGGTCAGCGGGCTGATGGGACTGCTCAAGAGCTTCCTGACCAGGGAACTGGACGAGCTGTGCGCAAACGGAGTCAGGCTCGCGGTCATCGGCGAGACTGAACGGCTGCCCGCCGACGTGCGGGAGGTTCTCGACGCCGCCATAACCCGGACCGGCGGCAACCGCAGGCTCAAACTGAACCTTGCCCTGAGCTATGGCGGCCGCGGCGAGATAGTCCATGCCGCCCGCCGGATCGCGGCAAGATGCCTGAACGGGGAGATCGCCCCGGAGGATATCGGCGAGGAGCTGTTTTCCGCCCATCTTCACACCGCCGGTCAGCCGGACCCGGATCTTCTCATCCGCACCGGCGGGGAGCAGCGGCTTAGCAATTTTCTTCTCTGGCAGTTATCATACGCGGAACTGTGTTTCGTGCCGGCACCCTGGCCGGAGTTCGACGCCGGGGAACTGGAAAGGGCCGTGGCCGATTTCAGGAAGCGGGAACGCCGTTTCGGCATGACCAGCGAACAGATCAGAAACAGGACAGGGGCCTCGTCCGCGGGATCTTGACCGGACACCGGACCAGGACATGAACACCAAGCGCATCATAACCGGCCTCGCCGTTGGCGGCACATGGCTGTGGCTGCTGTTCTCAGGGATATTCTGGCTTTTCTGGCTGATATTCCTGCTGGTGGGCGGGCTTGCGCTTTCGGAATACTTTCAGATCACCCTGCCGCAGCACCGCAAGACCGACAAGGCGACCGGCATCATCCTCGGCCTCTTCCCTCTGGCCGCAGCCTTTGAAGGCAAACCGGAGCTGGTCACCGCAGCGCTCTTCCTCGCCCTTTTCTTTCTCATCGTCTACACACTGACCCGCTATCCCTCGCTCAGCCGGGCACAGGTGGGATACGGCCCCTTCGACCTGATGCTCAGGCTCGGTTTCGGCATCTTCTACGTGGGGTTCAGCTTTTCCCATTTCACCCTGCTGCTGTCGCTCGAATACGGGATGCAGTGGCTCCTGCTGCTGACCGCCATCACCGTGGCCTCGGACTCCTGCGCCTACTACGGCGGCATGCTCCTCGGCCGCCACAAGCTGGCGCCGGCCATCAGCCCGGGAAAGACCGTTGAGGGGTTCATCGCCGGAACCGCCGGCGGAATCATCGCCGCGGTGCTGGTGGGCATTCCCAGCCTGCCCTTCATTCCCCCGGCAATGATGGCGCTCATAACCCTGGTGCTCATCTGCGTGGGAGTCATGGGCGACCTGACCGAATCTATGATAAAACGCACCATGGGAGTGAAGGACAGCGGCAACATCCTGCCCGGCCACGGCGGGGTTCTCGACCGGATGGACTCGCTCATGATCGCCACCCCGCTGCTCTTCTACCTCATCCACTTCGGGGCCATCCCCGGACACTGATTCTTCGCGGCCATGAAAAACATAGCCCTTCTCGGTTCCACCGGCTCCATAGGAAAAAACGTTCTCGAAGTGGTGCGCAGCCATCCGGGCCGTTTCCGCATCGTGGGCATGAGCGTTGGCAGCAGCGTGGGGCTCCTGCGGGAGCAGATGGAGGCGTTCGACCCCATCCTGGTCTCGGTGGCTGACCCGGAGGCGGCGGAAAGGCTCAAGAGAACGCTTCCGCCGGACAAGGCCGCGCGGGTGCTGGCCGGCCCGGAGGGCGCGGAACGGGTGGCGGCCATGCCCGAGGCGGAGATGACCGTGTCGGCGATGGTGGGCGGGGCCGGACTCATGCCCACGCTCGCGGCCATAGAGGCGGGCAAGGACGTGGCCCTGGCCAACAAGGAAACCCTGGTCATGGCCGGGGCCATGATAATGGAAAAGGCCAGACGGAAAGGCGTGCGCATCCTGCCGGTGGACAGCGAACACTCCGCCGTCTTCCAGTGCCTGGCCGCGGGCCGGGAAAACGAGGTCGAAAAGATCATCCTCACCGCCTCGGGCGGCCCGTTCCTCGACCGCGATCCCGGAAGCCTGTGGGATGTGGCCCCGGACGAGGCCCTGGCCCACCCCAACTGGGACATGGGCGCAAAGATCTCCATCGACAGCGCCACCATGATGAACAAGGGGCTCGAGATAATCGAGGCCTATCACCTTTTCGGCCGGGAACTCACCGACATCGAGGTCCTGATCCATCCCCAGTCCATAGTCCACTCCATGGTCGAGTTCCGCGACGGCTCGGTGATCGCCCACCTCGGGGTGCCGGACATGCGTATTCCCATAGCCCACGCCCTGGCCTGGCCTGAAAGGATAAACCTGGGGCTCGGGCGCCTCAACCTGGCCCGCTGCGGCGATCTTTCCTTCCGCCGGCCCGATTTCAACAGGTTCCCGGCCCTTAAACTGGCCTACCAGGCCATTAAACTCGGCGGCATCATGCCAGCGGTGATGAACGGCGCAAACGAGGTGGCAGTGGCCGCCTTTCTCGACGGCCGCATCCGTTTCCCGGAGATCGCCCTGGCCGTGGCCGAGACCATGGAAAGGACCGAAAACCGGCCGGCCGACAGCATCGAGGCGGTCACGGCCGCCGACCTCGCCGCCAGGATGCAGGCCGAGGCAGTGGTCGAGGCCTTTCAGCTCAATATCGAGCAGAAAAAGGCCGGAACCAGATAAGAGGCCATGCACTACCTCATCTCCTTCATAATCGTCCTCGGCGTGCTCATATTCGTCCACGAACTCGGCCACTTTCTGGTGGCCAAGGGGCTCGGCATCAAGGTGCTCACCTTTTCCCTCGGCTTCGGCCCCCGGCTGACCGGATTCAGGAAGGGAGAGACCGAATACGTGGTGGGCGTCCTGCCGCTCGGCGGCTACGTCAAGATGCTGGGCGAGGGCGAAGACGAGGAGATTCCGCCTGAGGAGGAGCACCGCTCCTTTTCCGCCCGGCCGCTGTGGCAGAGGTTCGCGGTGGTGGCGGCCGGGCCGGCCTTCAACCTGATTTCCGCGGTGTTTTTTTTCTTCATGGTCTTTGCCGCCCTCGGCATCCCCGAGCCGGTGCCGGGCACGGTGGTTGCCGCGGTAACGCCCGATTCCCCGGCCATGGCCGCAGGAATAAGACCAGGAGACGAGATCCTGGCGATCAACGGCCGGGAGACACGGGACTGGGACACCCTGGCCGCGATAATCGGGGAAAGCGGCGGCGCGCCCCTGCAGATCCGCATCCGGCGGGGAGACGCGGAACTGACCATCACCGCCAGTGCGAGGAAGGAAACGGTCCATAACATCTTCGGCGAGGAGACCGGCAAACGCTACATGCTGGGGGTGAGCCGCAGGGACGAGGTCCGATACCGTGACGGCGGCGTGCTCGAATCGCTCATGGCCGCGGTGAAACAGACCTGGGCAATGATATACCTGACCGTCATGGGCGTGGTGAAGATGTTCCAGCGGGTGATCCCGGCCTCGCAGATCGGCGGCCCGATCCTAATCGCCCAGCTTGCGGGCAGGCAGTTCGAGGCCGGATGGCTCAACCTGATTCACTTCATGGGCGTGATAAGCGTCAACCTGGGCATAATCAACCTGTTTCCCATCCCGGTCCTCGACGGCGGCCACCTGCTCTACTTTTCCTGCGAGGCGGTTCTCGGCCGTCCCTTGAGCGATACCGCCAGGGAAACGGGCCAGCGCATCGGCCTGGCCCTGCTCATCGCCCTGATGATCTTCGTGTTCTACAACGACATCGTCCGCCTGCTCACGCAGAACTAAAGTCGGCAGATGCAGGGAAAGAAGGCCACATACGGCGCAGGCACGGACAATCCGTCCCCTGTCCTCGCCATCGAGACCGCGGGCCGGACCGGCTCGGTGGCGCTGGTGAGTGAGAACGGCGCCGACGCCGAGCTGTCCCTGGCCGCAGGCGGCCGCCATTCCCGCCACCTGCCGGCCGCAATAGGGTTCATCCTCGAACGCACCGGTCTCGAACCCGGGGACCTGGCCGCCATCGCCGTCAGCGCGGGTCCGGGCAGTTTCACCGGACTGAGGATAGGCATGGCCACGGCCCGCGGCCTTGCCCTGGCCGCAGGCGTGCCCATGTATGCGGTTCCCACCCTGGACGCGCTGGCGGCCAGGCTTTCCTTCTCTGCCCTGCCCGTCTGCGCGGTCAGCCAGGCGAGAAAAAACGAACTCTACATCGCCCGCTACCGCTGCCGCCCGCAAGCCATGCCCGAGCGGGAAACGGAGTTCCTCGCCATGAAACCGGAAGATGTCAGGGATTTCGTGCGGGAAAAAACCGTATTCACCGGGGTTGCGGGATACGAGGATTACGGGCTCGCCGCCATCCTGGGGGATGATTTCATCCCCGCCGATCCGCGCCTGTTCGGCCCGGCCGCGGCCCCGGTCGGAATGCTGTGCATGGAGATGATGAAAAGGGGGGAAAAACCGGCCGCGGACACGGAGGAACCGCTGTACGTCAAGGTCTCACAGGCGGAGGAAAAGCTGACAGGGGAATAGCCTTCCCTACCAGCCCGTTGAAAAACGTAGCGAGCGAAGATGAGACAAGGAATAATCCGGCAAAAAAGCGCAGTTTACCGGTGGTAAATGAGCATTTTGCGCCGGATTATGACGCAGTATCATCGAGCGCATTAGTTTTTCAACGGGCTGTTAATATTTACAATACAGCAATCGGTACCGCATGAGTCGAGCCGCGTCTCAACGGTATCTCTTCTCGGTGCGGTAAAAGGCCTCTTTCGCCTCATACATCAATCTGTCGGCCGCGGCGATCAGCTCCTCAACCGGCCAGACATCGGTGCCGGCGGCTCCGAAACTCACCGTCACCGGAAACTTCTCCCCTTTGCCGACATCCATGTAAACGTTGTTGAAGACATCTTTTTCGAGCCGCCTGACAAAATCCCGCGCGCTCTCGTCATCGGTGTTGCCGAGCAGGATAAGGAACTCGTCGCCGCCGGTCCTGGCGAGGAGATCGGTGTTGCGGACGTTGCGCCGCAAAAGATCACTCACCGTGAGAATCAGGCGATCCCCGGCTTCGTGGCCGTAAAGGTCGTTGGCCATCTTCAGACGGTTCACGTCCGCGACCACCACGGAAAACGGCATGGAGAAACGGACCAGCTTGCGCTTTTCCTCTTCCATGACCTGTTCAAGAAAGGCGCGGTTGTACAGGCCGGTAAGGGGATCGGTGTTGGCCCGCTCCTCAAGTTTCTTCAGAAGGATGCGGTTATGGATGAAGGCCCCGAGAGGACGGGTGAACAGGTCGATCAGCTCATCGCGCTCACGGCACTGTTTTCCGCATTCGAGAACGAGCTGCCCCACCCTGCCGCCGTCGCCCCCCACCAGGTCAACCACAATCACGTCCTCCTCGGCAAGATCAAGAACATCTGCCGCAGGCAGGTCGGAGCGGCTGGTCACCACATCCCGATCCAGATAGGAACGGACAAGGGCGGCCATCCTGTCCCCGTCAACCCCCATGCTGCGGGTCAGCCAGACAGAGCCGGGCCTTACGTCGTTGACCAGAAGGGCCATTGAATCGACCGGCACCATTTCCGGAAAGATGCGGACAAAATGATCGACCACCTCCTCCAGGGTTTCGGCCCTGGGCATGGCCCCGGTAAAGCCGACCAGCTTGTCCAGCATCTCGTTGCGGCCGGTGATCGCGGCCTGCTGTTTTCTTATCCGGTCGATAAGCCTTATCTCCCGGGTGGTGTCGCGAAACTGGAGCATGGCGCCCGGGCCGAGCGGATAATCGGTGATTGTCTCGGTAAGGTATCTCTCGCCCAGGTCATGACTGACCTTCATGGAGGCGTCCGGCTTGAGCGGCACCCTCCAGTCGACCGGACAGTCAGGGCAGCGCTCGTTGCGGCCGAGGAGTTCGAAACAGCTGCGGCCTTCCGGCTGCGGCACAAGCCGGGAGACCGAGCCGTTCCGTTCCATTATCATGAAGTCCTCGTCCACGGTGACCAGGCCGTCGGGCAGATGATCGAGGAGACGGGCAAGCTCCTCCTTCTCGTCGGCCACCGCCTTGCTGTGCCTTTCTATCCTGACATTCCTTGCGGCAAGCTCCCGCCTGGCCAGGTCGACCTCCCGCAACAACGAAAGCTCCCGGGTGACATCGTGCAAGGTCAGGACGAGATGATTCTCCCAGCGCGATGGAAAGACCTTCAGGAAGACCTCGCTTCCGTCCCGCCGTTTCATGGTCAGGGAATGGTGGCGGCCGGAAAGGCCCTCGTCGCTCATCGGACACTCTTCGCATGGGGTGTCACGATCATAGAAGAGGGAGTGGCAGGTGACCTTGCCGGAAAGACAGTTGGGGTTGCGGTCCATTATTCTGCGTCCGGCACTGTTCACCATCCGCACCCGGTAATTCGCGTCGATCACCACTATTCCGGCGTCTATGCCTTCAAGCAGTTCCAGAACCGCGTCTGGATCGTTCAGGATTGCGTAGAAAGTCTCTGACGGCAATGATCATTCCCCCTTGGTCATCATCTGATACGCTGCTGCGACATCGTCGCCTTCTTGTCCCCGACCGTGACTTACCGATAAATAGTATCAGACAAACCGAAATCAGGTAAGGAGCAGAGCGTTATTTCCGCAGCAGCGGCTCCACCTCGCGCCACTTCTCCTCGAGCCGGGCGGCCGATACCGGCATGGCGGAGCCGAGTTCCTGGGCAAAGACCGTGACCGCGAACTCGTCCACCATCATGGCGTATTCCGCCAGGGCCGCGGCCGCGTCCGGGTCTGCCGGGGGAGTGGCGGGAATCCGCGAGCTGAAGGGGAACACCAGCGCCTGCCTGCGCAGGTCGCGGCCCGGATCGGCGTGGGCCCGCTGCGCCCGGATGGCGAGCGCCTTCAGGTGGCGCAGCCGCAGGCGGCAGAGTTCCGCATCGGCGCGGTCGAAAAAACCGGGCGGAACCAGGCGGCAAAGCTCATCCTCCATTGCGGCAAAGATTCCCTCCCCGCCCTTGCGCGCCCTGGCGGCAAAGTTTCTGATGACATCCAGGGTCTCGCGGCGGGCGCGCAAGATCCCCGTGGCAAGCTCCATCATCTCCGCAACCATCGCGGCAAGCGGGCCTGCCGCGGCCCGTTCGAGCACGGCGTCATACTCGTCCGCCCCGGGGATGACGCCGTGCCCGCAGGAGAACACCTGCGCGAGCGCAAAGGCCCGCACCGACTCCTCCAGCCCGTCCGCCCCGCCCATGCCCTCGATGATGGCCCATTGCCTGCGGTCCAGCCTGAGGATTTTTTTTATCGTCTTGAAATTGTTGAATCTTTTTGCGTAGAGCCAGGGGATCGCCGCCCGGTTCGCCCGGCGGGCCTCTTCCTCGTCTTCCGCCAGGTCAAGGGCGAATTCCCGCCGGGCCGGATCAAAGATGAGCACGGGAAAAAGGAACCCGGCCAGCCTGCCCCCGCGGGTTATGGGCAGCCGGTCGGGGACGCCGATGATCTCCGCCGGATCGGTCACACCGGCGCGCCTGAAGGAATCGAGTTCCTCCTGATTGTCGCAGCCGGAGGCGGCGCGGTCTTTCCTGCCGTTTTCCGCGCCGCTTCCGGCAATGGCGGAAAAATCACGGGAGGCGGCAAGCTCCCTGCCCCGGCTGTCCACTATGCGGTAGCGCGGCCGCAGGTGTTCCGGCACCCTGGAAACGGAAAAATCCCCGGCCGTGACATCCAATCCAAAAGACTCCCGCAGGGCGCGGGCCAGGGCCGCGTCCAGGGGCTCGCGCCAGGGTTCGAGCATCTCCGCCAGTTTCCGCGCGGTTTCCGGCACCGGCACGATCCGCCGCCTTGCCGCCTTGGGCAGGGTCTTGAGCATGGCGGCGATCTTTTCCTCAACCATCCCCGGCACCAGCCACTCGAAAACCCCCGGCCGCACGGTTCCTGCCAGGGCGGCCGGAACCACGACCGTGATCCCGTCGTTTTCAGCGCCGGGGCTGAAACTGTACTCGAGGCTGAACTCGACGCCGCCCACCTCCATGTGGCCGGGATAATCCTCCCCTGCCGCGGAGCCCTCCCCGGCAAGAAGCTCGTGGCGGCGGAAGATGAGGGACTTTTCCCGGCCGCGGGCGATGAAGCACTTCAGGCTGCCCCGGTCGCGCACCCAGTCCGGAAGCCTGGAGTCGTACATGGAAAATATCTGCCGGTCGTCGGCCACCAGGCCGCGGCGGCGCAGCCGTTCCTCGTTTTCGCGCAGCTCCCCGACCAGGGCCAGGTTACGGTCGAGAAAGGAGAATCCCGGCCCGAGCCCGCCTTCCACCAGGGCAGACTGGATAAATATCTCCCTGGCCGCGGCCGGGTCGATGCGGCCGTAATCCACCCTGCGGTTCGCGGCCAGGGCAAGGCCGAAAAGGCTCGTGTTCTCAAGCGCCACCACCCGGCCGCTTTTCCTGTCCCAGCGGGGGGAATGGTAATGACGGCGGCAGAGATGGGCCGCGGCCTCCTCTATCCATTCCGGTTTCACGTTGGCCGCAGTGCGGAGATAGAGGCGGCCGGTCTCCACCACCTCGGCGGCCACCACCCAGGCTCCGGCCCGGTTGAACAGGGAGGAGCCGGGAAAGATCATGGCCCTGCGGCCGCCTGCCACCTGATACTGATTCTTCTCCTTTCTGAAGCCGATGCCGCGCAGGCAGCCGGCGAGCACGGCCTGGTGGACCGCGGCTTTGGCGGCCCTGTCCCGGTTGAAGGAAAACCCCTTCTCCCTGGTGACGATGGAAACTATCTGCCCGTGAATGTCTTGCCACTCCCGCATCCGCTGGAAGGAAAGAAAATTTTTGCGGCAGAAACGGGAAAGCGCGCCCATGCTCTTCTGTTCCCCGGCCCGCTTCCAGATATTGAGCAGGGTGAGGAAGTCGGACGAGGGATCGCGGAAGGCGGCGTGGGCCTGGTCCGCCTCTTCCTCCTGCTCCGCGGGACGGACCATCGGGTCCTGGATGGAGAGCGCGGCCGCGATCACCGTGATCTCGGCAAGACAGCCGAGTTCGCGGGCCGCGACGATCATGCGCGAAAGCCTGGGATCAACGGGAAGGCGGGCCATTGTCCGCCCCGCGCGGGTGAGCCGGGCCTGGCCGCGGCGGTCCCTCTCGATGGCCCCGAGTTCCAGAAGCTGTTTGAAACCGTCGCTTATGGCCCGGCCCGAAGGGGGATCGAGAAAGGGAAAACCGGCCGGGTCTCCGAGCTTCAGCGACACCATCCGCAGGATGACCTCGGCCAGATTGGCCCGCTGGATCTCCGGCCGGGTGAACTGTTCCCTGGCCTGGTAGTCTTCCTCGCTGTAGAGGCGGACGCAAAGCCCCGGCCCGGTGCGGCCGCAGCGGCCGGGGC
>JALWTY010000253.1 GCA_026993265.1 Desulfobacterales bacterium
CCGGAGCATGCGGCCAATGCCTTGCCGCCGCATCCGGGACGGAAACGCCCCGGAACAACGGGGCGTTTCCGTCCCCAGGGTTACCTTTCCGACCCGTCGCTTCCTTTCACTGAGGCAGCAAGACGGCGGCGGACGAAGACGTATCCAGCCACCACCACCACGCAGAAGGCAAGGGCTGCGATCACGGCCTGGCGCAGATGGGCGGCGAGGTATTGCTGGTTGGCGCCGAAGAGGTAGCCGGCCAGGGCCAGCACTGCCACCCAGAGGCCTGCGCCCAGGGCGGTGAACAGGGAAAAGAGAAAAAGGTTCATCCGGGCTATGCCGGCCGGAAGGGAGATGTACTGGCGGATACCGGGGATGAGGCGGCCGACAAAGGTGCTGACGTGGCCGTGATCGGCAAAGAAGCGTTCCGCCTTCTCCAGGGTGGCGGGCGGAACCAGGAACCACGAGCCGTAGCGGCGCAGAAAAGGCCGCCCCACGGCCACCGCGATCCAGTAGTTGAAGAGCGCGCCAAGCAGGCTGCCGGCGATCCCGCTTGCGATCACGAGAAAAAGGGACATCTCGCCCCTGGCCGCGAGGTACCCTGCCGGTGGCACCACCACCTCGCTCGGAAAGGGAAAGAACGACGACTCCAGGAACATCAGCACGACGATCCCCCCATATCCCCAGCGGCCGATGGTGGCCACCAGCCAGGAAACGATCTCCCCAAGCATTTTTGTTTTTCTCCCTTTTTATGACATACCCGTAACAACCGTTTCTGGAGGCGTTTTCGGCGGTTTCCGGAAAAAACCCGTGCGGGAGTGGCGTCCATGGCCGACGGAAGCGCTTTCTACGCCGTCAACATCACATATGAACGGAAAACCGTAAACCCAAACCCGGTCCCGCTCAAGCGGTTTTTTCTTGGTTTACGGATATGACGGTGATACATATGGCGGAGTCGCGGAGATCCCGTTTTCCGGGCTCTTCACGGCTCCGCAAAGAGATGGCTCATTAAAAACCCACGGAGCCGTCACGGATTCAGGATCATTGACAGAGGCCGGCCATGCAGACAGGAATAAAAATCGCAACCGCGGGCAGCCATGAGGGCAAGGAAATCATCGAAAGGCTGAAAGACCGCTTCCAGGCTGCGGACTCCTCATGCCGCGACGCGGTAGCGGAGATCATCGCCGACGTGAAAGCCAGGGGCGACGAAGCCCTGGTGGACTACACGAGAAAATTCGACTCCCCGGATTTCAGCCACAACCAGCTCCGGGTGAGCGAAAAGGAGATGGACGAGGCCCGCTCCCAGGTGGACGGCTCCTTCCTGGAGACCCTCGAACTCGCCGCAAGCCGCATCCGCGCCTTCCACGAGCAGGAAAGGGAAAAATCCTGGTTCACCTTCCGGGAGGACGGGGTGGTCACCGGCCGCATCGTCCGGCCGGTGGACGCGGCCGGGCTCTACGTCCCCGGCGGCCGGGGCGGTTCCACCCCCCTGGTCAGCTCGGTGCTGATGAACGGCATCCCCGCGGCCATCGCCGGGGTGGAGCGGATGGTGATGCTCACCCCGCCGGGCCCGGACGGCAAGATAAACCCGGCCCTGATCGTGGCCGCCGCCCACATCGGCATCGGCGAGATCTACAAGTGCGGCAGCGCCTGGGGGATCGCGGCCCTGGCCTACGGCACCGGGACCATTGCGCCTGTGGACGTGATCTGCGGGCCGGGCAACCAGTTCGTCACCGAGGCCAAGCGCCAGGTGTCGGGCCGGGTGCGCATCGACATGATCGCGGGCCCGAGCGAGGTGCTCATCGTCGCCGACCAGACCGCGGACCCGGCCTTCATCGCCGCCGACATGCTGGCCCAGGCCGAGCACGACCCCCAGGCCCGGGCCATGCTCATCTGCCTGGACGACCAGCTCGCCGCCAGGGTGGCCGATGAGCTGAAAACCCAGGTCAGGGAACTGGCCCGCCGGGAGATCGCGGAGAAATCGCTCGCCGACCACGGCGTCATCCTGGTCGCGGACAACCTCGGCCAGGCCCTTGACATGGCCAACCGGATCGCGGCCGAGCACCTCGAGCTGATGATCGCCGATCCCTTTGCCAGCCTGGGAAAGATCCGCCACGCCGGCGCCATATTCCTGGGCGCGATGGCGCCGGAGTCCACCGGCGACTACGTGGCCGGGCCCAACCACGTCCTGCCCACCATGGGCACGGCCCGGTTCTCGTCCGCCCTCGGGGTGGAGACCTTCATAAAAAAATCCAGCGTGATCGCCTACACCCCGGAAGGGCTGGCCCGCGACAGCGAACACATCCAGAGACTGGCCCTGCTCGAAGGGCTCGAGGCCCATGCCAGATCAGCGGCAAGACGAAACGGTTGAGCGCCTCGCCGCAGGGTGCCTGGCCGCGACCGGCCGTTACCCGGACGATGCCGCTCTCGGCCGCCTCCGCATCTACCTGGAAGAACTCGCCCGCTGGAACCGGAGCATCAACCTGGTGGCCCGCGACACGGTGGAGCGCTGGATAGACCTGCATTTCACCGATTCCCTGTTTCTCGCAAACCTTGCCCGCAAGGCGGAAAACCTGGCCGACATCGGCAGCGGCGCAGGCTTTCCGGGCTTGTGTGTGAAATGCGCCCTGCCGGAACTCGACGTCACCCTGATCGAGCCGCGGGCCAAGCGGGCCGCCTTTCTCCGCCAGGTGGCGCGCAAGGCCGGGCTTTTCGGGCTGACGGTGGCCGAGACCAGGGCGGAAGCGTTCAGGCCCAAAAACAAAAAATTCAGCCTCGTGGTCTCGCGGGGGCTTGCGGCCGCGGCCGATTTCTTGGCCCTTGCAAGCCATCTCTGCGCTCCCGGCGGCACGGCCGCCACCCTCAAGGGAGAAAAAATCGAAGATGAGCTGGCCGCATTCCGCCGCTCTGCCGCGGCCGCGGATTTTGACCTGACAGAGACTCATCCCTACACCCTGCCCATTAGCGGCAAGAGACGCAACATTCTGATATTCAAGAAAAAATCATGACAAACACAAAAAAACCGGCCCTGATGCTCCAGGGCACGGCGTCCAATTCCGGCAAATCCGTGCTCGCCTGCGCCTTCTGCCGCATATTCCTCCAGGACGGCCACCGGGTCGCGCCCTTCAAGGCCCAGAACATGTCGCTCAACTCTTTCGTCACCCGCGACGGCGGCGAGATGGGCCGGGCCCAGGTGGTCCAGGCCCAGGCGGCAAAACTCGACCCGGACGTGCGGATGAACCCGGTGCTGCTCAAGCCTTCGAGCGACACCGGCTCCCAGGTCATCGTCAACGGCCGGCCGCTCGCCAACATGGGGGTGGAGGAGTACATCGCCAAGAAGCCCGAGATCAGGGAAAAGGCGCTGGCCGCCTACGACTCGCTCGCGGCCGAAAACGACCTCATGGTGCTCGAGGGCGCTGGCAGCCCGGCCGAGGTCAACCTCATGGCCCACGACATCGTCAACATGGCCATGGCCCGCCACGCCGGGGCCAGGGTTCTCATCGTCGCCGACATCGACCGGGGCGGGGTCTTCGCCGCCATGCTCGGGACCATGGAGATCCTGCCCCCGGAAGACCGCGCGCTGGTGGCCGGATTCCTCATCAACAAGTTCCGCGGCCGCCGCGAGCTGCTCGCCGACGGCATCGGGTTCATCGAAAAACGCACCGGCGTGCCGGTCCTGGGGGTCATCGACTTCATCCACGGGATCGGGCTGCCGGAAGAGGACTCGGTGGGGTTCAAGTCCGGCCTGTTCGAGCGCAAGCCGCCGGACCGCGACCACGTGGTCATCGGCGTGGCCGACCTGCCGCACCTCTCCAACCTCACCGACGTGGAACCCTTTCTCGACGAGCCCGACGTCCACCTGGTGGTGGTGCGCCGGCCGGAAGAGCTGGCCGGGCTCGACGCGGTCATCCTTCCCGGCAGCAAGAACGTCCACTCAGACACCCTCTGGCTGCAAAAGACCGGGCTCGGCCGGGCCGTATGCGAGTTCGCAGGGCAAGGCGGCGAGACCGTGGGCATCTGCGGCGGTTTCCAGATGCTCGGCCGGGAGATCGACGACCCCCACGGGCTCGAGAAACCGGGCGGGGGCAGGTTTGCCGGGCTCGGCCTCATCGAGATGAAGACCGTGCTGGCCGAGGAAAAATCCCTGCGCCGCAGCCGCGGCGTGCACCGGCCGAGCGGGCTTGCGGTCTTCGGCTACGAGATCCACCACGGGACGAGCCAGTGCGCGGCCGCGCCCCTGATCGACGCGGAAAACGGACCCATGGGCGCGGACCGCGGCCGCGTCTGGGGCTCCTATCTCCACGGCATATTCGACGCCGACCCCTTCCGGCGCTGGTTCATCGACCGGCTGCGGCAGCGCAAGGGGCTTGCGCCGGAGAACCGGGTCCTGGCCCCCTACGGCATCGACCCGGCCATCGACCGGCTCGCGGACCATGTGCGTTCCCGGGTGGACATGAAACGGATATACCGGGAACTCGGGCTTGCGGGATGAAGGCCGTCCTCCTCGCCCTGCTTCTCGACGCGGCCCTCGGCGACCCCCGCGGCCTGCCCCACCCGGTGCGGGCCATCGGCCGAATGGCCGCGGCCTGCGAGACCTTTTTCCGTAAAACCCTTCCCGGCAGCCCGAAAACCGCGGGGCTCCTCTGCCTGGCCGCGGTCTCGGCAACGGCCTGGGCCGCGGCCGCGGGCCTGATCCTCCTCGCCGCAACTGCGGCCGGATCCTGGGGCCGGACCGCGGCCGGCGCGGTTGTCGTCTATTACGCCATCGCCCTGCGGGATCTCGTGGGCCACGGCCTTGCGGTGAAAAAAGCGCTCGACCGCGGCGACCTGGAGCTTGCCCGGAAAAGGGTGGCGATGATGGTCAGCCGCGACACGGCCGCGATGGACCGGGAAGCGGTGATCCGGGCCACGGTGGAAAGCCTGGCCGAGAACCTGGTGGACGGGGTGACCGCGCCGCTCATGTTCGCGCTCGCGGCCGGCCCGGCGGCCGCGGCCCTATACCGGGCGGTGAACACCTGCGACGCCATGTTCGGCTACAGGAACGACAAGTACCGCGACTTCGGCTTTTTCCCGGCCAGAACCGACGACCTCTTCAACCTGATCCCGGCCCGGCTCACCGGGATTTTCATGATAATCGCGGCCACGGTCTGCGGGGCCCGTCCCCTGCAAGCGGCCCGCATCCTCTTCCGTGACCGCAAGAAACACGAAAGCCCCAACGGCGGCCATCCCGAGGCGGCAATGGCCGGGGCCCTGGGGATAAGTCTCGGCGGCCCCGGAACCTACTTCGGCAAGACCGTGGAAAAACCGACCCTGGGCGATCCCCTGCGGCCGCCGGAACCATCCGACATCAGCCGCGCCTGCCTGCTCATAACCGCGGCCGCCCTCATCTTTGCCGCCGCCGTCGCCGCGATAACGGCAATATCCGCCTGAATCCGACAAAATTTGTTTACACTCCCGCCCCTTTTTGTCGCTTTTTTTTATAGAAAAAATCCCGCCGTCACCGCCCCCATGCACAACCCCTTGAAACAACAACAAAAAAGCCATGGGAATAATACGAAAAAATCAGGTCCGCTTCTTGCAGTGACATGTAAGGCAAAGGATTTCAACGCATCATGGCAAATGAAAAAGGTCAAGCGACCACCGGGAACGGACCGAAAAGAAGGTCAGGAGACATGGCCGGGAGGGCTCCCGGCCGCAGACAAGGAGGACGCCATGAATGCGATAGACAGGCTCGGGCTCCTCGCCGAGCTCGAAAACAGCCACTGTGAACTCAACCACGGCCCCGGAACCGACAACAGGGATTTCCCCGCGGTTGACTACATCGTCATCCCCTTCGGCTATCAGATAGACGAGGTCCAGGAGGAGGCGGCGCGGGAGATGGTGATCCCGGTCTGCGCCGAGTGCGCCGAGGCCCTGTGCGGCGAGGAATGGACCCTGCTCTACTGCTTCGAGTGCAACAGCAGCCAGTGGGTCTGCCGCAAATACGCCAAGATGCGCTACCGCCACCACATCCTCTGGCTGCGCGGCTGTCCGGACTGCTCCTACGAGTTCGGCGGCCTCTATTTCAACGAAATAACCGCTTTCCCCGACGATCAGGCCCTGTTCCTGAAGGCGCAGATGAAGCTGTCGGCGGCATGAAACGATCCGGATCAAAGGCGCGGAACGGCCTCTGATCCGGACAGAGTTCAAAAAAGGGGGCAGGCACGCCCCGGGACGGCATCCGGCAACGGCCGCTAACCACAAAAGGTGCGGCCGTTGCCTTTTTCAGGGGGCCTGAAGCCGCAAATGCGGCCATATCGTTTGCCCGGCCTTCAGGCGTTTTTCGTCACCCGGACGGCCGTCCCTCCGGCGACCGCCGACGCCATGGAGGCCAGCGCGGAGGACAGTTGCGGATGCACGGGCGCGGCCGCGGACAGTTGCCGCAGCTCATCCGGCAGGAGCGCGATCTGAGCGGAAAAGCGTTCCCTGGCCGTTTCCAGCCGTTCCGAAAAAATCCGCTTTCCCCCCTTCATCACCGGCACGAGCAGGGGCTCGCCGTCAACCTCTTCGTCTGCAAGCGCGATCGTGTCGCTGATGCGGCCGTCCGGCCCCCGGCTGCGGAACACCTGCTTGACTCCGGGCAGGGTCGCCTTGCCGCTCGATCTCTTGAAACGGGGCTCGCCGCCGGATTCGACCAGCTTGTAGACGCAATCGAGACAGGGGGCGTCGGCCGAGGTGCCGAGCCTGGTGCCGACGCCGAAACCGTCAACAGGCGCGGATGCGGCGAGCGCGCGGATGGAGTGTTCGTCCAGGTTGCCGCTGACCAATATCCGCACATCCCCCAAACCGTCCCGGTCGAGGATCTCCCGCACCCGGACGGAAAGCGCGGCAAGATCGCCGCTGTCGATGCGCACTCCGGCGATCTTTTTCTCTCTTCCCTCGGCCGCGAGCCGCCGGGCCACCCGGGCCACCTTCCCGGCCGCGGCCACGGTGTCGTAGGTGTCGATGAGCAGAACCACGGGGCCGGGATGGGAGCGGGCAAAGGCGAGAAAGGCCTCTTCCTCGCGGGCAAAGGCCTGGACAAAGGAATGGGCCATGGTGCCGTAGACCGGAATCCCGAACCGCTCCCCGGCCCGGACCGTGGAGGTGCCGTCGAACCCGGCGATAAAAGCGCTTCTGGCCGCAAGCAACCCGGCCTCGCCGCCGTGACAGCGCCTGAGGCCGAAATCCACCAGAACCGCGGCAGGCGCGGCCAGCCGCATCCGTGCCGCCTTGGCAGCGATCAGGGTCTGGAAGTGTATCAGGTTTATCAGCCTGGTCTCGACGAGCTGTGCCTCCTCCAGCGGCGCACGCACCCTGACGACCGGCTCGCCCGCGAAAAAGACCGTGCCCTCGGGCATGGCCCATACGTCGCCGCTGAACTTCAGGCCGGCAAGGGAGCGGACAAAGGCGGGATCGAACTGCGGCCGGCTTGAGAGCCAGTCCAGATCGGCGGGAGAAAAGGAAAAGGTTTCGAGGAAATCGATAACCATGTCAAGGCCGCAGGCGACCAGGAAGTTGCGCTGCGGCGGAAGAGAGCGAAAAAAGAGCTCAAAGACCGCCTCTTCCCGGCCGATGCCGGACGCACGGTATCCCTGCAGCATGGTGAGCTGGTAGAGGTCGGTGAGCAGGGGGTCATGGCCGGCCATCAGGCAAGCTCCCGGCTTTCGGCAAGCCCGGCCCCGGCCGCGGCCATCTCGTCAAGGCTTTTTTCCCCGTCGCCGGGGTTGACCTCCACGGCGCGGCAGCAGTCGGTCAGCACTACGGCCGCAAACCCGGCCTTTATGGCGTCGAGCGCCGTGGCCCGGACGCAGTAGTCGGTGGCCAGGCCGCCGATGAAGAGCCGCCGTACCCCGGCCGCGGCAAGCTGGCCGGCAAGGCCGGTTGCGTCGAAGGCGGAATAGGCGTCGCGGTCCGCCGCGCATCCCTTGCTGACGATCACGGTCTGACAGGGGATGTCGAGGGCGGCGGCAAAGCCCGCGCCAGGGGTGCCGGCCACGCAGTGTGCAGGCCAGGGCCCACCGTTTTCCCGGAAGGAACAGTGGTTGCTGGGGTGCCAGTCCCGGCTTGCAAAAAGGGGCAGTCCTTTTTCGGTGAAGATGAATATCGCCCGGTTGAGCGGGGCGATGACCTGGTCCCCTTCCGGGACCGCCAGCGCGCCGCCGGGAAGAAAGTCGTTCTGCACGTCAACCATGACAAGGGCGTCGCCCGGACCTGTTTCCATCATTTCTCCATGCTCCACTGACTCGTGAAAAACGTTTCCGCCGGCTGCCTGGGGCCGGAAAAATCTCCTTGCAAGTTGATGCTAACAGGATATACCCAGATGTTCACGCCCGGCGCAACCCGGGCCGGAGAACGACCGCAATGTGGACCATGCTTGGATTTACCATAGGAGGGCTTGGGCTCTTCCTCCTCGGAATGCGGCTGATGACCGACGGGTTGAAGTACGCCGCCGGCCGGGCCCTGTCCGACGTCCTGGCCGCATCCACCGCCACCCGCTTCCGGGGGATAATGGCCGGGGCAGGAATCACCGCCCTGGTCCAGTCGTCCAGCGCGGTCACCGTGGCCACCATCGGTTTTGTCAACGCCGGCCTCATGGACATGCCCCAGGCCCTGGCCCTGATCTACGGCTCCAATATCGGCACCACCATGACCGGCTGGCTGGTGGCCATCCTCGGATTCAAGCTCAAGATATCGCTCTTCGCCCTGCCCGCGATTGGCGTGGGCATGGGGATGCGGCTTTTCGGCCACGAGGGCAAACGGGGCGGCATCGGCGACGCCGTGGCCGGGTTCGGGGTCTTTTTTCTGGGCATCGCCATCCTCAAGGACACCTTTGCCCAGACCGCGACATCCTTTGACCTCGCCTCCCTGTCCGGCGAGGGCCCGCTGTTCGTGGCTGCATACTGCGCCGCGGGATTCGCCATGACCATGCTGATGCAGTCGTCGAGCGCCTCCATCGCCATCGTCCTCACCGCGGCGGCAAGCGGCATCGTCACTCCCGAAGACGCCGCCGCCATGGTCATCGGCGCGAACCTCGGCACCACCAGCACCGCGGTTCTCGCCGTCATCGGCGCGACCGCCAACGCCCGCAGGCTGGCCGCGGCCCATGTGCTTTTCAACCTGCTCACCGGAGCGATAGCCCTGGCCATCCTGCCGTTTCTGCTCATCCTGATCGCCGACACCCTGAAGGCGATCGAGGGCGGCGCGCCTATCACCACCATGCTCGCCGTCTTCCACACCGTCTTCAACGTCATGGGGGTGCTCATATTCCTTCCCTTCCACGACCGGGTGGTGGGGGTGCTGGAGAGGATGTTCAGGACCGCGGAGGAGGACGAGGCCCGGCCCCGCTACCTCGACCGCACCGTGGTCAACACCCCGGTGCTGGCCATCCACGCCCTGGGCATGGAGCTTGCCCGCATCGGCGCCATCGCCGGCCGCATGGCCAGGGGCGCGATCAGCTCGGAATCCGGCCCCAGCCGCAAACTGAAAAGCGACCGCCAGACCATCGTCCGCCTGATCGAGGCCACGGTGGACTTCTGCGGCCGCATGCAGCGCGAAAACATGCCAGAGGCCCTGGACAGCCAGCTTCCCAACGCCATCCGCGTCTCCGGCTACTACAACGACATGTCCGAACTGGCCGTGGAGGTGGCCAAACTGCAACGCAACCGCCCGGACCCCGGCGATCCCGAGCTCGCCGCCGCCATGGACCGTTTCCGCGGCCAGGTGGCGGAAAACGTCGCCATGGCCATGTTCAACGGCCGGGAAATGGATCTGGAGGCATGCCGCGAACGCCTAGACGAGACCAGGGACGCCTACCGGCAGATCAAGGGCGCCCTCCTGCGCCGCGCCTCCAGGGGAGGAATCCGGGTGAGCGTCATGGTCCGCCTCCTGGATCTCATCGCCCGGCTGCGCCGCTTGGCCGAACAGGCGGTCAAGGCGGCAAGATACCTGAACAACCTCAAGAAGCTGGAAGACGGCCTCGAGGAGGTGACCGAAGACCGGGGACCGTACTGACCCGGCCCTCCCCTTGCATTTCCGGCGATTTTGCCATATGTAGGGGGGCAGATTTCCCCATGACGAGCGCCAACGACGATGAACACCATCACCCTCTGCCTCATCGCCCTTTTCGCCTACGCTGCCGCCTACCGTTTCTACGGCCGCTTCATCTCCCGCCGGATATTCGGGGTCAGGGACGACATGGAGATGCCCGCGGTGACCCGGCGGGACGGGGTTGACTTCGTGCCCTCGAAACGCAACATCGTCCTCGGCCACCACTTCACCACCATAGCCGGGCTCGGCCCTATAGTCGGCCCGGCCATCGGCATCATATGGGGATGGCTGCCCGCCTTCCTCTGGGTGGTGTTCGGGGCCATCTTCATGGGCGCGGTCCACGATTTCGCCGCCATGGCGATCTCGGCCCGCCACCAGGGCCGCACCATCGGCGATCTGAGCGGCGACATCCTCGGGCCCACGGGCCGATACGCCTTTCAGATCCTGATCCAGTTCCTGCTCTGGATCGTGGTGTCCATCTTCGCGCTGATAATCGGCATCCTGTTCAACATGTACCCGGAGGCGGTGCTGCCGGTGACCGCGGAGATCCCGCTTGCGGTGTGGCTGGGGCTGCGGATCAGAAAGGGCCGCGGCCACCTGGGGGCGTCGCTTTTCGCAGTCGGCCTGCTCTTCATCCTCATTCCGGCGGGTCAGGCCATGCCCATAACCCTGCCGCCGGTGGCCGGATCGCCGGTGGTGGCCTGGACCATCATCCTCTTCGTTTACGTGTTTTTCGCCTCCACCCTGCCGGTGGACGTTCTGCTCCAGCCGCGGGACTACCTGAACTCGCACCAGCTCATGATCGTCATGCTGCTTCTCGGCCTCGGGGTGGTGATAGGCCACCCGCGGGTGACCGCGCCCGCGCTCAACCCGGCCGCGGCCACCGCCGACATCCCGGCCATGTTCCCGCTGCTCTTCATCACCATCGCCTGCGGGGCCATCAGCGGTTTCCACTCGCTCGCCGCATCGGGAACCACGGTCAAGCAGCTCGAAAAGGCGGGCGACATGCTGCCGGTGGGCTACGGCGGCATGCTGCTCGAAGGCGTGCTCGCGGTGCTGGTGATCGCCGCGGTGGCGGGCGGACTCGGCATGGGCATGGAAGACGGCGGCCGGATATACACCGGCGCGGCCGCATTCCAACACCATTACGCATCCTGGAGCTCGGCCAAGGGGCTCGGCCCAAAGCTCGCCGCCTTCATCACCGGCGGGGCCAACCTCATGCAGAGCTGTGGCATCCCGGCCGGGTTCGGGCGCACCATGCTGGCGGTGTTCATAGTCTCATTTGCCGGCACCACCCTTGACTCCGCCACCCGGATACAGAGGCTCGCCCTGCACGAACTCACACGCAGACCGGACGGCCGGGCCATGCGTCCCTTCAACAACCGCCATATCACCACCATCATCGTCATCGCGGCCGCGGCCATGCTCACCTTTGCCAGGCCCGGAGCCAAGGGCGCGCTCATGCTCTGGCCGCTCTTCGGCGCGGCGAACCAGCTCCTTGCCGGGCTGGGGCTCACCGTGGCCACGGTGTACCTCGTCCGGCACGGCAGAAACCCGATGCCGACGCTTCTTCCCATGCTCTTTGTCATGGCCATGACCGTCTGGGGAATGGGCGGAAACCTCGTTTCATTCGCGAGGAAGGGGGACAGCCTGCTGGTGGCGGTCTCCATCGCGGTCTTTGTCCTCGCCGCCTGGATCACCGCCTGCGCGGCGAAAAGCGCGGGAGAAAAGACTTAACAGACAACCCGTTGTAAAACGTGGCAAGGCCGGGTTTCAACTTGATAATCAGAGGAGCGCAGGGGGGCAACGGGACGACAAAAACCCGGATTGCCATCAATCAATGTTGATTGCCCCCGCCATGGTGACGTATGATGGATTAATTGTAAGACTAACCTTCTTTATTAACAGTTTTCAGGTATTCGTTTATGGCGTCAATGGGGCGTTTGCCCCGGTTGCGATAGCCCCGATGGGGGCGCTCCTCGTTGTAGTGTTTGAGCCACTGGTCCA
>JALWTY010000254.1 GCA_026993265.1 Desulfobacterales bacterium
TCATGATCATCCTCCTTTCCGGATACTTTAACAAAAATAAAAATAAAATCGTTCGGAAAGAAGATTAGTTGTACATACCATTTTAATCAGCTCCATTCTATCCGACTAACACCGCAAACTGAAAACGCCCGGCGCCTCGCGGCGCCGGGCGGCGAACTGCTGGCGGGGCCGACGAGACTCGAACTCGCGACCTCCGGCGTGACAGGCCGGCATTCTAACCGACTGAACTACGACCCCGCAAATATGTGAAAGGGATATCGAAATCCCTTGTACTGACCTGTGGTGGGCGAAACAGGGCTCGAACCTGTGACCCCCGGCTTGTAAGGCCGATGCTCTCCCAGCTGAGCTATTCGCCCCGCGGCAGTTCGGAGTTTTTAACAGGATTGCCCACTCGATGTCAAGATTCTTTTTCCGCCTTTTGAGCGGGGTTCTCCACTGTCAATGGGGCGGGTTCAGGCCGCTGTCAGCCATCTCGGCGCAGAAGGTTCCGACCGGGATATCACGGAACAGATCCTCGCCCTCCGGCATGACGATGGCCCGGCGCCAGACCTGGTCCACGGTCTCGACGAACTCGATCTCGAGCGACCGCAGGATCCGGGCCGGGATCTCCTCGAGGTCGCGCTGGTTTTCCTTTGGAATCAGAACCTTGCTGATGTTGCCCCTGCGGGCGGCGAGCAGCTTCTCGGTCAATCCGCCCACGGGCAGGACCCGGCCGCGCAGGGTGATCTCGCCGGTCATGGCGATGTCGCGGCGCACCGGCCGCTGCAGCAGGGCCGAGACCATCGAGGTGGCCATGGTTATCCCGGCCGAGGGGCCGTCCTTGGGGATCGCGCCCTCGGGAACGTGGACGTGGATGTCGAGCTTCTGGTAGAAGTCCGGCGCAAACCCGAGGCAGAGCGACCGGGAACGGATGTAGCTGAGCGCGGCCTGGGCCGACTCCTGCATCACGTCGCCGAGCTTGCCGGTGATGAGCAGCTTGCCCTTGCCGGGCATGAGCACGGTCTCGATCTGGAGCATGTCGCCGCCGACCTCGGTCCAGGCCAGGCCGGTGGCCATGCCGATCTCGTCCGCCTCCTCGGCCAGTCCGTAACGGTAACGCGGCACGCCCAAGAACCGGGAAACCGAACCCGCGGTTATACGGTAACGGCGGCTCCTGTCGCCGCTTTTCAGGCGTTTCCTCGCGATCTTGCGGCAGATGGCGGCGATCTCGCGCTCCAGGTTGCGGACCCCGGCCTCGCGGGTGTAGCGCCGGATGATCTCGGTTACCGCGGCCGTGGCAAAGGTGATGTCGCCGGACGCGAAACCGTTGGCATCGAGCTGCTTGGGCACCAGAAAGCCGGAGGCTATCTGGAGCTTGTCCTCCTCGGTGTAGCCGTTCAGGTTGATGATCTCCATCCGGTCCCTGAGCGGCGGCGGGATCGCGGCCAGGTTGTTGGCCGTGGTGATGAAGAAAATGTCGGAGAGGTCATAGTCGAGATCCAGGTAATGATCGTTGAAGGCATTGTTCTGCTCAGGATCGAGGACCTCGAGCAGGGCCGAGGCAGGGTCGCCGCGGAAATCGGTGCTCATCTTGTCCACTTCGTCGAGGCAGAAGACCGGATTGTTGACCTTGACCCTCTGCAGCGACTGGATGAGCTTGCCCGGCATGGCGCCGATATAGGTGCGGCGGTGGCCGCGGATCTCCGCCTCGTCGCGCACCCCGCCCAGCGACAAGCGGACAAATTCGCGTCCCATGGCCCGGGCCACCGACTTGCATACCGAAGTCTTGCCCACTCCCGGCGGACCGACCAGGCAGAGGATCGGTCCCCTGACCTTGTCCACCTGGGCCTGCACGGCCAGGTATTCGAGGATTCTCTCTTTGGGCCTCTTGAGGCCGTAATGATCCTCGTCGAGGATCTTCTCGGCCCGGTCGATGTCGATCTCGACCTCGCTCTTCTCGAGCCAGGGCAGGCTGAGGATCACGTCGATGTAGTTTCTGACCACGGTGGCCTCGGCGCTCATCGGCGGCATGAGCCTGAGCTTGCCGAGCTCCTTTTCGGCCCTCTCCCGCGCCTCGGGCGGCAGGTTCTTGGCCTTGATCGCGGCCTCAAGCTCCTCGAGATCGCTCATGGCCTCGGCGTCGCCGCCCATCTCCTTCTGGATCGCCTTCATCTTCTCGGCCAGGTAGAAATCCTTCTGGCTCTTCTCGATCTTCTCCTTGACCCGGGAGCGGATCCGTCCCTCTATGTTGGCGATCTCCACCTCCCGGCTCATGATGCTCAGAAGCAGCTCGAACATGGAGCCCTGGTCATGGGCCTCGAGGATGTTCTGCTTGTCCTGGCTCTTTAAGGGCATGTGGGCGCATACGGAATAGGCGAACTTGTCCGGTTCTTCTATGGCGGTGAGCGAGGCCACCACCTCTTTTGGTATCCGGTCGTTGAGGCTGGCGTACTTTTCGAGCTCCTGGGCTATCTCCCGCATATAGGCCTCGCACTCGGCCGCGGAAATGCGGGAAAGGGGCATGTCCTCGGCCTCGACCAGGAAGAACTCCCCGTCCTCAACCACCTTCGATATCCCGGCCCGGCTGTGTCCCTCCACCAGTACCTTGATGGTGGAGTCCGGCAGTTTCAGCAACTGCATCACCCGGCCTACGGTTCCGACATGGTAGACCGCATCAAGGTCCGGATCATCCACGGCCGGATCCTTCTGGGTGACGAGCATGATCCTGTGATCGTAACTGTTCATCGCCTCCTCCAGGGCCCGGACCGAACGTTTGCGGCCCACCACCAGGGGAGCGATCATGTGCGGGAAGAAAACGATGTCCCGCAGGGGCATCATCGGAAGTCTGGTAATCATGGCAATCCACAAGGCCCGGGGGGCCTGGTATACAGAGGGTTATAGTAAAAAAGCTGAAGCGCCTCAGCAGGCGCGAAACCATCCAAATCCGTAACCAACCGATTACTGACTGATGATGGACCCGTAACAACGGGTCCATCATCCGCCGCAGGACGCGGCGGCGAAATTGCGCTGTTTGAAAAACTGCGTAATTTCGAGAGGAAAGCCGAAGCTACGCTTTGGCTTGCCGTTGAGTAACAACGGC
>JALWTY010000255.1 GCA_026993265.1 Desulfobacterales bacterium
TGGTGACACGGGCGGGACTGGGGCCGCGGGGGGATTATTGGGGAAAAGAGGTTGTGTAAACAGGAAGATATGCCGGTTTTATCCTTGCCCTCCTCCGTGTGGTGGGATAGATTGTAGAAATTTACGGCAGGAGACCGGCGCGTGTCGTGCCGGTCGTTGCAGGCGAACAGGATTTCAAGGGGTGTTTTAAAGCAGATGTCCGGCACGGTAAGGTTCGGGGTATCGATCGATTCGCGGTTGCTCGAGCGGTTCGACGCCCTCATCGACGAAAAGGGCTATGTCAACCGTTCCGAGGCCATCCGCGACCTCATCAGGAACGCGCTGGTCGAGGAGCGCACCATGCGCGACGACGCCGAGATGGTCGGCACCGTCTCCCTGGTATACAACCACCACACCAGGGATCTGGCCGACAAGCTCACCGACCACCAGCACTCCCACCACGAGGCGATCATCTCCACCCTCCACGTTCATCTCGACGCCCACCATTGCCTCGAGGTGGTGGTCATCCGCGGCCGGGCCGGCGAGATCCGGCAGCTCGCCGACGAGCTCATCGGCACCAAGGGGGTCAAGCACGGCCGCCTGATGTTGACCACCGCGGGCGAGGATGTCTGATTTTCAGAAGTCAGAAGTCGGAAGTCGGAAGTCGGAAGTCGGAAGACAGGGGATGGCGGGAAGGAACAGGGAAGGGAGAAAAGTGTTTTGACCAGTACGGAATTCGTCAGGATACGCAAGGAGCTGGGCAAGACCCAGAAGGAGATGGCCGAGCTCCTGGGCGCGTCGATCAAGTCGGTGCATAGCTACGAGCAGGGGTGGCGGCGCATCCCCGGCCACGTGGAGCGGCAGATGTTCTTTTTGCTGGCCAACAAGTCCGAGGCCGCCGAGCGGATACGTCCCTGCTGGGAGCTGAAGCACTGTCCCCCCGCCCGCAAGGAGGCCTGCCCGGCCTGGGAGTTTCACGCCGGCAACTTCTGCTGGTTCATCAACGGCACCATCTGCGAGTGCAAGGCCCGCAAGACCTGGCGGGACAAGATCGCCATCTGCCGCCGTTGTCGGGTTCTTCTCGCCCTGGCCGGCGAACTCCTCGACCGGGAGGAGGGGGAAGACGCGGCCTGAATCCGTGAGCCCCTGACCTCCCCCAAAAACCAAACGCTTCAGGTTAAATCACGCGGACGGGAAAGCGGCGCGGCCAATTCGTAGCTCGTGCTTCTCCCGCCCCCCGGACGCTTGCGCAGGATATTCTTGTTTGCCAGATCGGCAAGGTCACGGCTGGCGGTCACCTTGCTGCACCTAGTCATGCCCGCGTATTTCCGGGTGGTCATGCCTCCCTGGAACCTGTCTCCGCTGTCAAGGAGGCGGTTTATCACCTTCTGCTGCCTGGCGTTGAGGGTGACGTTTGCGTGCTGTTGCCAGAATCTTGCCTTGCTGATGACCCGTTCGACGATCCATTGCGATTCCCGCAGGGCCTCCTCAAAGGCATGGAGGAACCATTCCAGCCAGGGGGTTATGTCCATGCCGTTCTTTCCGGCCGCCTCGAGGGCGCGGTAATACCCCCTTCTGTCCAGGCTGATATGTTTGGAAAATGAAACCAGCTCCATGAGCGGTGGATAACTCCGGGCGAGCAGGTAATCCGTCATCGCCCTGGCGATCCGGCCGTTGCCGTCGTCAAAGGGGTGGATCATGACAAACCAGAGGTGGGCAATGCCCGCCTCGAGCAATGCTTCCGGCTCGCCGCCGCTGTTCAGCCGGTTCAGGAGGCGGGCCATTTCCGGGCCCACCGCCGTTGCGGGCGGGGCCACGTAATGCACGGTCTCGCGTCTCATTGGCCCGGAGACGATCCGCATCTCTTCTTCCCCCCGGTAGCATGCCACCCTGATCTTGTGGAGCCCGGAATATCCGGCGGGAAAAAGGGCCGCATGCCAGCCGAAGAGCCTTTCTTCGCTCAACGGCTGTCTGTTTTCCCGCGCGTCCAACAGAAGCGAAACAAGGCCGTCGGCCCGCTCATCCCGGTCCTCGCGCTCCACCGGGAGCCCCAACCTCCTGCGGATGGAGGCCCGGACGGAACTCCTGCGCAGGATCTCCCCCTCGATGGCCGCTGTCTCCATGGTGTCGTCGGTGAGGGCCCGTTCCCGGGCGTCCAATCGCTCCGCGTCGCTCAACGTTCGAGCAATTGCCGTCAAGGCGCCGATCAACCTGGAAACAGAAGCGACCAGGGGGAGAAGCGTGCCGCTGTCATAAGAAAATTCCGGCCAGCCCTCGTGTTGCCATATCCATGATCGATGTGATTGCATGCGGCAATCATGTCATGTTTTTTATGAATAGACAAGCCGATTCGGATACGGATGTTTCTCCTTTAGCGGAAAGAGGCAGATGGCGGTCTCCTGGATTCCTCTGGCGTTTTCGTGCGCCTCTTGCGGGGCCTTTCAGTCTCCGCAGCCGCAGGCGTCGTCCTCGGCCCGGCAGGCGGGGCATAGGAAGCCGCCTCCGCGCCAGAGGCCTTCGGTGGTCAGTCTGCCGCAGTTGTCGCATTCCGCGGGCGCGGCGGTGTCCACCGGCAGGCGGCGGAATATGCTTGTCTCCTCCGGGCTCACCCGGGCCTGCCAGGCCATCGCCTCCACCCCCTGTTCCACCGCTTCGCGCAGTTTCGCGGCATAGGCCGGGTCGATGGCCGCGGCCGGGGCGAAACGGTCACAGTCCTCCCGCTGCACGCAGAAGAGGATCACCGCCCGGTGGCCCGCCTCTCTCACCCGGATGAGCTCCTCCAGATGTTTTCTTCCCCGGCTGGTTACCGCGTCCGGGAACATGGCCAGCCGGTCCCGGGCCAGGGTGCAGTTCTTGACCTCCATGTAGGTCGGCCCGCAATGGTCCTCGAGGAGGAAGTCGAGCCGGCTGTTGCCGTGTCTCACCTCGCGCCTGATCCTGGTCTCTCCTCCGGCCAGTTCCGGGATCACCCCCGCGGCCAGGGCCTCTTCCACCAGGCGGTTGGTAAGGGCGGTGTTGATGCCCACCCATACGCCGCCGGGCCTGACCATCTCCAGGGTGTGGGGATACTTGCGTTTCGGATTGGCGGAGAGCGATATCCGCGCCTCGGTCCCGGGGTCGGCGCATCCGAGCATGCTGCCCGAGTTCGGGCAGTGGACCGTTATCCTGCTGCCGTCGGCCAGTTCCACGTCGGCGAGGAAGCGTTTGTAGCGGCGGATAAGGACCGCCGGGATCAGGGGAGGGGAAAATCGCATTGCCGCCTCGCTTTTCCAGGGTTAGGGTTTGGGTATGAAGGGTGCGAACCGAAAGAATGCGCCGCAGAAGAAGGCGGTTGCACTGAAATACCGGGCCGGGGCCGGTTCCGCCCCAAAGGTGGTGGCAAAGGGCCGCGGGCTCGTGGCCGAAAGGATACTCGAGCTCGCCCGGGCCTGCAATGTCCCGGTCCACGAGGACGCCGACCTGGCCGAGGTTCTCTCGGCCCTTGAGCTCAACTCCGAGATCCCGCCCGAGACCTATATCCTGGTGGCCGAGATCCTCGCCTTCATCTACCGGGCCAACGAGGCCTTTTCCTCTTCCGGGATACAGAATACGGGAGACGGGAGACAGTAGGTGGATGCGGCCTTCGGCCGCAGTCGTTGTTAATACCCTATCCCCTGTCTCTCGTAGGAAAAATTTTCACCCCTCTCCTGACCGAGTCGTAAAAAGTCCGCTTTTGCGGCCTTTTTACGAGTCGGAAGGCAAAAGTCAAAAGTAAAAAGTCAAAAGTATCGGTAGGTTATGAATCAGACATTTTGTGCCTTCTGACCCGTTTGAGGGTTTTTACGAGGCTGTCTTACCTGTTTCGCCGTTTTTTTCTCTTCTTCTCAACCTCGCGAGATTCCGCCATTTTCCCATCTCCGGCCGCAGTTTTTTCTCCCTGGCACGCTTGTTGCCCCATACATTGCGCGGCAAGCTTTCAGGAGGAAAAAAATGCACATCAATAACCGCCTTGGCCTTATCGAGACCGTCGAGACCATGCTCAACCAGCAGCGCCGGCTCGATCAGGTGGCCAACAACATAGCCAACGCCGATACGGTCGGCTTCCGCCGCGTCAGGACCTCGTTCCACGAGGTGCTCGTCCGCAGGCAGGACGAGCTTTCGCGGGTGGGCAAGGGGCTTTCCCTGCGCCGCGACCCCCGTTTGGGCCCCCTGCGCCAGACCGGCAATCCGCTCGATGTCGCCATCGAGGGCCGCGGGTACTTCAGGATCGAGACCGCGGACGGCCCCCGTTATACCAGGGCAGGGAATTTCCGTCTCGACCGTCAGGGACGCATCGTCACCCAGGCGGGCGACGTGGTCGCGGGTGAAAGCGGCGCCATCGACGCCTCCGGCGGCCGGGTGGACATCACCGCCGCAGGCCTCGTCCTGGTGAACGGCGAGGAGCGGGGCCGGCTGCGGCTGGTGGATTTTCCCGACGGCGCGCTGGAGAACAGCGGCGGAAATCTTTTCCGGCTCAAAGATCCGGAGCTCGGCGGTTCCCCGGCAGCGGACGCAAAGCTGGCCCAGGGGTATCTCGAGGGCTCCAACGTGGAGTCCATGCTGGAGATGACCGGACTCATCGACATCACCAGGATCTACGAGGCCCAGCAGAAGGTGATAGGCGTGATAGACGATCTCGACCGGCAGGCGGTGTCGAGCGTCGGTCGCCTGAACCCGTGATGGCCGCACACAAGCAAGTCTGAGAGGTAAGTCATGATAAGAGCCCTGTTTTCGTCGCGTACCGGGATGATGGCCCAGCAGCTTCAGCTGGACACCATCTCCAACAACCTGGCCAACGTCAATACCGCCGGTTTCAAGAAAAGCCGGGCCCAGTTCGAGGATCTGCTCTACCAGGAGCTGCGCGGGGTCGGGGCCCAGACCGCGGAAGGCGGCCAGATCCCGGCCGGAATCCAGGTGGGCATGGGCGTGCGGCCTACCTCGGTGCAGAAGATCTTTACCCAGGGCAACTACACCGAGACCGGCAACGAGCTCGATCTTGCCATCCAGGGCCGCGGATTTTTCAAGATCATTCACAACGGCGAGGAATACTACACCAGAGCCGGGGCCTTCACCCGCGACGCCGACGGCTATATCGTCACCCAGAACGGCGACCGCTTGCAGCCCGAGTTCGCCATCCCGCCCGGCACCACCAACCTCACCATTGACGCGGGCGGCTTCATCACCGCCAAGGACAACGCCCAGAACGTGCTCGCCTCGGTGCAGCTCAACCTCTACGACTTCATCAACCCCGGCGGCCTCAGGGCGGTCGGCGGCAATCTCTACCGCGAGACCGAGGCCTCGGGCGCGGCCTTGGAGTCCACCCCGGGCAACGATGGCCTTGGCACCATCGCCCAGCGGTTCATCGAGACATCCAACGTCGATGTCACCGAGGAGATGGTCAACCTGATCATCACCCAGCGGGCCTTTGAGATCAGCTCCAAGGCGGTGACCACCGCCGACCGCATCCTCGAGATGGGCAACAATCTGATCAGGTGATGGCTGTGCGTGTTATTGCGGCATTGGTGTGCATGCTTGCGCTGGCGGTTCCGGCCGGGGCCTCGGATATGGAAACGGCTGCGGCCAGGCTGCTTTCCGCCGGGGCGGCAGAGGTGAACGGCTGGAACGCGGCAGACGTGCGCGTGGACGGTCTTTTCCTCTCTCCGGCAGCATCCGCGTTGCCGGATGGGGCGGAACTCGTGCCCGTGGGCCGGCTTGCGCCCGGACCCGGCCGCCGCAGCCTGCTTTTCCGGGTCGTGAAGGACGGGAAAACAGTGGCGACCCTGCGCGCCGTGGCCCAGATCCACCTGCTTGCGCCGGTGGTGACCCTCGCGCGGTTTCTTCCGCGTCATCACGTGGTGGAAAGCGGCGATCTCGTTGTCCGCCGCATGGACCTGTCCGCTGCCGGAGAGGGCGTCTTTGCCCGCGTGGCCGACGTCCGCGGCAAGAGGCTGCGTCGCTCGCTCGCGGCCGGGGCGGTGCTGCGGGCGGCCGACCTGGAATCCGTTCCCCTGGTGCGGCGCGGTGATGTGGTCGAGATAGTCGCAAGACTCGGGAACATCGAGGTAAGGGCGCCCGGCCTTGCCAGGGAGGACGGCCGGGCCGGCGATACCGTGCGGGTGAAGAACATGGCCAGCCGCAGGCTGATCCTCGCCCGGGTGGCGGGCCGCGGCACGGTTGTCCCCTTTCTCCGTTGAGGAGGCCCCGGAGGGCGTCAGGGTGAATCTTCCACCGAAACGAAATCTGGCGAAAAAGGCATGAACTCAACCAAAACACTCGTCGACGGCACAAGGCAAACGGATTCAGGGAGGTGTGAAATGTCATCCTGCGCCATGAAGACAAGGAACATGGCGGCTGCAGCGTTTTTTGTTCTGCTGTGCGGCTGCGTGGCCAGCGTCGGAAGCCGGTCGGAAGCGGTTCCCGGCCTGCCTGAACCGGCCGGGTACGCGGCGGTGGAGCGGGAGATTCCGCAGACCAATCCCGGGGCCATCTTCCAGGCTGACTCCGGCTACGACCTCTACCGCGACCGCCGGGCCCGCCGGGTCGGCGACATCCTGCTCGTCCGCATCGTCGAGAACTCGAGCGGGGCCAAGAAGGCTTCCACCAAGACCGAGCGGACCTCGAGCGTGGAAGGCGGGGTCACCGCTCTTTTCGGCATCGAGAAGTGGCTGTCCGACCGCAACGCCCGCTTCACCCCCTCGGCCAAATCGCTCAAGGCCGATCTCACCAACGATTTCGAGGGCAAGGGCGAAACCAGACGCAACTCCACGGTCACCGCGACCCTGTCGGCCCGGGTGGTGGACGTGACCCCGGCCCATAACCTGGTCATCCGCGGTTTCCGCCAGGTCAGGGTCAACGACGAAACCCAGCACATCATCCTCACCGGCATAGTCCGGCCCGAGGACATCGGCGCGGACAACTCGGTGCTCTCCACCCAGGTGGCCGACGCCAGGATAGAGTACGCCGGCACCGGAGTGATAAGCGACAAGCAGCAGCCCGGCTGGCTGGCCCGGGCCCTGGACGTGGTATGGCCGTTCTGAGGCCGGAAGACAGAAGCCAGAAGACAGAGGTCAGAAATCTGTAGGTTACGGATCGGATGGTTATTGTGGGTTCGTTTCGGGTTGTGTTTCCGTAGGGAGAGAATGATGCGCAGGATATGGGTCTTTTTCGTGCTGATTTTGTTTGCGGTCCCGGTCCGGGCCGAGAAACTCAAGGATCTCGCCACCATTGCCGGGGTGCGTGACAATCAGCTCGTGGGTTACGGCCTGGTGGTGGGCCTCGCCGGCACCGGCGACGGCAGCCGGGCCGCCTTCACCGTGCAGAGCCTTGCCAACATGCTCGAGAACATGGGGGTGCACGTTCCGGCTGACAAGCTCAAGGTCAAGAACGTGGCCAGCGTCATGGTCAGCGCTGTCCTTCCGCCGTTCGTGCGTCAGGGCCAGAAGCTGGACGTCACGGTTTCCTCGATGGGCGACGCCCGCTCCCTTGCCGGCGGCACCCTTCTGGCCACCCCGCTCAAGGGGCTTGACGGCCGGGTCTACGCCGTGGCCCAGGGGCAGCTCGCCATTGGCGGCAAGGGCGACGGCCGCCATCTGACCGTGGCCCGGATCCCGGACGGGGCCCTGGTTGAGCGGGAGCTGGGGGTGGAAGTGGCTGCAGGCGGCAGGATAGACGTGAGCCTGAAGCGTTCCGACTTCACCACCGCAAGCCGCATGGCCAGGGCGATAAACGCCGTTCTCGGCCGGACCGCGGCCCGGGCCCTTGACGGTTCCACTGTGGAGGTGAGAGTGCCGGAGCGCTACCGCGGCCATGAGGTGGAGATGATCGCCATGATCGAAAACCTCGAAATAAAGGCGGATGAGCCGGCCCGGGTGATCCTGGACGAGCGCACCGGCACGGTGGTCATGGGCGGCTCGATCCGGCTTGCTCCGGTGGCGGTGGCCCACGGCAGGCTCACGGTGAGCGTCGGCGGCGGCAGCGGCCAGCTCATCGATCTTGCGGCCGGCAGCACCCTTGCCGACCTGGTCGCGGCCCTCAACTCGGTGGGGGCGAGCCCCAGGGAGATGGTGGCCATACTACAGGCGATCAAGGCCGCCGGCGCCCTGAACGCTGAGCTCGAGATCATATGACACGGAGGCAATGATGAGAATCGGATCACAGGTGGAGATAGGATTCATGCCCGAGGCGGCGGTTGCCGATAAGAAGACGACCTCTTCCGCCCGGAATCCGGAAGAGGCGCGGCTGTTGTCCGCCTGCCAGGGGTTCGAGGCGATAATCCTACGTCAGCTTCTCGCCGCGGCCCGTCCTGTGGACGATGGCGACGGGATTTTCGGCAGGAGTTTTGCCCGGGAGATGTACGAATCCATGCAGGACGACGTGATGGCGGCGAAGATGGCCAGGAGCGGTGGAATCGGCCTGGCTGAAACCCTGTACCGCCAGCTCTCGGCCCCGCCCGCCGCGGCTGAAGGTGCAAAGCTGGACGGGGTGGCGTGATGAAGGACGGAAACGGAAACAGCAGCGGCAGGGCGGAGCGGGCGCTTGCGTTCCTCGAGGCGGAAAAGACCCTGTGCGCGAGGATGATATCCCTGATCGAGGCGGAGCAGACCGCGCTCACGGTCATGGACATGAAAAAAATCGTCGCCCTGAGCATGGAGAAGGATGACCTTGCGGGGCAGATTCTCCAGCATGACCGGATGTTCCGGAAAGAGGCGGCCGGGATCATCGGCTGCGGCCCGGATGAGGCCACCCTGGAAGAACTTCTTTCCAGCCTCGATCCGCAGGACCGCGCCCCCCTGGCCGCATGCGGCCGCGAGCTTGCAGGGCAGCGTGAGAGGATAGCGATGACAAACGAGGTCAACCGCGAGTTCATCCGCGCCACCCTCGGATACCTGGGCGACGCCATCTCCATCCTGACCGGCGGGACGGAGCCGGAGGCGATGTACGGCAGGGGCGGAAACGGCTCCGGCCGCGGCCGGCCGCCGGAGATGGTGAGCAGGGAGATCTGAGATGGCCGGTATCGCCCATGTCCTGAACATAGCCAAGCAGGCCCTGCTGACCCACCAGATCGCGGTGGACGTGACCTCGCATAACATCGCCAACGTCGACACCGAGGGTTACAGCCGCCAGAGCCTCGAGGTGGGCGCGAACCAGTCGAGCCCCATCGGCGCGGGCAACCTCGGCGGCGGGGTGCGGGCCGAGGCCATCCTGCGCAAGTACGACCGCTTCATCGTCCAGCGGATTGCCGATCAGCAGTCCCTGCTTTCCAATCTCGAGGCCCAGAAGGACTCCCTCCAGGTGGTGGAGACCATCTTCAACGAGGCCAGCGGCTTCGGCCTTAACTCGGTCATGAACCAGTTCTGGCAGAGCTGGAACGATCTTGCAAACGATCCCGACATCCTCGCCACCCGCCAGACCGTGGTCCAGATGGCCGAGCTGGTCAGCGACCAGCTCCACTACATGAACTCCGAGGTGGCCCGGGCCAAGTACGATCTTAGCGCTAGCCTCGACGACGCCATAACCGACATCAACTCGCTCACCCGCGAGATAGCGCGGATAAACAGGGAAATAAGCAGCATAGAAAGCGGCGAAAGCCGCCAGGCAAACGACCTGCGCGACCGTCGCGACCTGCTGGTGGAAAAGGTGTCGGCCTACCTCGACATCTCCTATTTCGAGTCCGGCAACGGCCAGTACACCCTGCTGCTTGGCGACGGCCATCCCCTGGTGGACGGGGTGGAACAGTGGGATCTCGACTGGCTCGACAACAAGCTCCGCTGGCTCAGTGTCGACAGCACCGGCAAGGTCATCCCGGCCGAAATCGGCGACGGCGCGGAGCTGGGTGGCAAGGTGGGCGGCTGGCTAGAGATCCGCGGGCAACTGGTGGAAAACGATCCCACCAACATCCTCGGCCGCCTGAACAGTTTTGCCAACAGCCTCATCCGCGAGGTCAATCAGCGGTTCTCCCAGGGCGTGGGCATGGAACCGTTCAGCGAGGCGGTGACCAGCCTGGAGGAAGCGCCCGACACCGTGCATCTGACCACCGCAGTGGACGCCGCCAGCGCCACGGAGGACATCCCTGCCGGAACCATCAGCATCAACGGCCGCTCCCTTGGCCGTATCTACGGGGCCGCGGCGGTGGACGGCCTGGCAACGGGCAAGGCGAAAAGCGCGGTGGACGCCATAAACAGCGCCAACGCCGGGGTCAGGGCCCGACTCACCACCCAGGTGGCGGGCGGCGCGGTCACCGCCATGACCGCGGCTGAGAACGGCAGCACCATAAGTTTCACGGTCAACGGGGTCGCGGTGAACTACACCGTTGCCGTGCCCGGCGACGACAACGCTGCAACCCTGGCGGCAAACCTCGCCGCGGCGATAAACTCGGCCATCAGCGCCCACAACTCCCTGCCCACCACCGCGCCGCCGCTAACCGTCGAGGCGGTGGTGGGCGACGGCGCCAACGGCGGCCCGGCCGACAGCGTCGTCCTCAGGAACACCAACAGCGGCGACGAGTCCCCCATCGTCATCGCCGGAATCGACGCAAGCGATCCCGTCGAGGCCAAGACCGGCCTGACCGACGGCACATACAACGCCGATTCCACCCATAACACCGGCAAGGTGAGCATCTTCAGCGAGCGTCCCTTTGACGTTGTTGCCGGCACCGACGACTACTGGCTCGATCAGCTCGGCATGGGCGGCGGCCTCACCTCGTCCGACACCCCCAACGACGGCCGTTTCACCTACACCTTCACCGATCCCGGCGGCATCGCCGACGGCCTTCTGGGCTACCACTACGCCGACGAGCTCGACACTGTCGGGAAAAGCTTCAACATCTGGATCTACAACAAGGACAAGACCCTGGCCGTGGCCGAGCCGGTACAGGTGTCGATAGAGCGGGCCTGGACCCTGCAGGACGTGGCCGACGCCGTCAACGCCGCGGTGGTGGGAACGAGCGGCGGCCCGGCCTGGCTCACCGCCACGGTGGAGGAAGGTCACCTGAAGATCACGCCGGACGCCGACCACATGTTCGCCTTTGGCGGCGACTCGACGAAATTTCTTCAGGTGGCGGGGCTGAACACCTTCTTCACAGGTCACGATGCAAGCGATATCGGCGTCTCCGCCGACGTGGCCGCAGATCTGTCACGGGTCGCGGCCGGAACGGTGACGGACAACGGCGAGATATTCCACGGCGACAACTCCAACGCCATCCTGGTGGCCAACATCGAGAACGACGAGAACGTCCGTTTCACCGGCAGCGCATCCACCACCCTGAACGACTTCTACAACTCGCTGGTGAGCGAGATCGGCTCCGAGTCCCGCACCGCGGCCAGGGACTACGATTACAACGTCCTGGTGCAAAACCAGCTCCAGGCCCTGCGCGACGACACCAGCGGCGTGTCGCTCGACGAGGAGATGGCCAACCTCATCATGTTCCAGCAGGCCTACACCGCGGCGGCCAAGCTGATAACCACCTCGGACGAGATGCTCCAGAGCCTGCTCGACAGTCTGAGGCGTTAAGGGAGGAAAGCCATGCGGGTGACCATGCGGACAGCCAACGCCAACATCCTCGGCAACCTCAACCGTTTGACCAGCGATCTCGACCGGCTCAACAAGAAGATCTCCTCGGGCCAGGAGATCTCGACTCCGTCCGACGATCCGGTGGCCCTGGCCGGGGCGCTTTCCCTGCGTTCGGGGCTTGCCCAGCTTACCCAGTACCAGGAAAATATTGCCTACGGCAAAAACGTCGCAAACGGTTCGGAGAACGCCCTCACCATGATAAAGGAACAGGTGATGCGGGCCCGGACCCTGGCGCTCCAGTACATCAATCCCTCCATGACCGCGGAGGACCGGGCCCTGGGCGCGGACGAGGTCAGGGGGCTGCACGACCAGGCCCTGGCCCTTGCCAATACCCGGATCGAGGGCAAGTATATCTTCGGCGGCTACCGCACCACCGGCTACGACGATGCCGAGCCCACCCCGTTCGTCAAGGGCCAGCTCGACGGTCACCGGGTGAACGGCGCGG
>JALWTY010000256.1:0-8418 GCA_026993265.1 Desulfobacterales bacterium
GAGCTTGGTCGCCCCCCACGCGGGGGCGTGGATTGAAACGCCTCCGGCCCGGTCTGCGTCCACACCGGGGTCGTCGCCCCCCACGCGGGGGCGTGGATTGAAACATGGCGTCACCCACCACACGCCCAGGACGTACAGGTCGCCCCCCACGCGGGGGCGTGGGTGCTTGGTGTTCTGTCGGAAAGCAGTAATCCCAGGCGGTTACTGGTTGGATCTGAAGCGGGTTGGATCTGAAGCGGAAATTGAGGCAGGAAGGCGGTTTAGATCCACCGTACGAAAATATCGTACGGTTGAATTTGCCCTCTGCCCGGCAGAAAGTAAGAGCTTAAACAAACGGGGGGGCATGTCATCGACACCAGCAAGGAAAAAGCTGACCATGCAATGGTTTGAGATAGGGCCGCGCGGAAACGGGCAGGGCTCAGAGCTGCGCGTGGCGAAAGAGCTCATGGACTTTGTGAAATCTTTGCCGGAAGGAACGGCAATACGCCTGGTAGCACCGGAGGAGGACGCGGCAACCATGGAGGCCCTGAAGGAGCTGGAAGAGTTCAAGAAGAACCCGCCGCCCATCAAGACCTTGCCCGGAGGGGTGCAGGTGATGGAGACTTCGATCGGGCCGCTGGTGAGGAGGGTGCATTAGATGGCTGAAGATCAAGTGAAATACGAAGTTTTGGAAGAGGAGTGGGTAACTCCCCCGCCGGAATTCAACCATCAATATTGGGCAGAGCGGAAACGGCCAATTATAATACGTTTGGCGGCAAAGTTGAAGTCGCTCGTTCTCCTGCTGCGAAAGAAGCGGTAACCGCCCGTTGCCGTTGAAAACGAGCGCGAGCGCAGACGGGGCAAGGAAAAATCCGGCGACTCGAAGCGAAGCGTGGAGAACGGCAGAATGCCGGCCCGGAGGGCGAGGCGCCGTGCGCCGAAAAGGCGCGGTTTACATGGAGTAAATGGGCATTTTCCAGCCGGGTTTTGACGCAGCATCATAGAAGCGCGGCAGTTTTTCAACGGGCTGTTAAAAACAGGTAACCCGCCACAGCCATGAGCATGAGACATCATTGCCTCAAAACCGTTCTGGCCCTCTGTCTTGCCGGACTCGTTTCGGCGCGGCCGGCCTCATGGGCCGCGGCCGAAACCTGGACCGAACCGGTCAGCGGGATTGAATTCGTCTGGATCGAGCCAGGATGTTTCTTGATGGGGCAATCGGATTACGAGACCGAGGAACTCCTCCGCGAAGCGAAACAGGAAAAGTATGCCCGGTTCTACAGCGACGAACTCCCCCGCCACCGGGTATGCGTGGACGGCTTCTGGCTTGCCGCCACCGAAACCACCCAGCGTCAGTGGTTCCGGGTCAGCGACGAGGCCCCCTTCAAGCCCGACCTCGTTCATACCATGCCCGCCTACGGAATCTCCTGGCGGGATGCGGTCGGCTTCGCCCGGCGTCTGGGCAGGAAAAGCGGCCTCACTTTCCGTCTGCCCACCGAGGCGGAGTGGGAGTACGCGGTCCGGGCGGGCACTGACACTCCATTCTACACCGGCGCCACGATCAGCACCGATCAGGCAAACTACAACGGAATTTACATATTCGGCGAAGGCAGGCGGGGCGAGTTCCGGGAATCGGCCACCCCGGTGGCGAGCTTTCCCCCCAACCCCTTCGGGCTTTACGACATGCACGGTAACCTCTGGGAATGGTGCGATGACTGGTATTTCAAGGCTTACCGTCCCTCCCCGCAAAAAAATCCCAAAGGCCCGGCAAGGGGCAAAAAGAAGGTCCTCAGGGGCGGATCCTGGTACACCAAGCCTAGGAGCGTGAGAAGCGCCAACCGGTACGCCGACCTGCCGGATAGCAGGGTCCATGACTACGGTTTCCGCCTGGTCGTGGTCCGGCCGCCCCCGGAGCGCGAAGAGGAGAAAGATGGCCTTTACCCCGACGATTTCTGACAGCCCTCCGAAAAGGCCTTGGGGGGCTTGTGCCGCCTTGTAGCAGCCCGTTTAAAAACCACCGCACCTGGTGTTCCTGCGTCAGAATTCAGCGGAAAAACGTCCGGTTAACAGCCCGTTGAAAACGAGCGCGAGCGCAGACGAGGCAAGGAAAATCCGGCGAAAAAGCGCAGTCTACATAGGGTAAATGAGCATTTTGAGCCGGATTTTGACGCCGCATCGTCAAGCGCAGTAGTTTTTCAACGGGCTGTTAACCCATGTGAACGGCGTTTTTTTACCCGGCGGCTCGCCTTCCTTCCCGTCATTCCGCCGTTTTCTCCGTTTCGTTTCGAGTCGCCGGGGCTTCTTGCCTGGTTCGCGCCCGCGTCCGTCTTCAAGGGCCTGTTGACTTGTCTTCAAACAACGCCTTGAAGCTGTGTTTTTATCGATTTTTTTGCGAATCGGGAGGTGAGGCCGGGCAGCGCCTCCGGTTGCCATAATCATGGCTTGCTGCTATATTCCCTCTTCTCTCGTCCAATGTCCCGGACGCTACCGGCCGGTCACGGTCATATTCCTGCTTGAGAGGCCCCAATGGAGAGGGATGACATAAAAAAGGCCCTGCTTGAGATAATCCGCGAGATCGACGATGAGCTCGACGTGGACAGCCTGGATGAGGAAAAGCCCCTCCGGGACCAGCTCGACTTCGACTCGATGGATTTCCTCGACATCGTGATGGCCCTGCGCAAGCGTTATCAGATCCAGATCCCGGAGGAGGATTATCCCCGGCTGGCTACCATAGCGAGTTCCATCGACTATCTCCATCCCCGCTTGAATCCTTGAAGCATGACGTCATCGTAATCGGCGCCGGCTTCTCCGGCCTGGCCGCGGCCCTGCGTTTCGTCCGTTACCGCAAGAGGCCATTGGTGCTCGAGGCCCACGACCGGCCGGGCGGGCTTTCTTCCTGGTACAGGCGCGGCGGCAGAACTTTTGAAAGCGGCCTTCATGCCCTGACCAGTTTTGCGCCGCCGGACGACCGGGCCGCTCCCATAAACCGGATGCTGCGTCAGCTCGGGCTTTCCCGCGACCTTCTCGGCTTCCTGCCCCAGAGCGGGGCCCGGGTGGCATTCGCGGACGGTGTCGAGCTGGGTTTTTCCAATGACATAGAACTGTTGCGCGCGGAGATCGCTTCCCGCTTCCCCGGTGAGGCGGACGGCTTCGACCGTTTGTGCGCCTTTGCGCGGGAAGCTGATCCCGGCCGGATGCGGCCGGGCGGGTCGGCCCGGGAGTTTGTCGCGCAGTACATAGGCGATCCGCTGCTCGCCTCCATGCTGCTTTTTCCCCTGATCGTCTATGGCGCAAGCAACGAGCATGATCTCGACGTGCTCTCCATGCTGATAATGTTCCGGGCCATATACCTGGAAGGGCTTTTCCGGCCGGCGGTGAACGTCAGGGAGCTGCTCGGCGCGCTGGTTGCCGCGATAGAGGATGGCGGGGGCGAGGTGAGGTTCGGCTCGCCCGTGGCCCGCGTTGCTGTGAACAGCGGCAGGGTGGAGGGGGTCGAACTCCCGGATGGCGGGTTCGTTCCGGCGCGGATGGTCATATCCACCGCCGGATTGCCCGTGACCATGAAGCTGCTCGGCCGCAGGGAAGAGGTGGAGTCCGGGCGGATAAGTTTCTTCGAGACCCAGTACGTGCTGGACCGGAAAACGGCAGCCGCGCTCGCCGGAACCGAGACGGTGTACTTCTACAACTTCAGCGGCGGCAGCGGTTACCGCTGCCCGGACGGGCTCATTGAACCGGCGGTGGGATCCATGTGTCTGCCGCACCGTTTCCGCGGCCGGGAAGGGGAAGAGCCGATGGTGCGGGTCACCAATCTGGGCAATTACCGCCGCTGGAAGGCGCTTTCCCGGGACGAGTACGTTGCGGCCAAGGAGGATGCGTCGCGGCAGGCGGCCCGCTTTGCCGAAAGGATAATCGGCCCGTTCAGCGATGGCGTTCTGTTCCGGGACGCGTTCACGCCCGTGACCATCGAGCGTTTCAGCCGCCGCCCGGGCGGCGCGGTTTACGGTTCGCCGGAAAAACGGTGGGACGGCGGTCTTGGCGTGGACGGCCTTCTCCTCGCCGGGACCGACCAGGGGCTGGTGGGTGTGGTCGGGGCGATGATATCCGGGGTAAACACGGCCAACCGCATGCTCCTGCCCATGCGGCTCGGCGAGTTGCGGGAATAGAATATGGACACGGATGACGAGATCCTTGCCCGGCTGCCGCAGCGGCAGCCCTTTCTCTGGGTGGACAGAATAACCGCGGAGACGGATGACAGCCTCGAGGCGGAGAAGTATATTGATCCGTCCCTGCCGCTCCTTGCCGGCCATTTCCCCGGGCGGCCGGTGCTGCCCGGGGTTATAATCATCGAGGCCCTGGTCCAGGCCGCGGCCATGATGCTCGCGGGGCGCGGGGAAGGGGGGCTGCCGGTGCTGGCCCGCATCCGTTCGGCCCGGTTCCGCCGGGAAGTCGTCCCCGGAGACCTGCTGGTCCTGAAAGCGCGTCTTCTTTCCGCTGACTCCGGCTTCTTTACCTGCGGCGGCCGGGCCCTGGTTGACGGCGAAACCGCGTGCACGGCCGAGTTCGTCTGCTGTTTCAGGGAGTGACGGCCCCGGGGCTCCGCCTTCCTTCCGATCCGCGGGCGGCCCGGCGCCGGAATCCGGCTTGATAATGAAAATGCCCGCCTCGCCTTGGCGCGCAATCGTAACCATGAAGGGAATTTCAGCATGATCGAGGAAACAATAAAAAAATCCGGGCTGGGCGATATCCTTGACCGGGTCGTGGCCGGTGAACGGCTTTCAGGGGATGACGCAGTACGCCTTTACGAGACCGGCGACATCCTCGCGCTGGGATACATGGCCAACATCGTCCGGGAACGCAAGAACGGCGACAACGCCTATTTCATCTACAACCAGCACATAAACTACTCCAACATCTGCACCAACCTGTGCAAGTTCTGCGCGTTCGGAAAACCGTCCGACCATGAGCAGGCCTACGAGATGAGCGTGGATGAGATCCGCGCCAAGGTCAGGGAGCGGCTGGACGAGCCCATCGTCGAGATTCACCTGGTGGGCGGCATCCATCCGGACCTGCCCTATTCCTATTACCTCGACGTACTGCGCGGGATAAAGGCCGAGCGGCCGGACGTGCACATCCAGGGCTTCACCTGCGTCGAGATCGCCCATCTGGCCGAGCTTTCCGGCAAGGGGGTCGAGGCGACGCTGAAAGAGCTGATGGAGGCCGGGCTCGGCTCCATCCCCGGCGGCGGGGCCGAGGTGTTCAGTCCGCGGATAAGGAAACTCACCTGCGAGAAGAAACTCTCCGGCGAGGGATGGCTGGATGTGGCCCGCACCGCCCATCTCCTGGGGCTCAAGAGCAACGCCACCATGCTCTACGGCCATATCGAGACCGTGGCGGAGCGGGTGGAGCATCTCGCCCGCCTGCGGGAGCTCCAGGACGAGACCGGTGGGTTCATGACCTTCATCCCCCTGGCCTTCCACCCGAAGAACACCGATATGAACGACCTTTCCCGCACCTCCGGCATCGAAGACCTCAAGAATATAGCCGTGGCCCGCCTCTTTCTCGACAACTTCCCCCACATCAAGGCCTACTGGATAATGATCGGGGCCAAGCTCGCCCAGGTGGCGCTTTCCTTTGGCGCTGACGACGTGGACGGCACCGTGAGCGAGGAAAAGATAACGCGGATGGCCGGCGGCGACGCAGGGCAGTTTCTGGCCAGAAACGAGCTTATCCGCCTCATCCGCGACGCGGGCAGGGTTCCGGTGGAGCGTGACACCCTCTACAACACCATCAGGGAGTACCGTGACTGATGGACGCGAGGATTGAGAAAATCTGCGCCGCAGCCGCGGCCGGGGAAAGGATCAGCGTGGACGAGGCCCTGCTCCTTGCCGGCGGGGCAGACCTGTACCAGCTCGGTTTCGCCGCAAACGCGGTGCGCGGGAGAAAACATCCCGAACCGGTTGTCACCTACGTCATCGACCGCAACATCAACTACACCGACATCTGCATCTCGGCCTGCAAGTTCTGCGCCTTCTACCACGGCCCCGAGGAAGAGGAAGGGTACGTCCTGAGCCACGAGGAACTGGGTCGCAAAATCGAGGAGACCAAGGCCCTGGGCGGCACCCAGATCCTTCTTCAGGGCGGTCTGCACCCGGACAAACCGCTCTCCTTCTACGAGGAGATGCTGCGTTTCATCAAGTCCCACGATATCCACATCCACGGGTTCTCGCCGCCCGAGATATGCCATTTCGCGGAGATATCCGGGCTTTCGGTCGCGGAGGTCATCAGCCGTCTCGGGAAAGCCGGGCTCGACTCCATCCCCGGCGGCGGGGCCGAGATCCTCTCCGACCGGGTGAGAAAGGAAACCGCGCCGCGCAAGTGCTCGGCCGACGAGTGGCTCGCGGTCATGCGCGAGGCCCACAACCAGGGCATGCGCACCAGCGCCACCATGATGTTCGGCCATATCGAGACCTGGGAGGAACGGCTCGAACACCTTGACCGGCTCAGAGCGCTCCAGGACGAAACCGGCGGCTTCACCGCCTTCATCCCCTGGCCGTTTCAGCCCGCCAACACCGCGCTTTCCCACGTGAAACCGGCCACGGCCCACGAGTACCTGAAGGTGCTGGCCATCTCCCGCCTGTTCCTCGACAACTTCGACAACATCCAGGCCTCATGGGTCACCCAGGGGCCCAAGATCGCCCAGATGTCGCTTTTCTTCGGGGCCAACGACTTCGGCTCCACCATGATCGAGGAGAACGTGGTCGCCGCCGCCGGGGTGGGCTTCCGGCTTTCCGAGGAGGAGATCAGGAAACTGGTGGAAACAGCCGGCTTCACCCCCAGGCAGCGCCTGATGGACTACAGCCCGGCTGCGCCTGGAAGGCAAACGGGAGCCGGACGCTGACTTATGGCGGTTGAACCTGAAGGATACCTGCACGCGGCCCGTTACCTCGTCGTCCCGGCCGGAGACGGCCTGGAGGTGGTCGAAAACGGCGCGGCGCTCACCCGGCATGGCCGCATCGCCGAGGTGGGACGGAGGTCCGCTTTCCCGGACCCGGACGTGCCTGTGGTGGACCACGGCGACGCGGTCCTGATCCCGCCGCTGGTCAACTGTCACTGCCACCTGGAGTTGTCCTTTCTCGCGCCGCTCGCCGAAAAGGGCCGCTGGGAGAGGCCCGGAGAGATGGCGGCCTGGATCAGGAACCTGCTTGCGGCGCGGGAGTCTGCGGAGGCTGACGGCGAGGAGCGCAGTTTCGTGGCCTGGCAGGCCCTGGCCGGCCTCTACCGGCGTGGGTGCCTGGCGGTGTGCGATATCGGCAACGACCCGGCCAGTTCGGCACTCATGCGGGATTTCAAGACCAGGGTGGTTTTCTTTCTCGAACTTCTGGGCATGACCGCGCCGCTCGCCCCCCAGGCCAGGGAGATACTGGACGACCCGCCCGGAGGCCTTCGGCTGGTTCCCCATTCCCTGTACGGCACCGCGCCGGATATTGTCGGCAGACTCAAGCGCATGGCCGGGAAGACCCTGTTGCCGATTCATCTGGCCGAGAGCGCCGAGGAGGTGGAGTTCGTGGCTACAGGGCAGGGGCCCCTGGCGGAGTTTCTCGCCGAGCGCGGCGGCGTCGATCCGGCTTTCAGGCCATCAGGGGAGAGCCCGGTGGCCTTTCTCGACCGCATCGGCGGGCTTGATGAGAACACCCTCTGCGTCCACTTCGTTCAGGTGGATGACAGCGATATGGAGCTTGCGGCCCGGCGGCGGGCAAAGGTCTGCCTGTGCCCCCGCAGCAACCGTTACCTCGGGGTGGGCAGGGCTCCGCTCGGGGATATTCTCGCGGCCGGCATCCGGCCCGGCATCGGCACCGACAGCCTTGCCAGCAATACGGTTCTGGATCTCTGGGAGGAGATGAAACTGCTCGCGGACGAGCACCCGGAGGTTGATCCGGCCGCGGTGTTCATGATGGCGAGCGGCTGGGGCGCGGATATCCTCGGCCTTGCCGGGGAGATGGGCCGGTTGGCTCCGGGCGCGTCGGCCGCGTTTCTGGCTGCGCGCGGCGCTGACCTGCCGAACGATCCCGCGGACGTGGCCGCGTTTCTCGTGCACTCCGGCCCTGAACTTGAACTCGAGTGGGTGGAGTGATGGCCGTGGTCCGTATCGGCATGGTGCAGTTCATCAATACCGCGCCCATCTATGAGGTGTGGCGGGAACGGGTGCGCGAGCCGGACTGGCGGGTGGTGACCGCGGTGCCGAGCCGTCTCAACCGGATGATACGGGAGGGCGAGCTGGATCTCGGTTTTGTCTCGTCACTCGAGTTCGCCAGGAACCCGGAGCTTTACATGATCATGCCGGACCTGTCCATATCGTCCACCGGCGCGGTGGGCAGTGTCTTTCTCCTGAGCCGGATTCCTTTTGATGAACTCGGCGGCCGCGAGGTGCTGTTCAGCGGC
>JALWTY010000256.1:8428-11956 GCA_026993265.1 Desulfobacterales bacterium
GTCGCGTTCCTCTTCGGCCATGGCCCGGATCGTGTGCGAGGAGTTCATCGGCGTCAAGCCGGTCTACCGCCAGGCAGGGCTGGGAGAGGGCTGGGAGGGCTCAAGCGACGCGGTGGTGGTCATCGGCGACGACGCCCTCAGGCTCGCGGCCGACCACAGCCGTTTTCCCTTCCGGCTCGATCTGGGCGAGTCGTGGTTCGCCCACACCGGCCTGCCCTTTGTCTTTGCCCTGTGGGTGGCGCGGCGGGATTTCATCGCCAGGGCGCCGGCGGAAGCGGCCCGGATCCACCAGACCCTTATCTCCTGCCTTGCGGAAGGCAGAAAATCCCTGGGACGGATAAGCCGGGCCGTGGCCGGACGCATCCCCATGGACGAGGGAAGCTGTTACCGCTACCTTAACGGCCTCGAATACGACCTTGACCTGAACAAGCAGGAAGGGCTGCGTGAGTTCTACCGCTTTCTTGCCCGCCGGGGCGACATTCCCGCGCCGGCCGGGCTGGAAATATGGAGGGCGGACTCGTAACGATTCCGAAGGCGCAAATAAAAAAACATCATGAACCATCTACCTGCCCATGATCTTGCCGACCGACCCTGACAATAAAAAAACATATGTGCGCGACAAGTTCTCGTCCATAAGCGGAAAATACGACCTGCTCAACTCCCTTCTGAGTTTCAGGATGGACAGTTACTGGCGCTGGCGCACGGTGCGGATGCTGAAAGGTTCTCCGGCCGGCTGGGTGCTCGATCTCTGCGCCGGCACCATGCCGCTTTCACGGGCCCTGGTCAGGGGCCTTTCCGGCCGCAGGGTGATGGCGGTGGACTTCTGTTTCGACATGCTGAGAGCCGGGATCGGCGGCCGGGCCGGCGTCCTGCCCGACAACATCGTCCCTGTCTGCGGCGACGGCGAGAAGATCCCGGCCGCGACCGCGAGTTTCCACGGCGTCACCGTGGCCTTTGGTGTCCGCAACCTGGGGCGGACCATGGACGGCCTGCGGGAGATGCACCGGGTGCTGAAACCGGGCGGCAGGCTGCTCATCCTCGAATTTTCGCGTCCTACTGCGCCGGTGATAAAACAGGTGTACAACTTCTATCTGAACCGCGTGCTGCCAAAGGTGGCCGGGCTGGTGTCCGGGGACCGCGACGCTTACGAGTATCTGGCGAGTTCCATAGCCGCCTTCTACGAACCGGCGGAGCTGATGCGGATGATGGAGGACGCCGGATTCTCCGGGGTGAAACGGGTGCCGTTGACCTTCGGGGTGGTGAGCGTGTATGTGGGGGAGAAAAGGTGAGTCAACCGTTGCGGTTGACAGAAGTCAGAAGACAGAAGCCAGAAGACAGAAATCGGTGGGTTACGGATCGGATGGTTTCGTGCCTGCTGAGCCGTTTCGGGTTGTTGAGGGTCCATCTTGTGTAAAAAAGAGCAAAAGGTAACTGGGGTCTACCCAAAAAAATCGTGACGGTTCTTTAACGGCCTGAAAGTATGTAGGAAATGGACTTGAGATCCGGGAACCTGGATGCTCATTATGAAATTGGCTGTGACCATCGCGGCGTAAGCCGTTGTGATCGTCCCCTTCCGCTTTTCCCTTTTTTGCCCTTCTGCCGCAGCCGGCGCGACGCAGGAGCGGCCGGAAAAAGCGCGAGGACTGTCTGAGTCCCGCCGCAAGGCGGGGCAAGGCGGTCGGGCTGCCCTTTCTTTTGCCTACTTTTCTTTGGGCAAGCAAAGAAAAGTAGGGCCCGCCGCAGGCGAAGAAGGGCATATGTTGTGGATGGCAAAGTCAAAATCCGGCTCCGAGGTTTCACTGAAAAAGATGGGGAGCCCCCAGCAAAAAATAATCGTTGCGGTCACCGGCGCGAGCGGAGCCATACTGGCCGACCGCCTCATCGCCGCTTTGGCCGGGGCCGGATGCGGGGTCCACCTGATGGTTTCGGCGGCAGGAGAGCTGGTGACGGAGCACGAACTGGGGAAAAAACCGGAAGAGCTCTGGCGCGGGAAGGTCGCGGCCATGCACGATGTCCGCGATTTCACCGCCCCGCCCGCCAGCGGTGCGGCCGGGTTTGCCGGCATGGCCGTGGTCCCCTGCACCATGGGCAGCCTCGCCGCCATTGCCGGCGGGGTCACGAAAAACCTCATCCACCGGGCTGCGGACGTTGTTCTCAAGGAAAGAAAGAGGCTGGTCCTGGCCGTCCGCGAAACCCCGTTGAACCGGATTCACCTGCAGAACATGCTCGCGGCCCACGACGCCGGGGCCGTGATCTGTCCGCCCCTTTTCGCCTTCTACCACCGTCCGGCGGACATCCGCGAGGCCGCGGATCATTTCGCCGCCAGAGTGGCCGCGCTCCTTGGCGTGGAAATTCCGGACATGCCGCACTGGGGAGAGGGGGATCAGTTTGCGGCTGGCTGATGTTTGTTTTTTTCGTGCTTGTGCGCGAGGCATGCAACAGGTTCCGGATATGGCCGGAAAACAGGTGTTGAGCCGGGCAGTCCAACCCGTTATCCTTGTACGCTCGTGCAGAAACGAGGATTAGCGCCCCGTAACCGCTGAAAAGATGCTGAAAAAAATCGCCATACTACTTGAGATGATAAAGTTCGAACACACCGTGTTCGCGCTTCCGTTCGCCTTCATGGGCGCGTTCCTCGCCGCGGGCGGGGTGCCGGACGGACGGGTTTTCTTGCTTGTGGTCCTGGCCATGGTCGGGGCCCGCACCAGCGCCATGGGCTTCAACCGCATCGCCGACGCCCGCTTCGACCGCGCAAATCCCCGCACCGCCGACCGGGCCATCCCTGCGGGAAAGGTCAGCATGGCCGAGGCCTGGGTGATGGTCATGGTCGCGGCCGCGCTCTTCTTCTACGCCTCCTACCTGCTCAATCCGCTGGTGTTCATGATATCGCCGCTGGCCCTCGGTTTGACCTTTTTCTATTCGCTGACCAAGCGTTTCACCTGGCTGTGCCACGTGGTGCTCGGCCTTGCCCTGGCCTTTTCCCCCTTTGGAGGCTGGATAGCGGTCACCGGCTCGGTGGAGGGCTACCCCTGGTTTCTCTCCCTCGGGGTGATGCTGTGGGTTGGCGGCTTCGACACGGTCTATGCCTGCCTTGACGCCGATTACGACCGTTCGGTGGGGCTTTTTTCCCTGCCTGCCCGGTTCGGCCGCAGGAACGCCTTCCGCCTTGCCGGCCTGTTTCATGTGTTAGCCTTTGCCCTCTTTGCCCTGACCGGTTACCACTGCGGCCTCAATCTTTTCTACTATGCCGGTCTCGCCGTGGCCGGGGCGGCGCTGTTCATCCAGCACCGCCTGGTGTCGCCCACCGATCTTTCCCGTATCCAGATGTCTTTTTTCACCATGAACGGCATCATCAGCCTGGTGATGTTCGTCTCCACCTGGCTGGCCCTTGCCTCTGCATAGCAGCCCGTCTTTTGCACTTGCATGCTTTGTTAGGCGTGTTACTCTGTGGGAGGCGCCCGGACGGCGCCGTGCCAGCAGCCCGTTGCAAAGCCATTTCCTCCGGTGGTCCGGCGCCCGAAGCTGGCT
>JALWTY010000257.1 GCA_026993265.1 Desulfobacterales bacterium
GAAGCGGCAGGCCGAGGTGAGAAAGAGCGGCCGGCTGCCCTGGCTGCGGCCGGATGCCAAGAGCCAGGTCACCATCGAGTACGAGGACAAGAAGCCCAAGCGGATCGAGGCGGTGGTCCTCTCCACCCAGCACGCGCCCGAGGTCGATTACGAGGACCTCAAGGAAGGGGTGATGGAGGAGATCATCAAGCCGGTGCTGCCGGAGAACATGGTGGACAAGGACACCAAGTACTTCATCAACCCCACCGGCAGGTTCGTCATCGGCGGCCCGGTGGGCGACTGCGGGGTCACCGGCCGCAAGATCATCGTCGACACCTACGGCGGCATGGGCTCCCACGGCGGCGGCGCCTTCTCCGGCAAGGACCCCTCCAAGGTGGACCGCTCGTCATCCTACTACGGCCGCTACATCGCCAAGAACCTGGTCGCGGCCGGGCTGGCCACCGAGATCGAGGTGCAGATCGCCTACGCCATCGGCATCTCCAGGCCGGTGTCGGTCAACGTCAACACCTTCGGCACCGGCAAGATCCCGGACGAGCGCATCCGCGAGCTGATCAAGGCCCATTTCGACATGCGGCCCAAGGCGATCATCGAGCAGCTCGACCTGCTGCGGCCCATCTACACCAAGAGCGCGGCCTACGGCCATTTCGGCCGCGAACGCTCCGAGTTCACCTGGGAGCGCACCGACAAGGCCGAGGCCTTGAGGAGCGACGCCGGGCTGTAAGCCCAAAAAAAACCCAAACAGAGATTTAACCATGTTGATGGAGAAAGGGATGTCCAACAAGGTAATCGAGACGGGCGACTTCAAGGTCGCGGACATGGGTCTTGCCGAGTGGGGCCGCAAGGAGGTCGCCATCGCCGAGACCGAGATGCCGGGGCTGATGGCCCTGCGCGAGGAGTTCGCCGGGGAAAAACCCCTGGCCGGGGCCAGGATCGCGGGCTGCCTGCACATGACCATCCAGACCGCGGTGCTGATGGAGACCCTGGTGGAGCTGGGCGCCGAGCTGCGCTGGAGCTCGTGCAACATCTTCTCCACCCAGGACCACGCCGCCGCCGCCATGGTGGCGGCCGGGATCCCCACCTTTGCCTGGAAAGGCGAGAGCGAGGAGGAGTTCTGGTGGTGCATCGACCAGACCATCTTCGGCCCGGACGGATGGCGGCCGAACATGATCCTCGACGACGGCGGCGACCTCACCCAGGTGATGCACGAAAAATACCCGGAACTGATGCGCGACATCCGCGGCATCAGCGAGGAGACCACCACCGGGGTCCACCGTCTCCACGAGATGGAGCGCAACGGCACCCTGCTCGCTCCGGCCTTCAACGTCAACGACTCGGTGACCAAGAGCAAGTTCGACAACCTCTACGGCTGCCGCGAGTCCCTGATCGACGGGATCAAGCGGGCCACCGACGTGATGATCGCGGGCAAGATCGCGGTGGTCTGCGGCTACGGAGACGTGGGCAAGGGATGCGCCCAGGCCTTCCGCGGCATGGGGGCCACGGTCCTGGTGACCGAGGTCGACCCCATCTGCGCCCTGCAGGCGGCCATGGAGGGCTACCGGGTGGTGACCATGGAGGAGGCCGCGCCGGTGGGCGACATCTTCGTCACCTGCACCGGCAACGTCAAGGTCATCACCAGGCCGCACATGGAGGCGATGAAGGACGAGGCCATCGTCTGCAACATCGGCCACTTCGACTCGGAGATCGACATCGCCTCCATCCGCGACCTCACCTGGGAGAACATCAAGCCGCAGGTGGACCACGTCGTCTTCCCGGACGGCAAGAAGATCATCGTCCTGGCCGAGGGCCGGCTGGTGAACCTGGGCTGCGCCACCGGCCACCCGAGCTTCGTGATGAGCAACTCCTTCACCAACCAGGTCCTGGCCCAGATCGAGCTGTGGCAGAACGGCGGCAAGTACGAGAACCGGGTCTACTTCCTGCCCAAGAAACTGGACGAGAAGGTGGCCCGCCTCCACCTGAAGAAGATCGGCGCCCACCTGACCGAGCTCACCCCGGAACAGGCCGCCTACATCGGGGTCGAGGTGGACGGACCCTACAAGCCGGACTACTACCGCTACTGACAGCAGGCCGTCCGGCACCATACAGACCATAACAGCCCGTTGAAAAACGTAGCGAGCGCAGACGAGGCAAGGAAAAATCCGGCGAAAAAGCGCAGTTTACATGGAGTAAATGAGCATTTTGAGCCGGATTTTGACGCCGCATCGTCAAGCGCAGTAGTTTTTCAACGGGCTGATAAACCCGGCCCTGAAACGAAAGCCGGGTTTTTTTTGTGTGTATCCCGGCCCCCCATGCCGGGCTACACAAATTTGATGGACTCGTAAAAACGGCATCCTGCCGTTTTTACTCGACGGAAAGCCAAAGCGCAGCTTCGGCTTTCCTCACGGAATTACGCCGTTTTTCAAACGGCGCCGATGGCTACGAAACCGTGATGTCGCCGGAAAGGACCGCGTGTATCCGGCCGTCGCGGCCGCGGACCAGGAGGCGGCCCCCGGGGTCCAGGCCGCACCCGGTCCCGGAAACCCTTTCCCCGGACAGCGACACCCATTCCAGCTCCCGGCCGCGGGTCCAGTCGAGCTCCTGCCAGCGGGCTATCACCGCCTCCTTTCCCGCCCGCCAGAGTTCCTCCACGGCCGTGCGGATCTCCCTGATCATAGCGGTGAGCAGGGCGGCCCGGCAGACCTTCCGGCCGAGGATCTCCTCGAGCGACACCATCCTGTTCCTGATTGCGGCCGGCGGCGCGGCTCCGGCGTTCACGTTCATCCCCACGCCCACGGCGATCGCCTTTGTCCGGCCGGGCGCGGACGGCGGGGTCTCGCAGAGGATGCCGCCCAGCTTGCGGCCGCCGAGAAAGAGGTCGTTGGGCCACTTGAGCATCACCTCAGCGGCGGTGAGCCTTCTGACCGCCGTGGCGCAGGCCGTTCCCGCGGCAAGGCTCGCAAAGGGGACGAGCCCGGGCTCGCCGGCCGCGAGCGCAACGGTGAAGTACAGGCCGCATCCCGGCGGGGAAAACCACTGCCGGCCCATGCGGCCGCGGCCCTTATCCTGCTCTTCCGCCACCAGCAGGAAGGGCGGGGGTTCCCCGGCCGCGAGCCTGGCCATGACATCGTCATTGGTGGAGCCGGTCCTGGCGGTGAAACCGGCCCGGATACCGGCGACCTCGGCCGCTGCCGCGAGTCTTTTCCACTCTTCGCAGCTCACCACAGGTCTCCCCATTCCGCGGCCAGCGTGGCCAGGGTTTCGTGGCTGGTGCGGTCGATGCGCAGCGGGGTGATGGAGACGTAACCGGCCTCGACCGCGGCGGTGTCCGCGTCCGGGCCGCCGTCGTCCACCGGGGTGCCGCCGCCGATCCAGTAGTGGGGCCGTCCCCACGGGTCGGCGAGCTCGGTTATGGCCCCCTCGTAGGCGCGGCGGCCCTGGCGGGTGAAACGCACCCCCCGGGGGGAAACCGGGCAGTTGACGTTGAAGAGGACCCCCGGAGGCATCCCCCCGGCCAGGATCCGGGCCGCGATCCGGCGGGCGATGGCCGCGGGCCGGGAATAGTCTTCCGGCTCGTAGTCGCAGACCGAGACGGCAAAGGCGGCTATCCCCAGGGTGGCGGCCTCGACCGCGGCGGACACGGTGCCGGAGTAGTTGACGTCGTCGCCCAGGTTGGGGCCGGGGTTGATCCCGGAGACCACCAGGTCCGGCCGCCGGGGAAGGAGGCGGTTGGTTCCGAGGATGACGCAGTCGGTGGGGGTGCCGTCCACGGAAAAGACGCCGCCGCCGTGATCCCGCACCCGCACCGGCCGCCGCATGGTGAGGGAATGGCTCGCGGCGCTGGAATCCCTTTCCGGCGCGACCACCACCACCCGGGCGATCTCCCTGACCGCCGCGGCCAGGGCCCGGAGCCCTGGGGCCCGGAAGCCGTCGTCGTTGGTTATCATCACCAGGGCCATTTAACTTACCAGAAGGAAGAAAGTATCTTGAAAAGGACAAACAGGATATATTGTCTATCCGGTTAAGACAATTTTTTTCAAGTGGAGGTGAACCATGCCTTACGTGAACATCAGGGTGGCGGGCGAGCTTACGGTGGAACAGAAGAAGGAGATCTGCGCCCGGGTGACCGCGGCCATCTCCGAGGTGGCGGGCAAGCCGCCGGAGAGCATCCTCATCTTCATCGACGAGGTCGAGCGGGAGAACATCGCTTCCGGCGGCCGGCTTCTGAGCGGCGACTGACAAGGCATGGACCGCGAACGGGCACAGGCGCGGCTCGCCGAGCTGCGGCGCGAAATAGCCTACCACGACCACCGCTACTACGTCCTCGACGACCCGGTGATCAGCGACGGCGAGTACGACCGCCTTTTCCGCGAACTCGTCGAGCTGGAGGAAAGGTTCCCGGACCTCGTCACCCCGGACTCGCCCAGCCAGCGGGTGGGCGCGGCGGTCTCGGGCGGCCTTGCGCCGGTTGCGCACCGGCTCCCCATGCTGAGCCTGGACAACGTGGTCTCGGCCGCGGAACTGCGGGAATTCGAGCAGCGTATCCTGCGCTTTCTCGGCGACGGCACCAGCCTCTCCTACGTGGCCGAACCAAAGCTCGACGGGCTCGCGGTGGAACTGGTCTATAAAGACGGGCTCCTGGTCTCGGCCGCGACCAGGGGCGACGGGGTCACCGGCGAGGACGTCACCGCCAACATCAGGACCATCAAGGCCGTTCCCCTGCGTCTGCAGGAAAACGGCGGCCCGGTTCCGGCCCGGATCGAGGTCCGCGGCGAGGTGTTCATGGACCTCGAGAGCTTTGCCCGGCTCAACCGCGAGCGGGGCGAGGCGGGCGAGCCCCTGTTCGCCAACCCGAGGAACGCGGCCGCGGGTTCCCTGCGCCAGCTCGACCCCGCGGTCACCGGTAGCCGCAGGCTCGATTTCCACGCCTACGGGGTCGCGGAACCGGAGGCGCTCGCAGACTGCGAGTATCACGGCGAACTGCTCTCCCGCCTGGCCGGATTCGGGTTCAAGGTCAATCCCCTCATCCGGGTATGCGGCAGCATCGGCGAGGTGGAGGAACATTTCCGCCATCTGGAGGAGATCCGCCAGGGCCTTCCCTACGAGATAGACGGCATGGTGGTCAAGGTGGACTCCCTCGCCCTCCAGTCCCGGCTCGGGGCCCGGGCCAGGGCCCCGCGCTGGGCCGTGGCCTGGAAGTTCCCGGCCATGCAGGCCACGACCAGGCTGAAGGAGGTGGAGTTCAGCGTCGGCCGCACCGGCGCGGTCACCCCGGTGGCGGTGCTCGAGCCGGTGGAGATAGGCGGGGTCACGGTGTCCCGCGCCACCCTGCACAATGTCAGCGAGATGCGGCGCAAGGGGCTGATGCTGGGCGACACCGTGATCGTCCAGCGGGCCGGCGACGTGATCCCCGAGGTGGTCAAGCCGGTGGAGGAAAAAAGGAACGGCAGCGAGCGGGAGATAGCCCTGCCGGACAACTGCCCGGTCTGCGGCGCCGATCTCGAGCTGCCCGAGGGCGAGGTGGTGCTGCGCTGCCCGTCGCTCGCCTGCCCGGCCCAGAGGCTGCGGGCCCTGATCCACTTCGCAGGCAAGAGCGGCCTCGACATCGAGGGTTTCGGGGCAAAGGCGGTGGAACAGCTCTGGGAGGCCGGGATGCTCAAGGACGTGGCAGATTTCTTCACCCTTGATCCGGAAAAACTGGCGGAACTTCCCGGCTGGGGGGAGAAATCGGCGGAAAATGCCGTCATGGCGGCGAGAAACGCGGCCAAAACCAGGCTTTCCCGCCTGCTCGCCGCCCTGGGCATCCGCCACGTGGGCGAGGTGACCGCGGCCCTTTTGGAAAAACGTTTCCGCAGCCTGGATGCCCTGATGGCGGCGGGCGAGGAGGAGCTTTCGGAGATAGAGGGCATCGGCCCCCAGGTTGCGGCGAGCATCAGGGAATTTTTCGCCGACCCGGAAAACCGCAGGCGGATTGCCACTTTACAGGAACGCGGAATTGAGGTAATGGCACCTTCTGCGGAGGAAAAAGGCGGCCTTGCCGGCAAGGTTTTCCTCTTCACCGGCAAACTGGCAAGCATGAGCCGCAACGAGGCCAAGGCCCGGGTCGCGGCCCTGGGCGGCCAGGTGGCGAGCACGGTGGGCCGCAAGGTGGATTTCCTCGTCTGCGGGGAAAAACCGGGCAGCAAGCTCGCCCGGGCCAGGGAGCTTGGCATCAGGGTGCTCTCCGAGGACGAGTTCAGGGAGATGACCGACGGTTTTTGAGGAACTACGGCTATGAAGAACAAGAAAAGGGTACATTTGATGGTGTACGGCACCGTTCAGGGAGTGTTCTTCCGCAGTTACGCCCAGATGGAAGGGCAGAAACGCAATGTCGCCGGATGGGTGAGAAACCGGCCCGACGGCTCGGTGGAGGCGGTGGTGGAGGGCGAACCCGAAGCGGTGGACTCCATGGTGGAGTGGTTCAAAGAAGGCCCGCCCACTGCCAAGGTGGCCAAGGTCGAGGTCACCGAGGAGCGGCCCATGGGCGAAACCGGGGTATTCAACATCCGTTTCCACTGACCGTGTCGTAAAAAGTCCGCTATTGCGGCCTTTTTACGAGTCGGAAGGCAAAAGGCAAAAGTAAAAAGTCAAAAGTATCGGTAGGTTACGAATCGAATATTTTGTGCCTTCGGTGCGTTTAAGGGTTTTTAAGAGGTCATCTTCCACTGAATGTAAGGATTTTTATATGGAGAAGAAAAAACTGGACGACAGGGACGCGCTCGCCCGGAGCGCGGCCAGGATCGTCTGCCCTGCCTGCGGTAACGACAGGGACTTCCTCGAGGTGGCGGACGACGTGGTCCTCACCAGCAGGTACGTGCAGAACAGCGACGGCAGCTTCACCCAGGTGGGGGACGACTCCCAGGTGCTGGGCGAGATCAGGCTCTACTGCGCTGAGTGCAATGCGGACATGACCTACTACCACCAGCGCTTTCTCGACATGCTCTTTTGAGGATACCGCCTTCCGGCCTCGTTGAGCATTTGCCCCGTGAAAACGTGAACAGTCTTTTCCCCGGCCCGGAGACCGCTGATGATAATCACCGACAACCAGACCCTTTTCGAGCGCCTCCACGAACTCGGCCCCGGCGACGCGGTGGTTGGCCGGGCGCGGATCAGGCCGGGGGAGGAGGGGATTCTCCTCTTCCTTGAAAGCCGCGGGGTGAAGATGATGCCCCCGGCCCTGGCCCAGCTCCTTTCCCGCTCAAAGGTGATGCAGGCCGCCGTCCTTTCCCCTTTCATGCCGCCCCTGACCTTTCCGGTCTACACCCGCCACGATCTTTTCAGGGTCATGGAAACATACGGGGAAAACCGTGTCGGCCGGGTGGTGACCAAGCAGGACCGCGGCGACGCCGGTTTCGGGGTCCACCTCTGGCCGGACATCGAGGCGGTGCACAACCAGGCCTGTTTCGGCGGCCTGGCCTTTCCATTCGTGGTTCAGCCCTTCATCGAAAACTGCCGCGACCTGCGGATGATCGTCCTCGGCGGCCATGTCGAGGCCTACTGGCGGGAGAACCGGACCGGCTTCAGGAACAACCTCCACACCGGCGGCCGCGCCGTCCCGGTGGAAATCGAGGGCCCCTGGCTCGATCTCGCAAACGAGGTTATGCGGGCCGGAAAATTTCCCTACGCCCACATCGACCTGATCTTCACCGGCGCGGGGAAATTCTACCTGGGCGAGATAAACCTCCGCGGCGGCCTCCACGGCGCAAGGATCACCCCGCAGGAGTACCGCAAACACCAGCAAGCCATCCACGCGGAATTCATCAGAACCCTTGCCTGACCAACCGTTCCCTGGGCCGGGATAACATCCCGTTGCAAAACGGCTGCGCTTGACGATGCGGCGTCAAAATCCGGCTCAAAATGCTCATTTACCCCTAAACTGCGCTTTTTCGCCGGATTTTTCCTTGCCTCGTCTGCGCTCGCTACGTTTTTCAACGGGCTGTTAGGCCATGGCAACGGACAGCCAACGGCGCAGTCTGTTGTTAGGGCAGCGATTTGGTAAGCATTTTGAGCCGGATTTTGACGCCGCATCGTCAAGCGCAGCCGTTTTGCAACGGGATGCTAAATGGGCGGGGGTGTAGGATTTAAGGCCGTAGGCCACCATTCATTCTCAAAGGCGGGTCAAAATCTTTGACCGCATATGGGTCGTTTTGGGTGGCAGTTGCAAATCCTGACTTTCGCTTGATTTTTGTTTCCGGCCGGTTAAGGTGAGTCTGTACTTGTCACCACCCGTCACCATCCCTTGCAACCGGCGGAGGAGGCCATGCTTGCCAAAATCGCCCGCACCGACACCAGCTCGGCCCAGTTATTCATCCGTATAGCCCTTGCCGCGGTCATCTTTCCCCACGGGGCCCAGAAAACGCTCGGCTGGTTCGGCGGCCCAGGGTTCGCCGCGACCATCAAGGCCTTTGCCGCCTCCGGCTATTCCGCCCCGCTGGTCGTCCTGCTGATGGCGGTGGAGACCTTGGGCCCGCTCATGCTCCTGACCGGTTTCCTGACCCGGCTCGCGGCCCTGGCCATCGGCACTTCCATCACCATCTGCATGTTTGCCAACCACCTGCAGTACGGCTTCTTCATGAACTGGTTCGGCAAACAGGCGGGCGAGGGCTACGAGTACCACCTCCTGGTCATCGGCATGTGCCTGGCCCTTCTCTTCCGCGGCGGCGGCCTCTTTTCCATTGACCTCGCCCTGACCCCGAAACGCCGTTTCACCTCCACCCTTACCCCGTGACCCAAGCCTTGGCCCCGTTCTGATTGCCGTCAGCGCCTTTTTCCGTCACGGCGCGGACGATACCCTTGGCCAGGGCCGGATACAGGTGCGGCTGTATTTCTCGCGGCCGTACCCCACCGCGATCACGGCGTGGACCTCCTCGTCTTTTCCGATGCCAAGGGCTGCGGCGATCCGGCGGTCCCGCCGCATGGCCTCTGCCGCGAAACCGATCATGCAGGTGGAAAGCCCCAGGGCGTGGGCGGTTAGCATCAGGTTGCCGCTTGCGAGAATGGCGTCCTCGGCCGGGCAGCTTGCGCCGGGGAGCGAGCAGATGGCGATGACCGCCGGGGCCCCGTGAAAGAGGAGGTCGCGGCCTTCGTCGTCCCAGGCGGCGAGCCCTTCGGCCACGGTGGCGGCGTGGCGGCGCTGGTAGCGGCAAAGCGCGCCGCGGCCGAATATCCGGTCGGCAAACCGGATGAACGGGTTTGCCGCCATCCGGTTGAGGCGGCGATAGAACCCGGCCACCTTTTCCCCGAGACGGACCACGCCTTTGCGCTCCGCAATGATGTGAAAACTCCATTTCTGGCTGTTGGTGCCGGATGGCGCGGTGACCGCGCCGCGCACGAGATCCCGGAGCAGCGCGGGAGAGGGGGGCTTGGCGGAAAAATTTCTGCAACTGCGGCGCGAGGCGAGAAAGCGGATGAGTTCGCCCGCGTCGGCCGCGCCCGGTGCAAGCCAGTCCGTTCCGGGCGAGACGGTCTCGAAGCGGCAGGCCATGTCCGCGCCCGGCGGCGTTATGGCATGTTGCGGGCAGGCGGCGGCGCAGTGGCCGCAACCCATGCAGCGGCTGCCGCTCACCGTTATCCTGCCCGCCGCCAGGGCAAGGGTATGGTCCGGGCATACCGGCACACACAGGCCGCAGCCGTTACATCTCTCCGGATCGATGCGGGGCGGTTTCTTTTTCATTCTTCAGCCTGAATCAGTGAGCTTAGATGAGCGGGGCAGATGTAAGGAGGCAGCGATGTTGATTAACTTCGGTATATCAAGCAGACGGCCCGCTATCGGACGTCCCGCAGAGCCGCCTCGTAGGCCCGCCGGGTGTCCGGATTGAAGCACACCAGGACGATCCGGGCCGGAAACCGTTGCGAGGCCTCCAGGGCCGCCCGGCATTCGCGCACGCATATTTCCGCGGCCAGCTCTTTTGGAAAGCGGTACACCCCGGTGCTGATGGCCGGAAAGGCGATGGATGCGATCCGGTGTTCCCGGGCAAGGGCGAAACAGTTGCGGTAGCAGGAGGCGAGGGTCTCGGGCTCGCCCTGCCCGCCGCCGCGCCACACCGGTCCCACGGTATGGATGACGTAACGGGCCGCGAGCCGGTGCCCCCCGGTGATCCGCGCCTCACCCGGCGGGCAGCCGCCGAGCCCGCGGCACTCGGCGAGGAGCCCCGGCCCAGCGGCCCGGTGGATGGCGCCGTCCACCCCGCCGCCGCCGAGGAGCGAGCTGTTGGCCGCGTTGGCGATGGCGTCCACGGTCAATGCGGTGATGTCGCCGTTTTTGAGCTCGATGCGTTTCATTACCAGAAGTCAGAAGCCGGAAGCCGGAAGTCAGTAAGTGGGCGGCCTTCGGCCGCGGTTGTTTGCATGGTTTTTCCCGGACCTAAACCCCTCACCCTTCATCCGCATAACATGACGATGGCGGCCAGGGCCAGGACCATGCCGATGATGTTCTTGCCGCTCAGGGGCTCGGCCAGGACCAGGCGGGCCAGGACGATGGTTATCAGCGGATACATGGCGGTGAGGCTCACCACCAGGGAGATGCGTCCGTGGCGGGCCGCGGCCATGAAGAACAGGGTCCCGGCCATGCCGCACAGGCCGGTGAGCAGGGCGAAGAGCACCCCCAGGGGCGCGGTCTCGAGCCTGGTGGAGGGAAAGAGGGCGACCATGATCCCCACCACCGCCGCGCCCGCCACCTCGAAGACCAGGGCGCTGGCCGGGTTGATGTGGTTGACCGCCAGTTTCGGGAAAAAACCCCAGAAACCGTAGAGCACCAGGGCGATGATGGCGGGTATCTGCCAGGAAGCGTTCAAGGGTCTCCTCCTGTGGGTGTTACCGGTTTGACGCGGGCAGGGGCCAGGACCGGGCCGCGGCGAGGAAGCCCTCCTCCGAGGTGAAGAGGTGGGCGCTGATTCCCAGGGCCCGGGCCCGTTCGCAATGGCCGGGGTTGTCGTCCACGAACAGAACCGTCTCCGGCCCGGCCCCGAGTTCGGCCAGCGCACGGACGAAACATTCCGGGTCGCGTTTGCTGATCCCGGTATGAAAGCTGTTGAACACCCGGCCGAAGTGGTGGAAGAAGCGGTCCCTGGCCTCGAGCCGGTCGAGCCAGTCGGTCTGGTCGCTGAGGATTGCCGGAACCACCCCCAGCGGCCGCAGGCCCCGCACGAAATCCATCATCCGCGGCCGCAGCCGGAACCGCGCCAGGATGGTCCCGGTCAACTCCGCGTCGCTGCCGCTGATCCCGGTTTTTTCCCGCACCCGCCGCCAGTACTCGTCCTCCCGGCAGCGGCCGGTGACAAAGCCGCATTCGTAGATGATCCGCTCGGCCGCCTCGAAGAACCCCCTTTCGTCAAGGCCGTTGCCGCGGGCGATCTCGGCCAGCCCGGCGGCAAACCCCTCGTCCGCCAGCACCCCGCCGTAGTCGAACATGATATGGGTGATTCTTTTCATCTCTCCACCAGGAAACCTTCCAGGACCCGGGCCGCCTGCACGAGTTCGTCCGTGTCTATGTGCTCGCCGGTCTGGTGGGCGAGGCGGATGTCGCCCGGCCCCCAGACCAGGCAGGGGCACAGGTGGGCCAGGCGGGAGCAATCGGTGGCGAAGGGCGCGGTGATGGTCTCGGCCGCAACCCCGCTCTTTTCGAGCGCGGCGAGGAAGTCCCGCACCAGCGGCGTCTCCGGGTCGGTCTTCATGCCTTCGCCGCGGTAGAGCTCCTCCACCCGGCCGCGGCCGGCCACGGCTCTTTCCACTTCGGCGGCGATGTCGTCCGGCTCCATCCCCGGCAGGATGCGGATGTCGACGCCGATCTCGCAGGCGTCCGGGATGATGTTGAGGGAGGAGCCGCCGCTGATCCTGGTCACCG
>JALWTY010000258.1 GCA_026993265.1 Desulfobacterales bacterium
TTCCTCCCGCGTTCCGCTTCCGGCCTCAGACAGGCGGTCGCAGGATGTGAAAAATGCTCCCGCCGGAGAAAGGATGCGCCGCCGGTCATGGCCGTGGGCAACGGCGCAGCCAGGCTCATGGTGGTGGTGGACGGCCCCTCGGACACGGACATGGCCGAAGGCGTCTTTCTGACCGGCGAGGCCGGAGAGCTGTTCGACCGCATGCTCGCAGCCATCGGCCTTGCCCGCGGCCGCATCTACCTGACCGGCATGACACGCTGCGCCCCCGCCCCCTGGCGGGAGCCGGAACGGCAAGAATGCCTCGCCTGCCAGCCCTGGCTCCTCAAGGAGATAACCGTTGTCCGGCCCAGAGTGATTCTGGTCATGGGAGCTGCCGCGGCGGCTGTCGTCTGTGGAGAGAAAGCGCCGCTTTCCCGGCTGCGCGGCCGGTTCATGAAATACGCGGGAATAGACACCATGCCCTCCCATCCCCCCGCGGCCCTGCTGCAGAACAGCGAACTGAAAAAAGAGAGCTGGGCCGACCTGCAAAAGATTCAGGCCCGCCTGCGATAAGACAAAGATGGCCACCGTCCCCATAACCCTGATCCTCATACTGGTGACCATCCTCGCCAGCGGCGGCTTGTTCATCGTCTTTCTCATCGGCATCGCCAGGATAGAAAGGCGTCTCATGCACTCGCGCAAGAAACTGTCCGACAAGGTCAGGGAAAAGACCAGGGCCGAGGCGGTCCTGCGGCACACCCTCAACGAAAAGGAGATGCTGCTGCGGGAAATCCACCACCGGGTCAAGAACAACCTGCAGATAGTCTCGAGCCTGCTGCGGATGCAGGCCCGCAGATGCGGAGACGAAAAGACCAGAACGGTGCTCAGGGAAAGCCTCACCCGCATTCAGGCCATGGCCCTGATCCACGACAACTTCCGCGGCGCCGACGATCCATTGGGGGTGTCGGTGCGGAAATATTTTCAGGATCTGGCCATGAATCTGTTCGAAATCTATTCGGTCAACCCGGAGGCACTGACCCTGGAATGCCGTTTCGACGATATCAGCCTCACCATAGACGCCGCCACCCCATGCGGACTTATAGTAAACGAGCTCATGACCAACGCCCTGAAACACGCGTTCCCGTACGACCGCAGGGGGAACATAACCATCGAGTTCACCCGCCGCGATGATGAAATCACCTTGCGGATAGCTGACGATGGTGTAGGATTACCCGAGGAATTCACCCCGGAAACCTCGGAGACCCATGGACTTATGCTGGTCAAGAACCTGGTGGAGAACCAGCTCGGCGGCACGCTCGAGATCAGGGGCAACGGCGGGGCGGAATTCGTCATCCGTTTCCGGGAGCCGGAGTACGCGAAAAGGATCTGACCTGAATGTGAACGTTCGGGGGGCGGCGGGGTAAACCTCCGCCGAGACGGCAATCAGGAAAAAACGCATAAAAACAGGCGCGTTCCTCGAACAGCGCCAAGCCGTCGCGGATTCAGGTCTGAAGGAGGGGAGGCCGGATGGTACTGGAAAAACCCAGGATCCTGATCGTCGAGGACGAATGGATCATCGCCAACGACATCAAGGACAGCCTGGTGGAAATGGGTTACCGGGTCAGCGGCATCGCCTCGTCCGCTGACGAGGCCCTGGCCGCGGCCGCGAGCGAGGGACCGGACCTGGTTCTTATGGACATCGTGCTGAAAGGCGACCGCGACGGCATTGACGCGGCCCGCGAGATACACGAACGCTTTGACATTCCGGTGATCTACCTCACCGCCTACGTCAACGAGTACCTGGTGGAAAAGGCCAAGGATTCAGAGCACTTCGGCTACCTGGTCAAGCCATTCCGCGAACGCGAACTCGACATCGCCATCCGCATGGCCCTGCACAAGGCCGCAAAGAGATAAAGCATCTATTTGAAACAAGATGCTTTATCAGCCCGTTGAAAAGCTACTTCGTCTGCGCTCGCTACGTTTTTCAACGGGCTGTTATCGAAAAAACCGGATGGCCGCCGGGTCAAAGCTCTTCCGGGGTCACGGCCACGGCCCGGTCGATGCGGTCAGCGCCCAAGGCGAGCATCACCAGGCGGTCGATGCCCAGGGCAGCTCCGGCCGCCTCCCCCATACCGGCAAGATCGTCGAGAAACCTATCCGGCATCATGCCGCCGCAGATCTCGAGCTCGGCCGCAAACCGCTGCCGCTGTTCGTCCGGATCGGCCAGTTCGGAAAACCCGTTAACCAGCTCTACCCCACTCACATATAGCTCAAAACGCTCCGCCACCCGGCCGTCCGGGGCGAGGCGGGCAAGGCTGGCCAGTTCCGCGGGATAGTCGTGGAGAAAGACCGCGCCCATCTCTGCCAGGGCCGGCTCCACCCGTTCCACCAGCAGACGCTCGAATTCGCCCGCGGCCACCGCCTCGTCCGCGGAAACTCCTGCATACAGGGAGAAGGCGCGCTCCACGGTAATTCTCGGAAAAGGGTCGGGCAAGGAACCGGAAAATCCGGCAGCGGATGAAAGGACCGACCGGACCAGGTCCTCGCTCTCGCTCATCAGGCCGCGGTAGTCCGCGCCGGAACGGTACCATTCCAGCATGGAGAACTCGGGCAGGTGCAAACGGCCGCGTTCGCCATTCCGGAAACAGCGGCAGATCTGGAATATACGGGCATGGCCGCGGGCGAGCAGCCGTTTCATGCATATCTCGGGCGAGGTCTGGAGAAAGCCGCCCCCGCATGCCACCGGCTCGATCCACCGCTCCGGGATCAGAACCGGGAGCAGGACCGGGGTCTCGACCGCGAGATATCCCCGGCCGCGGAAGAAGGCGCGAACCGCGTCAAGGACCCGGTTGCGGACGATGAGGTCGCCGGGGGTGATCATCTTCCAGGCGGCCTTGGCCCCAGGCTCACTCCTTCACCCGGGTGATGTACTCGCCACTTCTCGTGTCCACCTGGATTTTGTCGCCCTCCTCGATAAAGGGCGGCACCTGGAGGACGTAGCCGGTCTCCACCGTGACCGGCTTGGTGTCGGTGCCCGAGGTGTCGCCCTTGACCCAGGGATCGGCCTTGGTGACCGTGAGGTTGACGAAGATCGGCAGGGTGATGTCTATGGGGCGGCCGTCGTAGAAGAGGACCTTGACCTCCATGTTGTCGATGAGGAAATTGACCGCGTCGCCGAGGATGTCGCGGCCCATGGAGATCTGCTCGTAGGTGCTGTTGTCCATGAAATGGAATTCGTCACCCTGGGAGTAGAGGTACTGCATGTCGCGCTCGTCCAGGGGGGCGGGCTCGAAGCGATCGTTGGAGCGGAAGGTGCGGTCGGTGGAGTTGCCGGTGAGCAGGTTGCGCATCCGGCACCGGTACAGGGCCTGCCCCTTGCCCGGCTTGGAAAACTCGAAATCGGTGATTATGTACGGGTCGCCATCGACCATCAGTTTCAGCCCCTTGCGCAGATCAGACGCTGTGTACATTGTCCTGGTCTCCTTTATGGATTTTGCGGTGAAAGGAGGTTTTTTACTCTCAATTTCAACTGTTTGCAAGCGGGAAGCAGTGCCCGTCCCCCTTCGGATGCGCCCCACCGCAATCCGCGCCGGGGACGGCGGGGCGCCGGCGGGGGCGCTGTTTCTTTCCGTGATTTCTTGCATTTTTCCGCATACAGGATAATTATTACCTGCTATCGATTCCTGTTTTATCCAGCCCCCCTCTGCCCCGAAAGGAACCTTGCCTTGCCCCCCACCAGATTCGTCATAACCGGCATGGGCGCGGTCAGCGCCTTTGGCATCGGCGTACAGTCGCTCGCAGACGGCCTGCGCCGGGGCGCAAGCGGGGTCAGGGTGATGGATGAATGGACCGCGATCCGCGGGCTGGAATCCAGGCTTGCCGCACCGGTCGAGGATTTCGACCCCAAAGAGCACCTGCCCCGTACACACAGACGGACCATGGGGCCCATGGCCGCCTACGCCGCGGTGGCCGCCCGCGAGGCGGTGGAGATGGCCGGACTGGGCGAGGAGGAACTGGCCTGCGGCAGGGCCGGGGTGATCATAGGCTCCACCACTGGCAGTCCATCGGTATACGAGGACTTCTACCGCAACTATCTGCCGGACGAAACGGTGGAAGACGTCAGGAGCGGAACCTTTTTCAGGATCATGGGCCACACATGCGCGGCCAACGTCAGCCAGACACTGGGGATCACCGGGGAGCAGTGGTCGCCGTCAAGCGCCTGCACCACCTCGACCCAGGCCATCGGCCTGGCCATGCTGCTGATAGGAAGCGGCAGGCAGGATATCGTCGTCTGCGGCGGCGCGGACGAGGTCCATCCCACGGTGACGATGATCTTCGACGTCCTCGGCGCGGGCGCGAAAAGAGAAGGCAAGAGCCCCGCGCCGTTCGACCGCGGCCGCGACGGAGTGGTCTGCGGCGGCGGAGCCGGCGTGCTGGTGATGGAATCGCTGGAATCGGCGCGGCGGCGCGGGGCCGGGATCATCGCCGAGGTCTGCGGTTTCGGCCATGTCACCGACACCGGCCACATCGCCAACCCCGATGCCGCCGCCATGGAGGCCTGCATCTCCCAGGCCCTGCGCGAGGCAGGCGTCTCGCCCGATGAAGTGGATTTCGTCAGCGCCCACGCGACCGGAACCGCGGCCGGTGACGTAGCCGAAGCACGCGCCATCGCCCGGGTTCTTGGCCCCGAAACGCCGGTTGCATCGCACAAGGGGCACATGGGCCATACCCTGGCCGCGGCCGGCGCGCTCGAGACCATCGCCGCGGTTATAATGATGCGTGAGGGGGTCGTGTTCCCCACCCTCAACCTGGAAGAGACGGATCCGGAATGCGCGGTGGCGAACTGCATCACAAGGCAAGTTGAAACCGCTGTCAACACAGTGGTGAAAAACAGTTTCGCCCTCGGCGGCGTCAACACAAGCATCGTACTGAAGAGATGGCAATGACCGGCGGAAATGACGCGTGGAAGAGAATATCGGCCGTACTGTGCCGCGAGTTCGAACTCGAACCCGGCGAGATCACGAAAGAGGCCCGCCTCGGCGAGGATCTCGGGCTAGACAGCCTCGACGGGGTCGACATGGTGGTGGCCCTGGAAAAGGAATTCGGGGTGAAGGTGGGCAACAACGAGGACTTCCGCGAAGTCCGCACCTGCGGTGACCTGCTGGCGCTGGTCGAGCAACGTCTCGCCGGAAACGCGGAAGGCGGCGGTAAATGAAAAAACTCCTGCTCAACCTGTATTTCTGGCCGCTCTTCGTTCTCATAACCATGACCGCGATCATGGTCTCGCCGCTCATGCTCCTTGGCAACCGTCTTCTTTCCTCAATGGACACCGGCCGGTTCGTGCGGATGGCGATCCTGATATACGGCAAGGCGCTGCTGGCGCTGGCCTCGCCCTTTGTCCGCGTCCAGGTCATGGATCAGCGCGGCGACGCGGACCCGCCGCTCGTTTACGCCGCCAACCACCAGAGCGCCGTGGACCCCTATCTCTTCGCCATCCTCGAGGGAGACAACGCCTTCATCACCACCTGGCCCTTCTCCATCCCCTTGTACAACATATTCATGCGGCTCGCCGGATACATCGACGCCGCAAAGGGATTCCAACACGTCAAGGAAAAGGCGGCCGAGCTGCTGTCGCAGGGCTGCTCCCTGATCGTCTGGCCCGAAGGGCACCGCAGCCGCGACGGCAGGCTCGGCCGGTTCAAGAACGGCGCCTTTGTCGTCGCCGATCTCGCGCAGACCGGGGTGGTGCCGGTGTGCATAGACGGGTCCGGGAAGGTCATGCCGCCTGGGTCGCGGCTGCTGTCGCCGGGGCGGATAACGGTCAGCCTGATGCCGCCGGTGTTTCCCCAGGGCCCCAAAGGAGAGCCGGAAACGGTGCGGGAGCTGAAGCACAGGGTGCGCAGCATGATAGCGGGCCGGCTCGAACGGGGAGGCGGCGCCGGGCCGGACACCGCAGGAGCGGAGACAAGATGAACGGTTACGACTGGAGAGAGGCGCTCGCCCTGCGCAAGGCGGATGCGGATGCGATCCAAAGGGTACGGACGGAAAGGCTCAGGGACCACCTGTCCCTTGCCGCAAGCGCCGCATGGTACGCCGATCTCTTTACCCGCACCGGTCTGGACCCGGCCATGGCCACCCTGGCGGATCTCTCCCGTCTGCCGCTCCTCGACCGCGCCACCATCGAGTCTCACCCGGAGATGTTCGTGCCGAAAGCATCCCCGCCGCCGGTGGACATCGCCATGACCAGCGGCACCACCGGCAAGCCGCTGGTGGTGCCATACACGAAAAACGATCTGGAACGGCTCGCTTTCAACGAGGAAATGGGGTTCCGCACCGCCGGGGTCACCCCGGAGGATCGGGCCCTGCTCACCGTCACCCTGGACCGCTGTTTTGTGGCCGGGCTCGCCTACTATTCCGGCCTGGTGAGAATCGGGGCGGCCGTGATCCGCAGCGGTCCGGGACAGCCGGCCCGGCAGTGGGAGCTGATCGAGCGGTTCCGTCCCACCCTGATCGTGGGCGTGCCGAGCTTTCTCATGGCCCTGGCGAAAAAGGGGCGCAGACTCGGCTTCGAACCTTCTGCATCGGGCGTAAAGAAGCTGGTCACCATCGGCGAGCCCCTGCGCCGGGCCGATCACAGCCTCACCCCCCTGGGACGTGATCTGGCCTCGGCCTGGGGGACGGAGCTCTACTCCTCCTACGGCTCCACCGAGATGGAGACCGCGACCTGCGAATGCGCCACCGGGACCGGCGCCCACGTGCATCCGGAACTGCTCATCGTCGAGATCGTTGATGAAAATGGCCGCCTTGTGCCGGACGGCGAACCGGGCGAAGTGGTGGTGACCCCGCTGGGGGTCGAGGGGCTGCCGCTGGTGCGTTTCAGGACCGGCGACGTGGCCCGCCTGCACCGCGGCCCCTGCGGCTGCGGCCTCAACACCGAACGGCTCGGCGCCATCGAGGGCAGGCTGGCGCAGAGGCTCAAGGTCAAGGGCACCACCATATATCCGGAAATGATCTTCCAGGCCCTGCAGGAGGTAAGGGAGATCGGCCCGGTTTACATCGAGGCGAGAAACGCTTATGATCTGTCGGACGAAGTGACCGTGGTCGCGGGCTGCGACGACGCGGCCGTGAAGGCGGACACCATCGCCGACATGCTCCGGGCCCGGCTCAGGGTCAGGCCGGAGGTGGTCATAAAAAGCAGGAAGGAAGTCGTGGAAGCGATGGATACGGGCGGCCGCAAGCCCACAAGGTTTTTCGATTTCAGAAGACAGAACCCGGAAGACAGAAGTCAGTGATATCGCTTGGTTACGAATCAGATGATTTCGTGCCTGCCGACCTGTTCCGGGTTTTTACGAGTGCATCATCCCAAGGAAAAAAAATGAAATGTTTCGGTGAACACTGGGGGCTTGAGTTCTCCCGGGAAGAAATAGACCGCGCCAAGGCCGCTGGCGGCCTGCTTTCCCTCGAACTCGAGCTTTCCCGGCTCTGCAACCTGCGCTGCGTCTACTGCTACGCGGCAAGCGGCCTTGCAAGGCCGGACGAACTGAGCCTGGAGGAAATCCTTTCGGTGGTGGACCAGGCCGTGGCTCTCGGGGCCCGCAAGATAATCGTCCTCGGCGGCGGCGAGCCCCTGCTCTACCCGGACCTCTTCACGGTCATCGACCACATCATCGGCCGCGGCGCCGACGCCGATCTCTTCACCAACGGGATGATGATAACCCCGGAGATCGCAAGCAAGCTGCATGAACGCAAGGTGGCGGTGGTGGTGAAGATGAACAGCCGCAACCCCGAAGTGCAGGACTTCCTCGCCGGCCACGAGGGCGCGTTCGAGGCCATCAACCGCGGCCTTGACACCCTGATGGCGGCGGGATACCCCTCCGAGGGCCGCTCCCTCGGGGTGGAGACCATCATCTGCCGCCAGAACTACGACGAGCTCCCCGACCTGTGGCGCTGGGCCAGGCGGCAGGGCATCATCCCCTACGTGGAGATGATGACCATGCAGGGCCGGGCCACCGAGCACCCGGAACTGGAGGTGGAACCGGCCGCGGTAAAGGATCTCTTCGAAAGGCTCGCCGCCATCGACGCGGCCGAGTTCGGCAACCACTGGACCCCGCACCCGCCGCTTGCCGCGAGCCAGTGCGCCCGCCACGAGTACTCCTGCACCGTCACCTCCACCGGCGAGGTGCAGCCCTGCCCCGGAGTGAGCGTGACCGCGGGCAACATCAGGGAAGACAGCCTCGCCCACATCCTGAGGAAGAGCAAGGAAATCCAGGAACTGCGCAACATCAGGCAGAACATCAAGGGCAAATGCGGCCAGTGCGAGTTCGGGGAATACTGCTACGGCTGCCGCGGCCACGCCTACCAGGTGACCGGAGACTACCTCGCCTCAGATCCCCTCTGCTGGCTGGAAAACGCGGAGGAAAACGGTCTGAAGTGTGAGGCGAAATAGCGCCCAGGGCGCGCAACAGAACAAAAGGAGGGCAGAAATGAAGAAGGCAAGGAACACCGTTGTTTTCATGATGGTCGCCCTGCTCGCAGGTGCCTCCCTGAACGGCTGCGGAGGCAGCATCATGACGAGAACGGCCAGGATAGACGCCCCTGACAGCGGCTACGCCCTGGTCAGCTTTGTCCGTCCCTCCATGTTCGGCGGCGCTATAAGGTTCGGCATCTGGGACGGTGACGAGTTCATCGGCGTCCTCACCGCAAAATCGCTGATTCAGTACAAGGCCAGGCCGGGCCGCCATCTCTTCATCGCCAGGGCCGAAAACTGGTCATACGTGGACGCCAATCTCGAAGCCGGCAAACATTACGTCATCGTGGGCAAGGTGTTCCCGGGCGTATGGAAGGCGAGAGTCGGCATGGATCCGGCAGACACCCCCGAGGAGACCCGGGCCGACATCAACAAGTACGTCAACCGCCTGACCCCCATGAAGGCCCCCGAGGAGGCAAGGGACGCCTACGCGGCCCCGCGGCTCGAGCACGTCCGCCGCGCGATAGAGAAGTTCGAGGCCGGAGAGGTCAAGTACGCCACCCTTTCCGCCGATTCCGGAGTCTGATCTGCTTTCCGCAGCGGCAGCAGGAAGCCGTCACGAATTCAGGATGAAGGCAGGCGCAGGCGAAGAGGCGACAACGATCCGGGCCGGGGCAGCAGGTTCCGGCCCGGCAGGGGCGTAACCGGCCATGAGGATCCTGCTGGTCAATCCGCCCAACTGCGGCCGCAGCATCCCGGAAGAGCGTTACGGGATCGACTCGATCAAACAGATCTTCCGGGGCGAGCCCCTGGCGCTCGAGGTCCTAGCCGGGAACCTGGAAGGCTTTGAAACCGCCATCTGCGACCTCAAGGCCGCGCCGGACAGCTTCACCGCAGATCTGGAAGACTTCAGGCCGGACATCGTCGCCGTCACCGGCGTCACCTGCGAGGCAAACACAATGCTGCGGCTTGCCCGGCAGGCGAAGGAAGCGGGCGCGCTCACCGTTGCCGGCGGCATTCACGCCTCGAGCGACCCGGAATTCTTCAACCGGGCGGAATTCGACTACGTGGTGGTGGGCCTTGGCCGCCAGAGTTTCCGGGAACTGGTGGAAACGCTCGCCGCGGGCGGGCGGGATGCGCCCTCCGGCGTGGCAAGGACCAGTCCGGGGCGGCCTCTTTCCTTTGCGCCCCGCCGTTTCTCGGCCGCCGACGCGGGCGGCGATCCCCCGCCGGCCTATGAACTGGTGCGCAACCACCGCTCCCATTACCGTCTGGAACGGCTCGGCCTCGACATGGGATTCGTGGTCAGCGCATACGGCTGCCCCTTTGACTGCGATTTCTGCTGCATAAAGGGGCTCACCGGCGGCCGTTACCTGACCGTGCCGGTGGAATCGGTGGTGCGCGACATCGGGCTTCTGCCCACCCCGGTCATCCGCCTGCTCGACGCCAACACCTTCGGCGACCCGGCCCACGCGGAACGTCTCTGCGACGCCATCACCACGGCCGGGATAAAAAAGAACTTTCTCGCCGACGTCCGTTCCGACACCGTGGTGCGCCACCCGGAGCTGATGAAAAAATGGCGCGACGCCGGGCTGAAAGCGGTGATAATCGGTTTCGAGGAGATCGACGACGAACGGCTCGCGGAACTCAACAAGAAGAACAGGAGCGCGGTCAACACCGAGGCCATCTCCGTGCTCCACGACATCGGTATCACCATCATCGGCGATTTCATCATCTCCCCGGACTACGAAGAGGACGATTTCGAACGTCTCGGACGCTATATCGCCGACAACCGCGTGGATCTGCCGATGATAACCGTGCTCACCCCACTGCCGGGAACCAGACTGCACCAGCGGCTGCGGGACAGGATTGTTGTTGACGACCTCGACTTTTATACATTAACTAATGCGGTTCTGCCCACGAAGCTGCCGGAGGAGAAATTCTACCGCCTGTATGCGGAACTGATCCGCGAAGGGCACAGGAACGCAAGACTGTAGCGGCCCGGGGGCGCGCAGCAGGCGGCAGGACGGCTCCGCAGATCCCCGTCAAACGGAGGCCTGCGGCGGCCGCAAAACCATCCACGGAGCCTGAGGCAAAAAGCAGGGGTCCGGAAGGTTACGATTACACAACGGAGCCATATTCCGCTGCAAAGCCATCATCAAAATGTTCGACAAGGTCTACATAACCGCGGCTGCGGGGTTTCTTCCCAACGAGCCGGTGACGAACGACGGGGTCGAAAAGGTTCTTGGCACCGGTCCGTCGCGGACCCGCAAGATCGTGCTCAGGAACAACGGGATCAAGAAACGTTACTACGCCATTGATCCCGAAACCGGCGCGACCACCCACACCTGCGCGCAGCTTGCGGCCGAGGCGATACGCGCCCTGGGGCGCGATCGGGGAATCGGTCCGGCAGACATAAAACTTCTGGCCTGCGCCACCACCGCGCCGGACCAGCTCATGCCCGGCCACGCCTCGATGGTGCACGGCGAGCTCGGCACCCCGCCCTGCGAGGTGATGAGCGCGGCCGGGATCTGCCTTTCGAGCATGGCCGCGCTGAAATACGCCATGTACGCGGTGGCGGCCGGTGAACACGAAAACGCGGCCGCCTGCGGCGCGGAACAGTCGTCCAGTTTCATGCGGGCCCGGTTCTGCGGCAAAAGCGGCGAGGAGAAGGCCGGAGAACTGGAAAAAAACCCCGGCCTTGCCTTTGAGGCCGAGTTCCTGCGCTGGATGCTGTCGGACGGGGCCGGCGCGGTTCTGCTCGAGCCGCGGCCGCGGGAAAACGGTGTCAGCCTGCGGATAGACTGGCTGGAGATGGTGTCGCACGCGGGCGACATGCCGGTGTGCATGTACGCCGGCGGCCGCCTCGACGATACCGGCCGGATGCGGGGATGGCGGGAGTTTTCCTCCCTGCGCGAGGCCGCGGACCAGGGAGCCTTCCTCGTCCGCCAGGACGCAAGGCTCTTAAACGACGAGGTCCTCAACGTGCTCGTCAACCGCACCCTGCCGCGGATCATCGAAAGACGGGGGCTTGCGCCGGAGGATATCGACTGGTTTCTGCCCCACTACTCTTCCGAATACTTCAGGAAACCGCTGGGCGAACACCTGGCCGCCTCCGGGCTCGCCATCCCGGAAGAAAAGTGGTTCACCAACCTGACCAGCCGCGGCAACACCGGCAGCGCCGCCATCTACCTGATAATCGAGGAACTGTTCAACTCCGGGAAACTCAAAAAAGGCGACCGCCTCTTCTGCTTCATCCCGGAGTCCGGCCGTTTCTCGGTGGGATACCTGCACATGACCGTGGTTTAGGGGTTTAGG
>JALWTY010000259.1 GCA_026993265.1 Desulfobacterales bacterium
GCGCCACCGGGCCGCGGGCCAGTTCCGGGAACCTGAGCTCGAAACAGACCAGGGGCGCGATCCTCATCCCCCCGGCCTCAAGCGGCGCCGGGCCGGGGCCGGGGGAAAAAAAACGGTCCTCGCCCAAGGGGGAAAACAGCCTCGACTTGCGGTGACGGCCGACCACGCCGTCCGGACCGGCAAGGAACATGGTGTTGTAGATGTCGCCGCTGTCCTCCTCGGGCAAGGTTCCGGCGACGAGGGCGCCGTATTCCGCGGCCCATCCGCTCATGCGGGCGATGATCTCCGGGGTGCGGCGGCAGTGTTCGGCAAGGCGCTGGTAATCGAAGCCGCAGGCAAATAGCTCGGGCAGGACCACGAGACCGGGCCGCCGGTCCGCGATGCTTTCCAGCAGCCTGGCGGCCGCGGCCAGGTTGTCCTCCACCGCGCCCGGTTCCACCCGGAACTGGACGAACCCGCAGGCAAATCTTTCCATCCCCGCACCCACCTTCAAATCTTATTGGGAGCAAAACGCTTTCATGGTAAAAAATCCCGGTCGGATGATAACAAATACCGCCACAAGAAACATCAACCAAAGCCGGAACCGATAATGAAACAGCACGAGATAACCTTTCTCCCCGGCGGGGTGAAGATAACGGTGGACAGGGGCGACAACCTGCTCGCGGCCGCGGCCGCGGCCGGGGTTTACATCCCGGCCAGCTGCGGCGGCGACGGGGTCTGCGGCAAGTGCAGGGTGCGGATCGAGGAGGGCGAGGCCAGGATGACCAAGGCCGCGGCCCTGAAGAGCGACGACCCGGCGGTGCGGCTCGCCTGCCAGACCGAGGTCACCGACGACCTGGTGGTCCGGCTGCCCGAGGGGGCCGACACCGGCCGCCGCCGGCCCAAGACCACCCGGGCGGTGTCGGCCCGCTCCCTGTCCGACCTGGTGGGAGAGTGGAAGGTGAGTCCGCCGGTGGAAAAGCGGTTCATCAAACTCGATCCGCCCTCCATGGAAGACAACACCCCGGACCTGCAGCGGCTGCTCCGCGCCATCCGCAAGGGCTGCCACGACTGCGAGGAACCCACCTACGACCACCCCCGCCTCCTCCAGGAGCTTCCCTTCATCCTCAGGGAGGCCGACTGGGAGGTCACGGTCATCCTCCTGCGGGGCAAACGGGCCGAGGAGCCCGACCGCATCATCGCGGTGGAGCCGGGCGACACCAGCGACCGCCTCTACGGCCTGGCCGTTGACATCGGCACCACCACGGTCTGCGGCCTGCTGGTGGACCTGAACAGCGGCAAGGTCCTGGCCGAGGCCTCGTCCTACAACGACCAGATAAAGTTCGGCGAGGACGTCATCAGCCGGATCATCTACTCCCAGCGGCCCGGCGGCCTCGACGACCTCCAGAAGGCGGTGGTGCGGACGATAAACAGCGTCATCGAGACCGTCTGCCGCAAGGTCATCATCAGCCCGAGCGACATCAGCTACATCATGGCCGCGGGCAACACGGTGATGAGTCACCTGCTGCTTGCCATCGACCCCAAGTTCGTCCGCGAGGCCCCGTACGTGCCGGCGTGCAGCCAGTTTCCCCTGACCAGGGCCGCGGGCCTCGGGGTGTACGCCCATCCCTCGGTGCGCCTGTTCCTCTACCCGTCCATCGCCAGCTACGTGGGCGGCGACATCGTCAGCGGGGTCCACGCCTGCCGGATGCACAAGAGCGAGAAACTCACCCTGTTCATCGACATCGGCACCAACGGCGAGATCGTGGTCGGCAACCAGGACTGGATGGCCTGCGCCGCCTGTTCGGCCGGCCCCGCCTTCGAGGGCGGGGGGATAAAGTTCGGGATGCGGGCCAACAGCGGCGCGATCGAGAACTTCCACATCCACCCGGAGACGCTCGAGCCGATGCTGGTCACCATCGACCGGGCCAAACCGCGCGGCATCTGCGGCTCCGGCCTCATCGCCATCGTCAGCGAACTGCTCGAGACCGGGGTCATCGACCAGCAGGGCAAGTTCAACCGCAAGATAGAAAACCCCAGGATCAGGGAGGGCGAGGACGGTTACGAGTACGTGCTCGCCTGGGGCAAGGGCTCGATGACCGGCGAGGACATCGTCATCACCGAGGTGGACCTCGACAACCTCATCCGCGCCAAGGGGGCGATGTTCGCGGGCTACATGACCCTGCTCGAGTCGGTGGGCCTCTCCTTCTCCGACCTCGAACGGGTCATCCTGGCCGGAAACTTCGGGGCCTACATCGATCTCGAGCGGGCCATCAGCATCGGCCTGTTGCCGGACATCGACCGCGACCGCTTCTACTACCTGGGCAACGCCTCCCTCACCGGCTGCCAGATAAGCCTGATCGACAACGACCGTTTCCGGGAACGGACCGAGGTCAGCCGGCTGATAACCAACATGGAGCTCTCCGAGAACCCGGATTTCATGAACCACTACATGGCGGCCCTGTTCCTGCCCCACACCGACATGAGCCTCTTCCCCACCGTGGCCGCCAAGCTGGCGGAACAGGATGGCTGAGGAGCCGCGGCCCGACCTGGTCATCTTCACCGGCGCCGCGCGGATGGCGCCGGGGTTCGCCAGCGAGCTGGAAAGCCTGGCCGACCCCGCCCTGGTCGAGGTGACAGACGGCCTCCCCGGCAAAAAAGACCTGGACCGGGGACGTTACCTCGCCCTGTGGGACCCTGCCGTCACCCCGGAAGCCGGGGCCATCGCCGCCCTGACAGGCCACATGGACGAAAACCCCCTGGCCGGGATCGCGGCCCCGATGGTGGCCGGCGGGGCCGCCGCCGGCAAACTCCCACCGACAGCGCGGATCATCATCGAGAGCCGGATCGCGCCGCGGCCGGCAGGGGGAGCTGAGGTGGAGTGCGTCAGCGCCCCGCCGGTGGTAATCCGGCCCGAAACCCTGGAGGAGACCGGGATTCCCAAGGATGGCCGCGCCATGATCCCGCTCCTCTGCCGCCGGGCCCGGCGGCGGGGCTGGCGGATAAACCTGGTCCGGGAGGCGGTGTTCCACCCCTCGGCCGGGTGGCATCCGCACCCGGGGCTCGGGTTCCTCGAGCTGTGCCGCTTTCTTTTCGCCTGAAAATCCCTCGCATCCCTGCGCCGCCGAGGTTGACAAGCGCAGGTTCAGACGGTAATTTCGCAAGTTATTTATGACCGGCTCGTAAAAAGTCCGCTTTTGCGGCCTTTTTACGAGCCGGAAGTCAAAAGTCAAAAATAAAAAGGCAAAAGTATCGGCAGGTTACGGATCAGATGATTTCGTGCCTCCTGCCCCGTTTTGGGGTTTTACGAGACCAAAAATAACAAGGAGAAAAAAATGGCCCAGACCGTAAAAGCCATCGCAGAGAGCATCAACATCATGGGCAAGCGCAGCGGCACTGCCATGAAGGAGCGCAACCCGGCTCCCATCGTGGAGATGGCCAAGGAGGAGACCGACGCCGGCGCCGCCTACCTCGACCTCAACATCGGCCCGGCCCGCAAGGACGGCACCGAGCTGATGCCCTGGGTGGTGGAGACGGTGCAGGATGCGGTCGACACCCCCCTCTGCCTCGACACCACCAACACCGAGGCCATGGCCGCCGGTTTCAAGGTGCTCAAGAACAAGGAAGAGGCGATCATGAACTCCATCTCGGCCCAGCCCGAGCGGATGGAGAAACTGATCCCGGTGGCGGCCGAGGCCGGCTGCAACGTCATCGCCCTGCTCTGGGGCCCGGACGGCATGCCGCGCGACTCCAACGAGCGCGCCGCCATGGCCGTGGACCTGATGATGGCCCTGGCCGAGGCCGGCATCCCCAACGAGAAGATGCTCTTCGATCCCATCGCCACCCCCATCACCCTGGGCGCGGACCAGATCGCAAGCGGCCTCGAGTTCCTCAGCATGCTGCAGGACATCGCCCCGGGCGCGGGCTCCACCGTCGGCCTCTCCAACGTCTCCAACGGCGTGGCCGAGCACCTGCGCAAGTACCTCGACCGCACCTACCTCATCATGCTGATGAAGTACGGCATCACCACCGCCATCGTCAACTCCTACGACCCCGAGCTTATGGCCATCTGCCGCGGCGAGCGCCAGGAGCACGTGGACATGGTGCACGCGATGATGGACGGCAACGACCCCGATCCCTCCACCCTCGAGGGTGTCGCACTCGAGCACTACAAGACCTACAAGGCCCTCTCCGGCCAGACGGTCTTCTCCGAGTCCTGGCTCGAGCTGTAAGCCAGGCCGCCACCCGGACGGAAAAAGGGGCCGCGCCGGCCCCTTTTTTTATTGGCGGGCCGCGTAGTAGAATCAAAGGCATGGCAGACGTTCCATCCCATCATCTGATCTACGGCAAGCTTGCTGACTTCCTCACCGGCGAGCCCCTGGTGGACACCGACGACGAGCGCATCCGCCAGGAGATCGCCAGAATGCTGGTGAAGGAACGGGGCTACGCCAGGGACGAGATCGTCCCCCGGCTCAAGATCGAGACCATGTTCAACCACACCTTCGTGGTCTCGAAGATCGACTTCGCCGTAAGGCTTGCCGGCAGGATATTCCTGATAATCCGCTACGGGCCGGGATCGCTCGTCACCCGCGAGCGGCCGGCCGTGGCCGCGGCCAGGGTGCTCCTGCCGGAGTACAGGATCCCGCTGGCAGCGGTCACCAACGGCCGCGACGCCGAACTTCTGGACACCAGCGGCGGCAAGGTGCTGGCCCGCGGCATGGAGGCGATCCCGGCAAGGGACGAGGCTGAAAGGATGCTGCCCGGACTGGAGTTTCTTCCCGGGCTTTCCGGCGAACGGGCGGAACGGGAAAAGAGGATACTGAACGCCTTTGACCTGGAGATATGCTGCGCCGGGGGCCCCTGCGCCCTGCCCGGGGCCCCTGAGGGATGAACTTTTTTCTGGGGCTGATGCCCCCACAAACAACCCGTAAAGGTAAAAAAATGAGCAACTGGCACAAGGGAAGCTGGAGAAACTTTCCTGCTTTGCAGCAGCCCAACTGGCCCGACCAGGACCACCACGACGCGGTGATGAAAAGGATATCCACCCTGCCGCCGCTGGTGTTCGCGGGCGAGATAAGGAGCCTCAAGAAGGAGCTGGTCCGGGCCGGACGCGGCGAGGCCTTCATCCTCCAGGGCGGCGACTGCTCGGAGAGTTTTGCCAACTGCACCGCGCCCACCGTGCGCGAGACCCTGAAGGTCATCCTGCAGATGACCGTGGTCCTGGCCTATGCCGGCGGCAAGCCGGTGGTCAAGATCGGCCGGATGGCCGGTCAGTACGCCAAGCCCCGCTCCTCCGACACCGAGAGCCGCGGCGGGGTCGAGCTGCCCAGCTACCGCGGCGACATGGTCAACTCGCCCGATTTCACCCCCGAGGCCCGCACCCCGGACCCGGAACGGGTCCTGCAGGGGTATTTTCTGTCAGCCTGCACCATGAACATCCTCCGCGCCTTCACCCGCGGCGGTTTCGCGGCCCTGGAGCGGGTCCACGCCTGGAACAACGAGTTCGTAAAAAACTCGCCCCAGGGGGAATCCTATGAAAAACTGGCCAAGAACATCGAGATGGCCATAACCTTCATGCGCTCGGCCGGTCTCGATCCGGACAACATCCCCCAACTCAACCAGGCCACCTTTTACACCTCGCACGAGGCCCTGCTTCTGGCCTACGAGGAGGCCATGACCAGGCAGGACTCCACCACCGGCGACTGGTACGACTGCAGCGCCCACTTCCTCTGGATCGGCGACCGCACCCGCCAGGTGGACGGGGCCCACGTGGAGTTCTTCCGCGGGGTGAAGAACCCGGTGGGCATCAAGGTGGGGCCGGCCCACGATCCGGACGAGATCGTCCGTCTCCTCGACCGGCTCAACCCGGAGAACGAGGAGGGCCGCATCGTCCTCATCACCCGCTTCGGGGCCGACAAGATCGCGGATTTCCTCCCCAGGCTCGCGGAACGGATAAAGAAGGAGGGCAGCCGGGTGGTGTGGAGCTGCGACCCCATGCACGGCAACACCTACACCAGCAAGACCGGGCTCAAGACCAGAAACTTCGGCCGCATCCTCGACGAGATAAGAAGTTTCTTCGAGATCCACTGGGATGTGGGCACCGTGCCCGGCGGGGTCCACTTCGAGATGACCGGCATGGACGTGACCGAGTGCACCGGCGGCGGCCGCGAGATCACCGACCAGGGGCTGCTCGCCAACTACGACACCACCTGCGACCCCAGGCTCAACGCCGAACAGAGCCTGGAGCTGGCCTTCCTCATCGCCGAGATGCTCCGGTGAACAGCGCCGCGATTCTCTGGGGAGTCCTCTTCAGCTCCATCGGCCTCGGGTTTTTCGTCTACGGGAAAAAACAAAAAAAGCCGGTGCCGCTTCTCTGCGGCACCGGCCTGATGATCATCCCCTACCTGCCCATGAGCACCACCGCCCTGGTGGCCGCGGGCGCGGCCCTGAGCCTGGCGCCGTTTCTCATCAGGATCCTGAATCAGTGACGGCTTCGTGTTTCAGGGTCGGCGGATGCGGCCTTCGGCCGCATCCGCCTTCCTGTCTCCTGTTAAGCCGCCCCTATCAGACACGCAAAGGGTGGCGGGCAACCCTGTCAAAATCCCCCCAAAATGAGCAATGTCAGACACATAAACATTCAAGCCCCACAAGGCGGTCACGGAGTCTGGTTGAAATACAAAAATCCCGAGTCGTACGGGTGCGTGTTGAAGTAATAAGCATCATGGAAATACGGGGGCCAGGCAGTGATGAAACCATAACAGGGATCAGTGCCGGCCGTACATACTGAACCGGTGAAGTAGTCGCCCTGGTTCTTGTTGACCACGTCGTTCATGCTATGCGCGCTGTGGTGGTAGGTATCAGGGCTGTCGCTGCACTTGGATGAAGGCTCGTACCAGAAACCCGGGTGATCCCAGATCACCTGATAATCGGAAATCACCGCTATCCGCCACGCCCTTCCCGGGCCAAGCGACGAAATGCTGACAGGTTCCGCCGGATAGTACTGGCTGCTGATGACCGGCTTTATGTACAGATCACTGTGGTGCATGTAATAACAGGTGGCGGCTCCTGCCGTGCTCTTGTTTATCACCGCGAAAATATGCGGCTCGCTGACATCCTTGAAGCCGGTGTCGTATATGCTCTGTGTTCCATACGCATTATCCATGTAGAGATGCAGCCTGAGATCGGTGGCGTACATGGGGATGGGCCTGTCGAGCGAAAATGTCAGTTGGACCGGGAGACCGTTGTTGTCGCTCAGGGTCGGCACACGCGCGGAATACGCCACTCCCCGGCTCACACGCCATGACGTCCCCGGAGGTTCAGAGATGTTGCCCGTAAACGGGTTCTCCTGCGTCACCCGGTAGGTCGCGGCCAGGTGCAGATCGCCTTGGGTGGTGGCGACATCGTTGTGGACCAGGAGGGTGATGGTGTCGAATCCCTGGCTTCCGGGATCGGCAAGCTCCCATGGCATGGTCTGGCTTGCGGCGTACACTCCTTTCGGGGGCAGGCTGACCGTCATGTTGTTCGAGACGAGCATCCGCTGATGGCCAACGGCCACCCCGTTGCTCTCCTGCCCAAGTCTCCCGTGATAGACCAGGTAGAGATCCACCTCCAGCCCGGAGCCGTCGGCCGGCATGCTTATGGGCAGCTGCGAGATGTCGAAGACAAAGAGCTGTTCATCCGTGCCGATGGCGCGCGAGTTCGTGTTGATTGCCTGGGGGCAGTGGAGTACGTACCGGTCGGTCACCACCACCAGTTCGATGCTGCCGTCGTCCATGGCCTCGATTACCCCCCCTGCCGGCGTGGACGTGTTCCAGGCCCAGACCCCGATGCGGGAGAGGCCGCGGTTGGCGTTGTCGTGCCAGGTGTTGAGCCCCTCGTACTCCCGCCGGGCCACGAGCATCCATTCGGGCGCGATCCGCATCCCGATCCGGCCGCGGAAGAAATAATCCAGCAGGGCGGTAGAATACCCCACCGCCCGGGGGACCAGACGGGCGGCGTAGTCGGCGAGGACGGTGTCGTCGAGGGTGTGATCGGTATCTGTGCCGCCTGGTTCAACCAGGGTCTCCTCTTCAAAAAAATAACCCAGAGAGGCCAGGTGATACTCGCCCTGCTCGTCACTGGCGTAGGCGTATATCCTGAAGTCCGGTGTGTTGTCTTCAGCTATTTGTATTTCAAGGTCGGCGATACTGATATCGGTGAAACGAACCGTACTCAAGAGGGCTCCGGTCCTGGTGTAGGCCTCTGTTTTTGAAGGGTGGTCGTAGCCATAGAAGATCGTGTCCTGGCTGAAGAAATTGGCGTTGGTGTACTCGGCAAGGCCGATGTTTGCGAGACTTTCCGGGCTTATCCCGGTGCGGGTGACCCAGGGGTTGTCCAGGATTTTCCGGTACTTGTTCTGGTCCCAGAGGGCGGAGATCGGCTCCGGGGCAAGGGCTGCCTCACCGCTGTCGGCCGGGTTGGCGTGGACGAAGATGGAGAGGGACGGGGTCAGGCGTTTGGCCGGCTCATCGGGATAATTGAAATTGCAGGAAAACTCCGCCGGCTTGTCCGGGTCGCAATGGATGGTGGCCCATTTCTCGTACAGATCCCCCAAAGGATGGGCGTCATCCCGAACATGGGCCGGGACCGCCATGTCGGCCACCAGGTGCATGAGGTGGCCCAGGGTGAGAAAGGTTTGGGCGAACTCGGATTCGTATTGGGTGACAAGGGCCTGGTAATAATGCTCCCGGGCCGCGGACCAGGAAAATGCGTTGCCCGGCCTTTGCGCCCACGCGAGGTTCGCGTGCCACAGGGTGTCGTTGTTCCACAAACCGCTGTTGTCCCACGGCTCGAGCGGATCATGGAAATGGCTCATCCAGCGGACACCTGCATCCTCATCCGTGCCGCCCTGGCGGAGCCAGTCCCAACACTCCTTTTCAAGAAAAGTTGTGTTGATTCCGGCAGAAAAACCAAGTTGTGTCTTGATGAAATCATCCAAAGACGATTGCCTGCCCGCCCATTCATTTATTTCAGGATGCACAATTTTGTCATCATAGGCATAGGTGCCAGTGGTACCTATAACAAAAAACAGAACCAGAGAACTAATCAGAACCGCATAAAGTTGTCTATTTTTCATGGCCTTACTCGCAACTGTTCATAACCGGTTCAAACCCCAAACTGACACGTTCGGCGTTATATAGCTTTAGGAGGTTGCGTTGGTATTCACAAGGCACCTCGCTTTTGTTGTACCCCCCGGCATCATATAAGCTATCTATCCTCTCCTCCCTCGTCTTGAGTCTTTCTACCCTGACGATGACGAACCTGTTCTCCGGGATACTCGAGGCCGGGAGGCTTCTTGGGGTCTTGTTGGCGTGATAGCTGGGGAAGACAGCGAACCCCGGCTTGAAGATTATGGTCCGGTTGTACGGCACCCAGCCGTTTACCGGACGGAAGGTCCATATCCTGTGTTCCGGGATGTGGAACTCGCCCTTAGCGTCGGTCAGCGTTTCCAGGGCATCGGCGTAAGAGTAATTGGTGCCGCCAAGGGTCGGGTACTTGGTAAAGAAGCGCATGAACACCACCGCGCCCTCGATCGGCTTACCGCTCTCCATATCCACCACTTTGCCCATGTAGGGGCCATAGACATGGGTAATGGCGCAGCCGGAGCTCATAACGGCGGCAAGGACAAAAACGGCAGGGATGATCAGGCGGCGCATGGGCGATTCTCCGGGTAAAGGCTGGCGTGGGCGAAGATGGAGAGGGATGGGGTCAGGCCGGTGAAGTATCTGGTGATGAAACTGTCGTCACCGGCCGGGTGTTCCTCCTTTTCCCATTTCAGGGAACGATACCGCGCCCATTTTTCGTACAGGTCGGACTTCCAGGAGGGAGGACCGGGGAGGCCGGGATGGGCGTCGCTCCGAACATGGGCCGGGACCGCCATGTCGGCGATCAGGTGCATGAGGTGGCCCAGGGTGAGAAAGGTTTGGGCGAACTCGGATTCGTATTGGGTAATGAGGGCCTGGTAATAATGCTCACGGGCCGCGGACCAGGAATAGTCCCCGGAAACCGTGTCCTGCTTCTGCGCCCAGACAAGGTTTGAACTGAAGGCCGCCAGTCCCGCGTCACTCCACGGCTCGAGCGGATCATGAAAATGACGCAGGTAACGGCCCTGCATGATGTCGACCAGCTTGATGTCAGAGGTTCCATCCTCATCCGTTCCGCCCTGTTTGATCCATTCAAGGGCCTCCTTGGTCTTGCCTCCAAGGGTAAATGGTGTTGCAAGTCCGCTGTCAAACCCTAAAATTTCAAGAAAGCTTTTCTTACCAGCCTGCTTTCCCAAAGTGGATTGTTGCGCGGCATTGATGTTGATTTCAGGATGAACTATCTTGTCATCGTAAGCCTTGCCATATGATGCTGTAAAAATAGCAACACACATTAAAAAAAGGATAATTTTTCTCATCTGGTTTCCCTTTTTTATCTTGAATACAACGGTTCCAGCCCTATACTCATACGCTCAAGATCTCGCAATCTGGCGAGGTTTTTCCATTTGTTGAGTGGAATATTCGATGTGAAAGAAACACGGCTTTGATTCTCTATCCTCTCCTCCCTCGTCTTGAGTCTGCGCAGGGCTATGACGGTGTACTTGTTCTCCGGCACATAAAACTGCACTTCGTAGCCGGGTTTGAAGATAATGAATGATCCTCTCTCGTCCCAGTGCTCGAACGGGGCGGGAGTGGTGAACAGCCGCTGCCGGGGGATGTGGAATTCGCCGTTGCTGTCGCTCACCGTCTCGACCGCGTCGACGTAGTGCTGCATCAGTTCGATCCCGACGGTGTAGAACCGCACAAACACCACTGTGCCCGGCAGGGGTTCCTTCGTCTCACGGTCCACCACTTTGCCCATGTAGGGGCCATAGACATGGGTGATGGCGCAGCCGGTGGTGAGGGTGGCGGCAAGGACAAAAACGGCAGGGATGATCAGGCGGCGCATGGGCGATTCTCCGGAAGGCGGTTGGCGTTGGTGTACTCGGAAAGGCCGATGTTGGCGAGGCCTTCGGCGCTTATCCCGGTCCGGGTGACCCAGGGGTTGTCCAGGATTTTCCGGTATCTGTTCTGGTCCCAGAGGGCGGAGATCGGCTCCGGGGCAAGGAGATATTCGACGGTGTTGTTCGGGTTGAAGTTTTTGAAAATAGCGGAGGAGGGCTTGAGCCCGCTGTAATTCAATGTTTTGTAATTTTTCGCGGTCCATTTTTCGTACAGGTCCGGGTCTTCAATAAAATCTGTAAAACTTGTATCAAGGGTGAGGTGGTACTCGGGACGCACATGTGCCGGGACCGCCATATCCGAAACCAGGTGCATCAGGTGACCCAACGTAAGAAAGGTCCGGGCGAACTCGGACTCATACTGGGTGACAAGGGCCTTGTAATAATGCTCCCTGGCTGCAGGCCACGCCCACTCATAATCAGCCTGTTGCGCCCTGGGCAGGGCCGATCCGGTACCCCCCAGACTTGCCAGCCCATATATGCCCGCTGAGTTCCATGGTTTAAGCGGATCGTGAAAATGGTAGCGGACGTTTATGCCTGCATCCTCATCAGTGCCGCCCTGGCGGAGCCAGTCAATAATCTGTAAGACTAACCTTCTTTATTAACAGTTTTCAGGTATTCGTTTATGGCGTCAATGGGGCGTTTGCCCCGGTTGCGATAGCCCCGATGGGGGCGCTCCTCGTTGTAGTGTTTGAGCCACTGGTC
>JALWTY010000260.1 GCA_026993265.1 Desulfobacterales bacterium
GCTCTGGAACCGCAGCTATATTGATTATGTGGGGATTCTCGCCGCCGAAACCCTGGGGGTCGGGCACCGGGCCGGATACTACGAGCAGGCCGGGGTGGTGCGGGACATGTTCCAGAACCACATGATGCAGCTGCTGGCCCTGACCAGTATGGAGCCGCCTTCGCTGCTGACCGCCGATCGGGTTGCCAGTGAGAAGATCAAGGTCTTCAGGGCCCTGCAGCCCTTTGATGAAAAGGGGGCGGTCAAGATGATCATGGGCCAGTATGGCCCCGGTTTCACGGGGGGGCGTGAGGTGCCGGGCTACCGGGCCGAGCCGGGGGTGGCGCCGGGCTCCTGCGTGCCGACCTTTGCGATGATGCGTCTCTTCGTTGACAACTGGCGCTGGCAGGGCGTGCCGTTCTACCTGGCCTCCGGTAAGAGGCTGCGGGAGAAGATCACCAGGATTGTCATCCAGTTCAAGGCGGTGCCGCACTCGCTCTTTCAGGGGGTGCTGGCGGAGAATATTGTTGCCAACCGGCTGGTTATAGGTGTATATCCCCATGAAAAAATATCGCTGCGCTTTCAGGTCAAGGGCAAGGGGCCCGCGTTGTGCCTGAAGCCGGTGGAGATGGATTTTCGTTATGATCAGGAGGGGACGGCCTCCTTTGACTCCTACGAAAAGGTGCTGCTGGATTGTATTGCCGGTGACCACCTGCTGTTTTGGCGCCAGGAAGGGGTTGAACTCTCCTGGCGGTTTCTGGATCCCGTCATCGAGGCCGGCACCCGCCTCTGCCGGAAGGGGTTGCATTCCTATTCCGCCGGATCGTGGGGGCCGGAGGCGGCCGCCGGCTGGATGGGATTGCTGCTTGATCAGTGATCATGAACCATTGGAGGTCCTATGAAGACATATTATCAGCCGGGAGATCTGCCCAGGTTTGCCGAGATCGGTGAGGAGGCCCCGGAACTGGCCCGGAAGTTTTTTGATTATTATAACGCGGTTTTTGCCGAAGGTGAGTTGACGGAGCGGGAAAAGGCGCTCATCGCCCTGGCGGTCGCCCACACGGTGCAATGCCCTTACTGTATCGATGCATACACCCAGTCGTGCCTGGAGAAGGGCTCCAACAGGGCCGAGATGACGGAGGCCATCCATGTGGCCACCGCCATCCGGGGCGGGGCCTCTCTGGTACACGGCCTGCAGATGCGAAATATTGCCGAGAAGATATCATTATAACCCTGCCTGATGAACAAGAGCACCACCCCCGTCGTTGAACCCTTTTCTCAAGCCCTGGAGCGCCGTCACCTGAGCCTGACCAGGACGGAACCTTCCACCCTCCAGGTCAACACCGGACTGCTGTGCAATCTGGCCTGCCGCCATTGTCACCTGGAGGCCGGACCGGGCCGGACGGAGGTCATGGGGGCGGAGACGGTGGGGCAGGTGATCGAGTTTGCCGCCCGTCACCCGTTGCCGGTCATTGATATCACCGGCGGCGCGCCGGAGATGAACCCCCATATCACCGACCTGATCAGCGGCCTGGCGCCTTTGACCGGGCGGCTTATGCTGCGTTCGAACCTGGTGGCCATGGGGGCGGACGGGTGTGGGGAGTTGATGGCGCTCTGCCGCCGGCACCGGGTGGCCGTGGTGGCCTCTTTCCCGGCCCTGAACGAGGCCCAGGCTGAATCCCAGCGCGGCAGCGGCGTTTTTTCGGCCTCACTCGAAATCCTGCGGCGCTTGAACAGTATGGGCTATGGCAAGGCGGGCTCCGGCCTGGAACTGCATCTGGTCTCCAACCCGGCCGGGGCCTTCATGCCCGCAGCGCAGCGGCAGTTGGAGGAGCGTTTCCATCGGGTGCTGCGGGAGAAGTGGGGGGTTGAGTTCAATAACCTTTTCGCCTTCGCCAACGTGCCGCTGGGACGGTTCAGGCGTTGGCTGCTTGCCAGCGGCAACTATGGGGCGTATATGGAGAAGCTTGCCGCCGCCTTCAACCCTTGCGCCCTGAACGGGGTGATGTGCCGCTCCATTATCTCGGTGAACTGGGACGGCTATCTGTATGATTGTGATTTCAACCTGGCCATGGATCTGCCGCTGGGCGGTACGAAGGTCCACATTACGGAACTGACGGATCTGCCGCGGCCGGGAAGCGGCATTGCCGTCTCCGATCACTGCTACGCCTGCACGGCGGGGGCCGGGTTCACCTGAGGCGGCAGTCTGGAAGGGGCCTGAGTTGCAGGCCGTATCGATTTGGATCTCTGCGCAGAGCCGGGCCGGGGGGGCGCCATGAAACAGAAGAGTACTCTTGTTAAAGCGGGGCTTGCTTTGGTTGCTGCGGTGCTGATTGCGGCCTTTGTCTACTTCGATCTGGACCGCTATTTGACCCTTGCCTATCTGAAGGAGTCGCAGGCCGGTTTCCAGGCCATGTATGAGAAGCACCGCCTGGCGGTCATTGCCGCTTATATGGGGATCTACATCCTGGTGGCGGCCCTTTCCCTGCCGGGCGCCGCGGTGCTGACCCTGGCCGGCGGCGGCCTGTTCGGCCTCTGGGTCGGGACGGTGGTGGTCTCCTTTGCCAGCACCATCGGGGCGACCCTGGCCTGCCTTGCGGCCCGTTTTCTGCTGCAGGACTGGGTTCAAAACAGGTTTGGGGACAAACTTGAGGCTGTTAACCAGGGGATTGCCAGGGAGGGCGCTTTTTATCTTTTTACCATGCGCCTTATTCCAGTTTTCCCCTTTTTTGTGGTAAACTTGTTGATGGGTTTGACCAGGCTGCCCATTGTCACCTTCTTCTGGGTCTCCCAGCTGGGGATGCTGGCCGGGACCATCGTCTATGTGAACGCCGGGAAGGAGCTTGCCAGGATCGACTCCCTGAGCGGTATCCTGTCGCCCGGGCTGCTGGCCTCCTTTGCGGCCTTGGGCCTGTTCCCCATTGTGGTGAAGAAGGTGGTCGGATTCATGTCAAGGTACCCTCAAGCAAGAGGAAAGGAACGGAATAGATGAATATTGGTTGGACA